>JBGQLL010000050.1:0-15104 GCA_041500065.1 Pseudolabrys sp.
GCGAATACCATCCGCTTGCTCAAGTTGTCGGAACCCGTGAAACAACTCGTGCGCTCGGGAAAAATTTCTGCGGGTCACGCGCGGCTGTTGCTCGGCCAGGCAAACGCAGAACAGATCGCGAAGGAAATTATCGACAAGGGCCTGAGTGTGCGTCAGCTCGAAGCGGACATGCGCAAGGACGATGCCCAGGCACGCGACCTGCCCCGCGACGGGCGCGGCAAGTCCGGCGCCAAGGATGCCGACACTCGCTCACTCGAAAAGCGGTTATCTGATGCGCTCGGCCTTGAGGTCAGCGTCGACCACCGCGGTGAGGGCGGTACGTTGCGCATCAAATACCGCGATTTGGACCAGCTCGACGCGGTGTTGCGAAAGCTGGGCGGCTAAGACCACGCCCAAAGCTGCGGCTATCACCGCTTTTTGAAGAAATCCGCTGCCAAGCTCGATTTGAACCGCAGCGGTTTACCACCAAATTATTGATCGAAATCAAGGCCCTTCAGTTTTGACTGATTAAGGCTCAAACTACGGTTGTTAGCTGTAGTACGGCATCAGGAGGGTAACGATGTCGAAGCTATCGCGCCTCGGCGCTCTTACGATCATCTCTGTCTTTGCAATTGCGGTCTCGGTGGGGATCGGCGAAGCGCGTTCCGGCGGTGGGGGCGGAGGTGGACATGGAGGGGGCGGGGGACACGGAGGTGGCGGCGGTGGCCATTTCGGAGGCGGAGGCGGAGGCGGCGGTGGCGGCTTCCGTGCAGGAGGCGGTGGCGGCCATATCGGCGGTGCTGGTGTTCGTGGATTTTCGGGCGCCGGCCTTTCGCGCGGCGGGACTGCGCGGGGCTACGCGCCGGTGGGACGGTCTTTCTCCGGGTTTCATTCAACATCGCGATTTTCCTCAGGTGTCGCTGTTCGAAATTTCAGCCGGATGAATGGGCTCAATCCGAGCGGGTTGAGGCAATTCACGGGGCGAACGGGTGTGGGTAGCGCGGGCTTGCGGAGCGGGCGTCTGGCTTCACGCAACTTCGCCAACCAAAATCTTGTCACCGGCTCGGTGCGTGGCGCGGGCCGCGCAGCGGTTCTCCGCAACAATGCTTTTGCCTCATACGCATCGCATCCTGGAAGGGCGGGAACGCTCAGGCAAGCAAGTTTCCGCGGCGGGTTCGCGGGTCGGAATTGGCATGGTCAGAACTGGCGTGGTCAAAACGGATGGTGGTGGCATCACAACCGTCCGATCATTGCGATTGGTTGGTTCGGTGCGGTGTTCTGGCCGTACGCCTATTGGGATTTCCTCGATTATACGTTCTGGCCCTACGCGTATGACGCTTTCTGGCCTTACGTCTACGACGATCTCTATGTCGGCGTCTTCGGGCCTTATGCTTACGAAGGCCCGGGCTATGCTGATGTCTACTCAAGTCGACGCGCGGCTCGAAAAGCCCGCCGCAACTCCACGGCGGTCGCCGTTGTCTGCGGTCAACAGACGCCCGCACTCACCAATTGGCCGATCCAGCAAATCGCCCAGACAGTGCAGCCCAATGAAGCTCAGCAATCTGTCCTCAATGATTTGAAGGACGCCACCGGCAAGGCAGTCACTGCGCTGCAAACCGCGTGTCCCGACGATCTGCCGAGCACGCCTCCCGGGCGGCTCGCGGCAATGCACAAGCGGATCGCAACCATGCTGATGGCGCTCAGCATCGTGCAGCCTCCTCTGCAGCAATTCTATGAGTCGCTAACCGATGAGCAGAAAGCCCGCTTTAATGTCGTCGATCCCGATACTCAAACGACAGGCGCCATTCGTGGTGGCAACCAGCCGTCCGATCTCTCACAAGTGTGTGGACCTGACGCTATGAAAGCCGTCAGCGTACCAACCGATCGCATCGCGCAGGCGATCAGTCCGACCGATGCCCAGCGCGGCGGGCTTGATGCCCTAAACGACGCGACGCGGAAGGCAGCCGACTTCCTCAAGGCGCATTGCCCCACGGACCCGACACTGACACCGCCGGGCCGCGTCACCGCCATGGAACAGCGGCTCAAGGCAATGCTGGAAGCGATCAACATCGTGCAGCCAGCCTTGGAGAATTTCTACGGCTCACTGACAGACGAGCAAAAGGCTCGGTTCAATCTGCTTGGCTCGCAGCAGGGCTAAGGACAATTCGTATCGTCACAAAGCCGGATTTGGCCGGATTTGGTTGGCATTTGGCTTTGGCTGAATGCCATGGTCTGGCCGCTAGGCCTATTTGTAGTTTAATCAAATAGGAAATCGATTCTAATTGAGGAGGCCGCCTATGGCCGAGGACGCGTCGAGAGCAAAACGAATTTTGCACGTAAAAATTAAGACGCCATCAGCCGATGCAACGACACTCCTGACGACGATGATGAAGAACACAATGCCCTTGTACAAGGCGTTCGGCGACGCCCAGGTTCGCTTGCTGCGAAATGCTGACAATCAGACTCAGTTCCTTCAGGTAATTGAGTATCAAACGGATCGAACGTTTGAACTCAATCGTCAAAAACTCGCCAGCGATCCGATTATATACAATTACTTGCAGGCTTGGCGTACGCTTTTTCCTGGTGCAATTGAGATCGATGTTTATGAAGATGTGACTGAGACGGTCTAGCGTCATCGAGTGGTGCCATCGTCTGCCTCACAGAATCCGCTGATGGAATAAATAGCTCCAAAGCGTGTTATTCCACGCAAAGCAAAATATCGGCCCAGAAACCTCCACGAGGAACGCGATGAGCCCTGCTATTCAAAATAGCTCACATCCCGCATTATCTGGTACCGACGGCCTGGCCGCGGGCACATCCGACATCATCTTGTTGGTTGGCCGTATTCTGATCGGCTGGATATTTGTGCGCAGCGGCTACGGGAAAATTTTCGATATTCCCTCTTATGCCGCAACTTTTCCGCCACGCGGGTTGCCTACCTTTCTGGCCTATATTGCTGTCCCGGCGGAATTTTTCGGCGGCCTTGCGTTAATGTTTGGATTTGCGACCCGTTACGCCGCGTTGGTGATGGTGGTGTTTATGCTGGTGGCGACTTTCAGTTCGCACCGCTATTGGGACTTCGCCGATGCCGCCGCTCGACGGGCGCAGGATTCAAATTTCTATAAGAACATGGCGATCCTGGGTGGCATCTTCTTTTTATTTGCATGCGGCGCCGGAGGCATCAGCGTTGATGTCTGGCTGCGCAAGCAACGATAGCAATGACCTCGCGATGCGTCGCTCGGCTTAGCCACCTTCGCTAGGTCTTATCTCGGCGCGGACATCTTCTATCCCCGGAGGATAGGAGACCGGATCAAGCGGTGCCCGCAGGCGCGTCAAATCGGAATCGATTTGCCAGCTTGGTGAAACGATTGTGCCGAATCGCGCTGGCTCCGCGCGCCGCTCCGGTGCCTCGAGGTCTATTGCATACATTTTGCCAATGGGCCCGGGTGTCCAGTTTTCACCAGGCAAAAGGGTGACCTTGACGTTATCTAAAAGGCCCCGGGCGAGAAACGGATCGAATTGGCGCATGCTGCGCTCGTTGAGGTCTAGGATGCGGCCCGGCTTGAGCGGCCCGACATCGTTGATCTTCACGATGATCTGCATGACGCCGCTTTCCACCAACGCAAAGGTCGGCTGATAGAACCGGCCATAGCGGACGCCGCCGAATTTGTTGCGCAGGTCCGTCTTTATTGCTGCCGTCCAGGCAGCGGGATCGTAAGGCTCGCCCGAAGCGGTCTGCATCCCGCCCTCTTGAGTGCCGTCTCGATATGGATTGTATGTGGAAACTGTACCGATAATCGTCGCGCGTGTGCCGGCCGCCTCATTCTGGATGCGCGGTAATCCCAGCACGGCAACGCGCTTGGCAACAGCGCCATACATTGCAGCGAACTGCGACGCTATTTCTCGCCGCGTGTAAGCAACCAAATCGACATCGCCAGTGCCCATACCGGCGAGCGCCCCCGGCATCATCCCCAGCATACGACGCGCGGTCCGTGATGTGATCGCGAAAGGCATCAAGTCACTGCTGGCCAGGCGCAGCTCGGCAAGCGACAGGCCCGCCGTGTTTTCAAGGAGGCATGTGTCAGTGCTGCCGGGTTGCACGCCAACGTCATCATCATGACCATCTACTGATGATGCCTCCGTATCTGCTGCGGCATCATCATGATCATCTACCGATGATGTCTGCACATCTGCTGCGGCCGCCGACCGTTCGGTATTGGTGACCGCCAAAACCACAACATCGGGATTGGACCCGGCATGCAGGCCGGCCTCGATCGGCACGACATACCGATCCGCGGCCCGATCCGCGGCATCGTCCCAACACATTCCGGGTAGCATGACAATTGCAACGACGAAGGCGGTCACGGCCCTGCGCACAGGTTGCGAACGCGATTTTCGCTTACGCTTGGAAGATGACGCTGGGGGCACCATCAACACCGTCGGCAATTGAATTGTTTTCAAATCATGCTGTAGACGAGGCCTGCTAAAATCCGCTGAAATACATCGCGAAAGAATTCATCGATTTTGAAATAAATGCCGCGGAGTCCGGTCTTCTGATTACTCTCCAAAATGTCTTGTGAGCGTTAGCGCGTCGCGGGCTGACGTTTGAAAAATGAGAAACCGCCTTTCGGCGGCTCCTTTGGAGTCCATTTTTGCTCGATCCAATACAGCGAGCTTGCTTATGCTTGCCCCAGCGCGTCCGGGGCCCATGACGTTCCACGCAGCAAACCGGGTCCCCCGCCTGCCTCTAGCGCCCGTCCACCGCATTCAAGGCGGGATATCAGGGGGTTTTTCCTTTCAGAATTGGATATCCTGAATACATTCGGGTCTCCGCTTAAACGAGCTTTGTCGAATGCGCGCGCGCCGTGATGCCGCCTTACGCCTCCTCAAGACAATGTTGGTGGCATCGATCGTCCTTCCAGCGGCGCTTTTTTCATACGCCGGTTGGATCAACTACAAGGATGTCCTTGCCCATGCCGACGAGCAACTGGCAGCCTCGCTAACCATTCTTTCTGAACACGCATCCAAGGAATTTCAGTCTGTCGATCTCATGTTCACGAGTGTCGATGCCATTCTCGGCCATCTCAGCGACGAACAAATCAAGGCAAATGAAGAAGCGCTGCACTTGCAGCTAAGCAAGCTTGAAAAAGCGCTGGCCACTGTCGATGCAATTTTTGTAACCGACCGAAACGGTCACGCGCTGGTTTCATCGGCGATCTTCCCGCTTTCCGCCGACACCAGCGTTGCCGACCGCGACTATTTTCTGGCGCAAACGGAGCGCGATGCCGGCACTTATATCGGCGCCGTATTGCAGTCGCGGGCGACGAAAGGACAGTTCTTCGGCGTCAGCCGCCGCCGGCCGGCGCGCGATGGACAATTCAACGGGATCGTCACGGTCTCCGTTCTGCCGAAAATGTTCTCGGAGTTCTACAAACAGCTTGCCGGCGACACCGCCGCAAGCTTCTCGCTGACAAAGAGCAATGGCGCCATTCTCGTGCGTTATCCGGCTGCGCCGCCAGGCGTCACGAATTTCGGGCCCACCAGTGGTTTTATGCTCAACGTCATCAATCGTCCTGAAGGTGGCATTGTCACAACCAGCTCAGTTGACGACGTTCAGCTGCGCATCGCCTATCGAAAACTCGGATATTCCGACTTGTATGTATCTGATGGGCTGCCGACCGAGACAATCTATTCTGGCTGGGTTCGCCTGATGGCGAGTCACTTGATCTTCGGGTTTCCGGCCACACTTTTTCTCTTCGTGCTTGTGCTGTTGACGATGCGCCGCACGCGAGCATTTTACGCGGAAGCCGAACGCCGCGAGCTTGCCGAGCAAGCTCTCAGGCAATCCCAGAAGATGGAGGCCGTCGGTCAGTTGACTGGAGGAGTTGCGCACGATTTCAACAATCTTCTCACCATCATTATCGGCAATCTCGGCATCGCAAAGCGCGGGGTCGTCGAGGCGCGGGCGGAACGCGCTCTCAACAACGCGCTCGTTGGTGCGGAGCGTGCCGCGCAGCTGACCCAACGGCTGCTCGCCTTTTCGCGCCGCCAGCCGCTCAATCCGAGAGTGCTCGATGTCGACAAGTTGATTGTCAGCATTTCAGATCTTTTGGCACGCACTCTCGGCGAAAATATTAAGCTGGAAGCCATCGGTGCGGCCGGGCTTTGGAAGGTCGAAGTAGACGCTTCAGAACTCGAATCAACTCTCCTCAACCTTGCGCTGAATGCACGCGATGCAATGCCGGAAGGAGGCAAGCTGACGATTGAAACAAGCAATGCCTACCTCGATGATGAATATTGCCGGCAACACGAAGGCCTGACGCCTGGCCAGTACGTTCTCATTGCGGTTACCGACAGCGGGGCGGGGATGTCGGCCGAAACAATCGACCGTGCATTCGAGCCCTTTTTCACCACCAAAGAGGCCGGCAAGGGCACCGGCCTGGGATTGAGTCAGGTCTACGGTTTCATGAAACAGTCCGATGGGCACGTAAGAATTTATAGCGAACCCGGTGAGGGCACGACGATCAAACTCTACTTGCCCCGCCGTTACGGCGATGAGGCAGCTCTTTCCGGAGATGATGATATTGGTTCCGAACGTGGCCGCGGTGAAACAATTCTGATCGTCGAAGACGATGATGGCGTTCGCCAATATGCCTCTGAGATCCTGAGGGATCTCAATTATCAGATTATCGAAGCAAAGGATTCGGCGGCTGCGCTTCGCCTTTTGGATGCCGACAAGAAATTCGACCTGCTGCTAACGGACGTTGTGCTGCCGGGCAAGAACGGCCGAGAGCTTGCGACCGAAGTTGAAAATCGCCGCCCGCGAACAAAGGTCATTTTTATGACCGGTTATTCGCGCAACGCAATTGTCCATCATGGCCGGCTGGATCCGGGCACTGAGCTCATCCAGAAGCCATTGGTCGAGCGCGTTCTGGCGCGAAAAATCCGGCAAGTTCTTGACGGCGGGTAGCGCCCGCGACCCGACGGGAACCAAAATCGCAAATCCGGCGTTTGCCTTTCCGAGGAGGCGAGGATGCGATTTGTTCTTTTGATTATTCTTCTGTTGCTCGTCCTGGGCGCGCTGCCGACCTGGCCATATAGCGGCGAGTGGGGCTACTACCCCTCCGGCGGTCTCGGCCTGGTCCTGGTTATTGTCTTGATCCTGGTCCTGGTGGGCCGGATCTAGTCCGCCCGCCCTGGGCCTATTCGGTTTCGGAAGTCGCGGGCTGTTCCATTTTGTTTCGGAGGCGGTCGGTACCTTGGATCGTATCCACGACCACCCGGTAGGCGCCCTTCACTTTGCTCTTGAAGCTCCGCGGCCGGCGGTTGGCAAGCTTTCGCCTCCTGGCGCCACGGCGGCTTTTTCCAATTGCGATCTTGGATTTTTTCTTGCGCCTGCTGGCAACTGACTTGCGCTTTTTCTTTCGAGCCATCGATAATCTCCCGGGCTGACTGGCCGCAGCATAGAGCGATTGCGACGTCTGCGAAAGGCAGGGCCGGCCGTTGGACCCCTTCGTTCCCGCTGGATCGCAGGCTGCCCCAACTGCTAAGCAGGGCTCAGGCGCGACAACAATCGGGGAGAAATCAAGGTGCCCGCTTCACTGCAAGGCGAATTGCAACCGACAATTTATCGTTTCAAGCTCGGCGGTTTCGAGGTTGCGACTGTTCTGGATGCCAAGGCAATTCGCGAGGGATTGCATCCGCATTACGGGGCCAATGCTTCGGCTGACGAAGTGCTGGCGCTTGCCCGCGCCAACAATATCGATACCCAACGGTTCGAGCATCCCAATATTCCGACGGTGGTGAACACCGGCAAGCAATTGGTGCTGTTTGACACCGGCAACGGTGCGCTTCCGCGCGAATACGAGCAGCTCAGCAAGCGTCTTCCGCCCGGCCAAACGGCGGCGCGGCTTGCGGCCGCGGGTTATGATCCGGAGGGCATCGACGTCGTTGTCATCACGCACGGACACCCCGATCACATCGGTGGTTTGGTTGAAGGCGGAAAACCTGTGTTTCCGAAAGCCCGTTACGTGTTCGGCGCCGCGGAGTTCGATTTCTGGAAGCGAGGCGAGAACGTGCGCGAAGCTCGCAAGTTCAATCGCGAGCTATTTATGAAGATCTGTGTGCCCTTGGCCGATCGTTCGACATTCATCAAGCCGGGCGACCAGGTGGTGCCGGGCATTACAGCAATCGATGCCGCCGGACATTCACCCGGCCTGCTGGCCTTTCATATCGAGAGCAATGGCAAACGCTTTATGATCACGGCCGACACCTGCACTCAATATGTGATGGCGGTGCAGCGCCCCGAATGGCACTTCGAGATGGATGACGACAAGGAAAAAGCAGTGGCGACGCGACGCCGGATCCTCGACATGCTTGCGGCCGACAAACTCTTCGTTGCCGGTTTTCATATGCCGTTTCCCGGCATCGGCTACGTAGAGAAGGGGCAGAACGGCTACCGCTGGGTGCCGCACAGCTATCAGTTAAATCTGTAAAACGGGCGTACTGCGCGACGACGCTATTTGCCCCAATTGAAAGCCGCCGGTCTTTCCACCTTGGGCTTTGGTCTACCCTCGTCGCAACGGCCGATGCGGTCTTCGACGGCCTGCGCAGTCTTGTTGTCGAAGAGAATAAAATGACACAGCGTACCGTCGCGCAGCGCACGGGCGACGCGACCGGTCCGCCCGTCGGTCGTCAATTCGTTCGAACTGCCTCCGCCAAAGGTCCCGATGACCATCACCGCGCCGAGGAACAGGCTCGCCCCCACAACGGCAATAAAAAACGAGGACACGATTGTCACGTGCCAAAATTTGGCGCGCGTCTCCTGTGACCGACGAAGGTCGCGCCGGGCACTGACGGCCTGCATCTTACCGGTGCCGTCTGTGCGATGAGAGATTGCGTCCATCCCAGAATGCTTAACGAAAAAGCATTGATCAGTTCTAAATGGCTTGATTCGGATTGGGGTCGTCCAAGTAGTTCGATTTAAGGGGAGGCGTTGCGCGGACGACTTTAGGCCTTCTTGCGGGCATTTGCCGCAAGCGACAGCAGAGTTCGTTGTGCTATCGCTTCCGCTAACGGCGCATTGCGCCGCATCTCAAGCGAAGCCTCTGCCAATTGATCCATCGCGCGCAGTAGCCGTGCGGGCGACCAGGCACGCAGAGCTTCGCTGACCTCCCTTTCGCGCGTGAAATGCAGAGGCGGCGCCACGCGCTTCATGGCGAACTCAATCGAATCGCCGCCTTCAATCGCCAGTTTCATCTTGTGTAAATTAGCCACCTGGCGGATCGCTGCCGAAACAATTGCCGCCGGCGAAGAACCGCTCGCACGCGCCTTGCCGAATTCGCTGTCGACGTCGCCAATCTTTCCGGCAAAAACGGCATCGGTGACGCTATCGAGTGCCATTTGCGATGCATCCGCGACGACCGCCATCACATCGGCAAGTTCGATGCTTTTTTGTCCTTGCGAATAAGTTGCGAGTTTTCTGATCTCGTTGCGCGAGGCAAGACGGTCTCCACCCAACAAAGACAGCAATGTGATGCGTGCGTCCGGCGCGATGGTGAGATTGGCCGCATGCATTTCCTCGTCGATCAGTTGGGCGAGTACGCGTTCATTATCGGCATAGCAGGGCAGGGCGGCAGCAACTTTCGCCTTCTCACAGAGTGAGCGCAGCGGCGCACTCTTGCTGAGATTGCCGGCCTCGATGATGACGCGGCATTCATTGCAAGGTGCGGCAATAACAGTTTCGACCGCAGAGGCAATATTGCGGGCACCTGCCTTCACCAGTACGGCGCGTCGGCCGCCGAACAGAGGTATCGTGTGCGCTTCCTCCACGAGCCGCGCCGGATTGCTCGCCAGTTCATCGCCCTCGATGCGCGCCAGCGCGAATGGATCGTTGGGATCGTCGACCGAAGCGCGCACCAGCGCGTCCACCCGCTCGCGCACCAGGCCCGTGTCAGGCCCGAAAACCAGGACGATCGGCTGTGCGGGGTTCGGCTTGGCGATAAAACGATCGACGTCGGAGGCTTTGATGGCGGTCATGAATAGCGCCGCGTCCGGTAGAAGTGACGCCCTACGAGCCCGCTACGAAATACGAAGCGAGTCGCGAGCGGATATTTTCAGCGATCACCTTGGCAGCTCGGTTCTCGGCGTCGCGGAGGCCACGGTCCCCTGCGAAGCGCTGCTCCTGGCCGGGAATATTATAGGAGACGCGCGAGAAGGTTTGACCCTTCACCACAGGCTTCCCGGTGGCGAGCTCGGTCAAAATGTAGGTTGCGTCGATGCCGTAGTTGTTGACGTCCGGCCGTGCGGTATTGATGTCGACAATGATCTGGAGCTGCGTAGCAGTCAGTTTGACGTCCAGGCGGTGAGTGGGCGAGATGCCGCCGTTGCCGCCGGTGAGGTCGTAGATCAATTCGTTACGTACGCCGACGCTGACGCGTGAAAGCCGGCTCCCGCCGGGCGCGTCGATTGGCGAGACATCGACCGCGCTCAATTGACCGACAAGGCTGCCCCCGCCGGTGGGCGTGGGCCGGTCGGCATAGAGGGGCTGAAAGCAGCCCGCGTTGAGCCCGGCTAACGCCAAGGCACCTAAAAACCTGGCAAAGCGCGTCATATCAGACCACGACATTGACGATCCTCTGCGGGACGACAATGACCTTTTTCGGGCTTTTGCCCTCCAGCGCCTTTTTTACCGCATCGAGAGCAAGAACGGCAGCCTCAATGTCGGATTTTTCGGCGTCACGGGCGATGGTCACGTCAGCGCGTTTCTTGCCATTAATCTGAACAGGTAAGGTGATGGTGCTTTCTATCAAAAGCTCGGGCTCGACCTTTGGCCAGGATTCGGTGGCGACGAGGGTCTTATGCCCAAGCGCGGCCCAGCACTCCTCGGCGAGATGCGGCATCATAGGGTGGAATAGGCTTACAAGGATATCGCCCGCTTCATGCAAAGCCCAGGCGAGATCGCCGGCCGGCGCCCGCTCGATCTGACCGATGGCGTCGCTTAGCGCATTGGCGAATTCGTAGATGTGCGCGACGCAGCGGTTAAAGCGTAACTTATCGATATCTTCGGAGACATTCGCGAGTGCGCGGTGTGCGGCCTTGCGCACCACGAGCGCGTGCTCGCCGAATGTGGCCGGGCGGGTTGTCGGGGCGTCAATTTCCGCGATTTCCCCGATCAGCCGCCACAGCCGCTGCATAAACCGCCAGGCGCCCTGCACGCCTTCCTCGGTCCAGATAACGTCACGGTCGGGCGGGGAATCCGAGAGCATGAACCAACGTGCGGTGTCGGCGCCGTAGGCAGCGATGATGTCGTCCGGGTCGACCGTATTCTTTTTCGACTTGGACATTTTCTCGATCGAGCCGATCTCGACCGGCTCACCGGTCGCGGCGAGAATAGCGTGCCGAGCGTCACCCATGCCTTCGATCTTGACGTTGGCTGGCTCGATCCAGTCGCCGTTTTTGGCGCGATAGGTCTCGTGCACCACCATGCCTTGCGTGAACAGTCCGGCGAACGGTTCGTCGATGCCGGCGTGTCCGGTCTTGTGCATGGCGCGGGTGAAAAAGCGCGAATACAGCAAATGCAGGATCGCGTGCTCGATGCCGCCAATGTATTGGTCGACCGGCAGCCATTCATCGACGATCTTGCGGTCGGTCGGGGCGGTCTTGATCCACGGATCAGTGAAGCGTGCGAAGTACCACGAGGAGTCGACGAAAGTATCCATCGTGTCGGTCTCCCGCCGTGCCGGGCCGGAGCACTTCGGGCATTTCACGTTCTTCCAGGTCGGGTGACGATCGAGTGGGTTGCCCGGCTTGTCGAAGGTCACGTCCTCCGGCAGGGTCACCGGCAAATCTTTTTCCGGCACCGGGACAACGCCGCATTTCTGGCAGTGGATGATCGGGATCGGACAGCCCCAATAGCGCTGGCGTGATATGCCCCAGTCGCGCAGCCGATAATTCACCTGCCGTTGTGCGACCGGACTGTTGCCGCGCGTTTCCTTCTCCAGGCGCCTGGCCACCTCTTCTTTGGCTTCTTCGATGCTCAAGCCGTCGAGGAAGCGCGAATTGATCATGCGGCCGTCGCCGTCATAAGCGACGTCGGTAATGACGAACGTTTTCGGGTCCTGGCCTGGCGGGCAGACGACGGGTGTATTGCCGAGCCCATATTTGTTGACGAAATCGAGATCGCGCTGGTCGTGCGCGGGACAGCCGAAAATGGCGCCGGTGCCGTAATCCATCAAAATGAAATTTGCCACATAGACCGGCAGCTTCCAGTTTGGGTCGAACGGATGCACGGCCTTGATGCCCGTGTCGAAACCAAGCTTTTCGGCGGTGTCGATTTCCGCCTGTGCGGTGCCCATGCGGTGGCATTGCTCAATGAAGGCGGCGAGCTTCGGATTCTTCGCTGCTGCGGCCTGTGCCAAGGGGTGGTCAGGTGACAACGCCATGAACTTGGCGCCAAACAAGGTGTCCGGCCGCGTGGTGAAAATTTCCAGTTCGGTTTCTTTATTCGGAGTTGTCGCCGGATCGAGGGCGAAACGGAGCAGCAGACCCTCCGAGCGCCCGATCCAGTTCTTTTGCATCAGCCGCACTTTGTCCGGCCAGCGGTCGAGCGTGTCGAGCGCTCTCAACAAGTCTTCGGAATATTCGCTGATCTTGAAAAACCACTGCGTGAGTTCGCGCTGCTCGACCTCAGCGCCGGAGCGCCAACCGCGGCCGTCGATGACCTGCTCGTTTGCGAGCACGGTCTGATCGACCGGGTCCCAGTTCACTTTCGATTGCTTGCGCTCGACCAGCCCCGCTTCTAGGAAGTCGAGAAACATTTTCTGCTGGTGCTTGTAATAGGCCGGATCGCAAGTCGCGATCTCGCGCGCCCAGTCAAGCGAAAGACCCATCGACTGGAGCTGCTTTTTCATCGCCGCGATGTTGTCGTAGGTCCAGGCCTTTGGGTGCACCTTGCGGTCGATCGCGGCGTTCTCGGCGGGCATGCCGAATGCATCCCAACCCATCGGGTGCAGCACGGCGTTGCCCATGGCGCGTTTGAAGCGTGCGACCACGTCGCCCATCGTGTAGTTGCGTACGTGGCCCATATGAATGCGCCCCGACGGATAGGGGAACATCTCAAGCACGTAGTATTTCGGCCGCGGGTCGTCGTTTCTGGTCGCGAAGATACCCTGCTTCGACCACGCCTTCTGCCAGCGGATCTCCGCCTCGCGGGCGTTATAGCGCTCGTTTTTGCTCGAATCGGCGGTCATTTGTGCGTCTTTTTATTGCGCGCGGAACAGACACGAAAGAGGCCAAAGGGTCAACCGGCGCAGGAAATTTCGCCTGAAAAAGGCCGAGGAACCGGGCGCTATCCGCGTGGGTTAGCCTCCTGAATCAGGAGGTGCGGTATGGTCCAGACTCAACAGAACAAGGAACACATGGAAGTTTGCGGCAATGATGGCGCGCATGTGGGAACGGTCGATTGCACGAAAGATTCCAACAAGATCGTTCTTACCAAAAGTGACCCCAAGTCCGGCGGTCGGCACCATGTCATTCCGCTCGATTGGGTCGCAACAATCGACGACAAGATACGCCTGAAGAAATCCGCCAAGGACGCGATGGCGCAGTGGCAGCCAGCTGCATAGTCGTTTCGTGAATGTGGCGCGTCGGATGCCCCGGTTAGCCGATCCCGAGCGCGCGGCGTACTGCGCCCAATAACGCCGCCGCGTCGTAAGGCTTCTCGACCACCGGCGCTTGCGGGAATTGTTTGGCATGCACGTCGTCGACCCGCATGCCGGTCAAGAAAATGAAAGGCGTCCCCTTTGCTGCGAGCACAGTCGCAACACCAAGACTGGTCCGGTCCGGCTTGCTTAACTTGACGTCGAGCACAGCAATATCGAAGTCCGGGCTGCCGTCCAGCAATGCGATAGCCTCGGCAACGGTCGCGACGCAGGTCACAGAGGCGGCGCCGGCGAGTTCAAGTGTCTGCTGGATGTCGAGTGCGATCAGGAATTCATCGTCCAGTACGAGACAGTGCCTGCCGGTAAGCAAGCTATCTGGCGTTGCCAAGGATCAGGTTCTCCGATGGAACTTTTCCCTTGTCCTACGAATTAGACAGAACAGCATTTAAAAAAGACATAGGCCGCGAAAATTCATCTTTGGACATATGAGGCGCCATTTCTCTAGCCTGGCGTTGCGGGCAACCGGCGAATGAGCACCCATGATTGTCGGAAATGGACGGCCAAACGGCCCCTTCACATCGTGCGAGCAATGTCCGCTGCGGAAGCGGCCGAACTTGCGTGAATTCTCCGCTGTAGAACTGGCATTCGTGAAAACCTTCAAGACCGATGAACTGCGCGTCGACGCGGGAGCAAGCTTTCTGCGCGAGGGCACGCGTAGCGAATATCTCTACACCGTACTTAGCGGCTGGGCCTTTCGCTACAAGATGCTCGACGACGGCCGCCGTCAGATTCTCAACTATGCGCTACCTGCGGATATGCTCGGCTTGCAAGGGGCCCTGATGAATGAAATGGAGCATTCGGTTGAGGCGCTCAGCCCGCTGGTGCTGTGCGTATTTCCACGTGCAAAACTATGGGATCTTTACAGCCGCCTCGCATCGCTGGCGTTCGATATCACGTGGCTGGCCGCGCGCGAAGAGCAGCTCATTGACGAGCATCTTGTAAGTCTCGGACGTCGCACCGCGCTCGAGCGCGCCGCCTACCTGTTATTACATCTGTTCGCGCGAGCAGAAGAGTCTGGCCTGGTCAGGAATGGTAGCATCCAGTTTCCATTCACCCAGCAACACCTTGCCGACACGTTGGGAATGTCGCTCGTGCACACCAACAAGACCCTCAAGCGCCTGTTCGTGAGCAAGGCGGTTCGCTGGAAAGACCGCGTCTTCGAAATGATCGACCGTACAGCGCTGGCCGGTATCGCCGGGAGCGACATCGCCAAGGCTCACCCACGCCCCTTCATTTGAAGTGGCGGTGTACGAGATGGTGCGATATAGGCAGCAGCATGGCTGCCGTCATTGCAAATAGCCTCGAACATGTTCGCATGGAGATCGCCCGAGCCTGCCGGGATGCGCAACGCGATCCGGCTGAGGTGACACTAGTTGCGGTATCGAAGACCTTTGGCGCAGACGC
>JBGQLL010000051.1:0-15082 GCA_041500065.1 Pseudolabrys sp.
AAAGGGAGAACGAGACATGTGGCCAAACATGTTGTGGCCACCATGCATCGCGGGTCCGTGCCAACCTGAACCCATGCCCATGCCCATGCCGCCGTGGCCGCCACCTCTGCCACCACCGCCACCGCGCGCCAACGCATCACTCGCAAAGTAACCGGCGCCCAAGAGAGCGGCGACTGCGAAAACAAGAATGATATTCCTGCTCATGCGATTGCCGTCATCTTGACCGCGCCTAACGAGCCTTTTCCTCGGGGACCTGAATGATGCGAGCGAATGGGCCTGTTCCTACGAGCGGGAATATCTGTCCGAGGTAATTGATCGTCTGTAATGACTCGTACCAGGACCACAGTTGGCCGTTCTGCTTGTCCAGAATGATCACCTGGCCCGAAGGCTTGCGCGACGCGTAATTTTGCCAGCCGGGTTCATGCGGATTGCCGAAGTTCGACCAGCCAGGTTGGTGCGGAAAACGCCGGGTGCTCACCCCGAAGTTGACATTCTGGTCTTGATAAGTGGTCACCATTTCGTAGCGGCTGTCGTGCAATATCGATTGAGCGGATGCATGCGTCGCAAAGGCCGTGACCGCTGCGACGAGCGTCATCTGATAGATGCGTCTCATTGACATTCTCCCCACTCGCATAATCGCGAGTACTGTCCACCAACAAAATGCTAGCCGCAGGAGAGCATGCCACAACGACCCTCGCGCGTTAACCTGAAGAATCAAGCTTAATTCCAGCGGTCATCGCCGAAGCGAGTGCAGTTTAGCCTGCTACTCGCGCAGTTGTATCAGTCTATGCCACAGTGACTGCACGTGGCCCTTGGCAATACGCGCTGGCGGTTGAGTTCATGAACTGGCGTCTTGGCCTTCTCAGATTGTGGGTGGTCGTTTCGGTGCTTTGGCTTGCAGCATGCGGCGCATGGGCACTCGTCCAATGGCAAGCCGGGACAAGCGCCAGGTATCCCGTCACCGACCCCAATGGTTTGAAATTTATTGTCATCGCTCCTGCCGGGACGGCGAAAGCAGACATTTTGCCCTTCGTGCGGAACTCGGAAGTCGTAAAGAGGTGGCAAGCGGATTGCAGCAAGGAGCGCAGCTTTTCGTGCAGGCAAGAAATTCCGGTTCAAATGCCGGGTGAGTTTTTCGATGTCGTGCGGTTCTTGATTTTCGCTATGTCGATACCGCTTCTTGTTCTCGTGCTTGGACTGATTTGCGGCTGGGTGATCTCGGGTTTTCAGAAGCCGATGCTTCCGAAGTCCTAAACGTCGCGTTCAGATCGTTTCATCACGCCCATGTTATCTCCGGCCAATATATTGGCTGGTACGCTGGATAGGTGCACTAGCGGGCTGGCGCCAGGGAGCGAACCTTTTGTCATGTGTAGACTTTCTGAACTGGAGATGGCCAATGCGTACATTCTTTTACGCTCATAGACGCGCGGTGCTGGCGGCACTCCTTACGTCCGCCGCCGGTGCAATTACCCTCTCCAGATTTCCTGCGCTGGCGCAAGGCGACCCGCTTCCGTCATGGAATGACGGAAAGGCAAAACAGTCGATCCTCGACTTCGTCGCCGCCGTGACACGCGAGGGTTCGCCCGATTTCGTACCCGCCCCGCAGCGCATCGCGACCTTCGACAACGATGGCACCCTGTGGGTCGAGCAGCCGATGTATACCCAGCTTGCCTTCGCGCTCGACCGCGTGAAGGCGCTTGCCCCCATGCATCCTGAATGGGCGAACCAACAGCCGTTCAAAGCCGTATTGGACGGTGACATGAAAGCGCTTGCCGCCGCCGGCGAGCATGGCCTTATAGAATTGGTCATGGCCAGTCACTCGGGAATGACCACGGAAGAATTCGAGCGCATCGTGAAGGACTGGATTTCGACTGCGCGCCATCCGAGATTCAAAAGGCCTTACACCGAACTCGTCTACCAGCCGATGCTTGAAGTGCTGGCTTATCTGCGCGCCAACGGTTTCAAGACCTTCATTGTGTCGGGTGGCGGTATCGAGTTCATGCGGCCGTGGAGCGAGCAGATTTATGGCGTACCACCGGAACAAGTGGTGGGATCAAGCATCAAGACGCGCTTTCAGATGCGGCAAGGCATTCCTGAGCTGTTCCGTCTTCCCGAGGTCAACTTCGTGGATGATGGAGCCGGCAAGCCAGTCGGCATCAATGAGCACATCGGCCGGCGCCCGATCGCCGCTTTTGGCAATTCGGATGGCGATCTTCAGATGCTGCAATGGGCGACCAAAACTGGCGGCCGTCGCTTCGGCCTGATCGTGCATCACACGGACCGCGAGCGCGAATACGCCTATGACCGGGAATCCCACTTTGGCCACCTGGACAAGGCGCTGGATGCCGCAGCGCTGAACGATTGGACCGTGGTCAGCATGAAGGATGACTGGAAGCGTATTTTCGCATTTAATTAGAGGGTCCAGGGCCTCCTTTAAAGGACCGTTCGCTTGGCACGACCCCGGTTTCGCCGGCCTCGTCGAGAACCGCACAATCGGCCAGTGCCTGACGGCGCCGACCCGACGGCGCGTTCGGCGACGCAAGGATCACGCTCCAGAAGGGCGCTTTTTTTTGCGGCCACCGCCGTGGCATTGCTCGTGTGCTTTGGCGTCATTTCCTGGCCGTTGCTGTCGAACCGCCGCGCGGAAGCCCCGGCCGCGGCGACCTTCGTTGGCAGCGAGGCCTGTGCTGGCTGTCATCGTGCGGAGACAGATCTTTGGCGTGCTTCCCAGCACAGGCAGGCCATGGATCATGCGATTGAAAAAACCGTGCTGGGCGATTTCAACGACGCCAGCTTTGACTATTACGGGGTGCGTTCGCGCTTCTTTCGCAAGGACGGGAAATTCTTCGTCGAAACCGACGGACTGGACGGCAAGCTCGCAACCTTCCAGGTGAAATACACGTTCGGCGTCGATCCGCTTCAGCAATACCTGATCGAATTTCCTGACGGCCGGGTGCAAGCCCTGTCAATTGCCTGGGACAGTCGGCCCAAGGATAAAGGTGGCCAGCGCTGGTTCCATCTCTATCCCAACGAAAATATTCGGCACGACGACATCCTGCACTGGACCAAGCTCAATCAGAACTGGAATTTCATGTGCGCCGAATGCCACTCGACGGGCGTTCGCAAGAGCTACGACGCAACAAACGATCGCTACGCGACAACCTGGAAGGAGATCAGCGTCGGCTGCGAGGCCTGTCACGGACAAGGCTCCAATCATGTTGCCTGGGCGCAGTCGCAGCAAAGCTGGTTGCCATTCAACCGCCGTGAAGATCGCAGCAAAGGGCTGCTTGCCCATTTCGACGAACGCCGGGGAGTCGTTTGGTCGCATAATCCGCGCAACGGAGAGCCACAACGAAACCTGCCGACCAATCTTCTGCGCACAGAGGTCGAAGTGTGCGGGCGGTGTCACGCGCGCCGCAGCGAGATCTCCGAGGACTGGGTGCCCGGACACTGGCTGTCAGACACACACGCGATCACATCTCCGCTTGACAGGGATGTTTACTGGGCAGACGGGCAAACTCGCGATGTCGAGGAGCCCTACAATTACGTTCCCTTCAAGCAGAGCAAAATGTTCGCAGCCGGTGTGACATGCAGCGATTGCCACAATCCTCACAGCGGCAAGCAGACCATTGCCGGCAACGGCGTTTGCCTCCAGTGCCATGCCTCGGAGACCTATGCGAACGCAAAGCATAGCCATCATGAGCAAGCGGCCACGCAGCCGAATTGCATCTCGTGCCACATGCCGGCGCGCACTTACATGGTGATCGACCCTCGGCATGATCACAGCATGCGGATTCCGCGTCCGGACCTGTCGGTGAAGCTCGGCACGCCAAACGCATGCAATTATTGTCACGCCGATAAATCGGCTCAATGGGCGGCAGAGGCGGTTGACCGTTGGTTCGGCCCCACTCGCAAAGGCTTTCAGACTTACGCCGACGCATTCCGGGCGGCATCGACCGATGGCGCCGGTGCGGAAAAGCTCCTCGCTGCCGTGGCCGCCGATGGCAATACGCCCAATGTCGCACGCGCGAGCGCGCTGATGCAGCTCGCATCCCGCGTCTCGCCGGCGAATGCCGATCTGGCACGCCGCGGCCTCTCCGATCCCGATCCGATGGTGCGGATCGGTGCGATGGACATGCTTGCGAACGTCCCGGCAGCGCAAATCTGGCCGCTGGTTGCGCCGCTTCTTTCGGATTCGGTGCGTGGTGTGCGTACCCGCGCTGCTTCTCTTCTCGCCGCGGTGCCTACCGAGCGTCAGCCTCCCGCCGATCGTGAACGTTTCGAAAGCGCCGCGGCCGAGTTCGTTGCCGTGCAGCGGCTCAATGCCGATCGGCCGGAAAACCGCTCCATACTTGCAAATTTCTATGCCCGGCGCGGCCTCACTGGAGAAGCTGAGGCGGAATTCAAGGCTGCGCTTCAACTAAGCCCGCAATATACGCCGGCGGCCATCAACCTCGCCGACCTTTATCGCGCAACGGGCCGCGAGAGCGAAGGTTTGGCGCTGCTGCGCACCGCCGTCACCGCTTCGCCCCAGGATGCGGGCCTTCATCATGCGCTTGGCCTGGCTTTGGTCCGCCAGAAGCAAAACGATGAAGCGCTTGGCGAACTACGGCGCGCCACCGAGCTGGCGCCCAATCAGGCCCAATATGCTTATGTCTATGGAGTCGGCCTGCATTCGGCAGGACGCGTTGAAGAATCGATCGCGGTACTCAAGGACAATGTGGGCAAGCATCCCGCCGATCGTGATTCGCTGCTTGCGCTGGTCGCTTTCAACCGCGATGCCGGAAATCTTGCTTCAGCGCTCGAATACGTGCAGCGCTTGGCTCAACTTGCCCCGGACGACAGGCAGATTTCGGAACTGGTTGACAGCCTCAAGCGGCAAATCGAGTCGTCGCCGCAGCAATCACCTCCCTGACTACCGCATATTGTTGACAAAACCCAAGGCCCCTGTTTGGGAAGCCCGGATTTCGGAATTTTTCGGGTACCGCTAACCCGAGAACCGAATTCTTCAAAACGGACACAAAAACCCCTAAGCAGTCTCGGCTAGCGTAGCTTGCCAGCTCTTAGGCCGACTTTCGCTGGCCACCGGCCTCTTTTTTGGCGGTGCACTAGCGGGAATCCAATCGAAAAGGTAATGCGTAGGAGTCGAATAACGGCATTTTTCGGGAAGATCATTCTGGCCGCGAATAAAACCAAAAAGCGTAGGTCGAACCATGGCCCGATCGGTCCGAGGGTCTCGCAGCTCTTGGCCTCGTCCCATCGGCCGCTGCCGCACTCGATCTTGAGCAGAGCCCGTACTGACCTAGACAGGGGGCACGACGCGTTTCATTGATACCTTGAAGCCGGCCGCCGCCTTTGCTAGCGGCTTGTCCACATCACAAACATCGCCCCTATTAGGAAAGGTAATTGCCGGACCATGCGCGTTGCAGCCATCAACAGCCCGCAGGGCAAGATTTTCGGCGTAATTCAAGACGATAGCTTTTGTCCATTTTCGATCAGCGGTGCATCGGTGCGCGATTTACGCCACGTCATCAGGCTGCTCGGCGAGGGTACACCTCCGGAATATGGTGAGCCAGTCGCGCTCAGCCTCGCCAGGCTTGCCGCGCCGGTCGGACCGTTAGCGAAAAACGTCATCTGCGTCGGGAAGAATTATCATGACCATGCCCAGGAGTTCGCTCGCAGCGGCGTCGATCAGTCCGGCGACAAACAGGAGGTTCCAGCCGATCCAGTCATCTTCACCAAGTCCACCTCCTCGCTTGCCGATCCGTTCCAGAAAATCTCCGCCTCCTCCGACCCGACCCACACGGTAGACTACGAAGGCGAGCTCGGCGTAATCATCGGTAAACGCTGTAAGAAGATAAGGCGTACAGAGGCGCTCGATTGCGTTTTCGGCTACACTATCGTCAACGACGTCACCGCGCGCGCTGTGCAGCAACGCCACAAGCAATGGTTTCTCGGAAAAAGCCTGGACAGTTTCTGTCCGGTTGGGCCATGGCTTGTGACGCGCGATGAGTTTGGCGTGCCGGATACCCAAGAGCTTGCCACATTCGTGAATGGGGAACGCCGGCAGTTCGCGAAGCTGCGAGACATGATTTTTGACGTGCCGACGTTTATCGAGACGGTCACGGCCTATGTCACGCTGGAGCCGGGCGATCTGCTCGCGACTGGCACTCCGTCCGGGGTCGGCATCGGCTTTAATCCGCCGCGCTACCTGAAGCCCGGCGACGAAGTTCGCGTCTCAATTTCCCGCATCGGCGAGCTCACTAATCCGGTAGTTTGAGCCGTGCAAACTCTTTATTGTTAGTGCTCTGTGTTGTAAGGGCTCTGTCCAATAGGAAATTTCGGCCGGTCCTTGAGATATATCAATCGATGGCAACAGCAAAAGTAGCCTGCTCGTCTTGATCGGCTGACCTGGCTGGTCTGGAAAAAGCGCCTAAAAATTACCCTAACCAACCCATGCGAGAGGAGTAAAAGGATGGCAAATCAACCGTGGAAAACGGACGACTGGTTCGTCAGCGAGTGGAACTATGCGCCCGAGGTCACCAAGGACTTCAAGTTCGCCAAGAATATCAAGATCCATGACGTCACTCTGCGCGACGGCGAACAGCAAACCGGCGTCATCCTGAGCAAGGACGAGAAGATCCGCATCGCCGAAGCGCTGGCCGAGGCCGGCGTGCACCGGATCGAAGCCGGCATGCCGATCGTCTCCCCGTCCGACAACGACGCGATCAAGGAGATCGTCAAGCGCAATCTCGGACCGCAGATCTTCTCCTTCGCGCGTTGCATGAAGGAAGACGTCAAACGTGCCATCGATACCGGCGTCAACGGCGTGGTGATGGAAATTCCATCCAGCAAGCACATGGTCGATCTCGCCTATCGCTGGCCGATGGAAAAAGCAATCGAGACCTCGATCGAAGCCACCAAATATGCGCACGACAACGGGCTTGAGGTCGTGTTCTTCCCGATCGACTTCTCACGCGCCGAACTGAAATGGGCGCTCGATCTGATCGAACGCGTCGGCAAGGACGGGCACATGGACGCGCTTGCGCTGGTCGATACGTTCGGCGTGGTGTCGCCGCATGCCATGCGCTACTTCGTGCGTGAGGTGCAGAAGCGCATCAAGAAGCGCCTGGAAGCACACTTCCATCAGGACTTCGGCATGGGCGTCGCCAACACCATTATGGCGCTGGCCGAAGGCGTCGAGGTCATGCACACGACCGTGCTCGGCGTTGGTGAACGCTCTGGCAACGCGCCAATGGAAGAGATCGTCATGGCGCTGAAGACCATGTACAATGTCGACGTCGGCATCGACACCACCAAGCTCACCTCGCTCGCAAATCTGGTGCAGCGCCTGACCGGCGTGGTAGTGCCGACCAACAAGGCCATCGTCGGCAGTGGGCTCTATCAGATCGAGTCCGGCATCATCGCCAGCTGGTTCAAGAATTGCGGCGAGAAATACGCTACCGAGCTGTTCCCGATCCGCTGGAGCGCCGTCGGCCAGCCGCCGGCGGAAGTGGTGATGGGCAAAGGCAGCGGGATCGACTCAGTCAATATCTGGCTGCAACAGCTCGGCATGCAGGTGTCCGAGGAGGACGCGCTCAAGATCATGGCGGCGGTCAAGGCATACTCGCTCAAGAACAAGAAGATGCTGACCCGCGGCGAATTCCGCGATCTGGCGAAAAGCATCGTCAACCGCGCGGCCGCCTAGAACGGCAGCGGCCGACAACAACAAGCCCCGGGGTCCGTCTCGGGGCTTTTTCTTTTTCCTACCCTTACCCGGGGCTGCTTTACTGCTGGTCGGTGCTATTTCGTAGCGATGGTCTTGCTGGGGCCACCGGAGGTAGTCGGCTCCTTTATCGGATCGATGCAAAACTCAAGCACCTCATTCGCTCCCAATTGAAGGCGTGTGACCACGCGCCAACGCGCATCATCGGTCTCTGGATAATCGAGCCGAAAGTGAGCGCCGCGGCTTTCGGTACGCTTGAGACAGGCAATCGCGAGAATGCGCCCCAGCAGCGCGAGATTGCGCACGGACAGAGCGCTCTCTAGTTCCTCGCCCCGCACCTTATCCGAGCTGTGCGCCTTGTCGTCGAGCCGCATGGCAGGCACATCTTCGCGCTCGATACGCTCATACTCCGTAAGCGCCTCTCTAAGCGTTCGTTCTTCACGGATCGGACCCAGTTTGTTGTGCGCCAGCATGCGGCAAGCCTTGCGTACGTCAGATTGCAGGCGACCACGGTCGCGGCTTATCAGATTTGCAAGCCACATGCGTTCGGATTCGGGGATAGCGCCGCCTTCGGCCAGATCTATCCGCTCGTTCTTGACGAGCGCTGCCGCTTTCGCACCGGCACGCCGACCATAGACTAGCGAAGCCGACAACGCTGAGCCGCCGATGCGGTTGCCACCGTGGATGCCACCGGCTGTCTCGCCGGCGGCGAAAAGGCCATCAACCGGGGTCTGGCCGTCGACGTCGATTTTGAGGCCGCCGAGCCAGGTGTGGCTTCCGGGCGCCACTTCCAGCGGCGTCTTGCTGATGTCGATGTGCCGGTGCAGGCAGGTCTTGTACACGTGCGGAATCTGCTTCTGGATGACATCCATGGGAACCTTGGTCGCATCCATGAAAATTCCGCCGGTCGAACTGGCCCGACCAGCGTGGATTTCCTTGGCCATAGCGAGGATGATTTCCGAGCGGGTCGATTGTTCGGCTGTGCCTGGGAAATAGCGTTTGAGAAATTCCTCGCCTTCCCGGTTTCTGAACACCGCGCCCGCGTTGATGAACCCGGTGGGATGCGGTGCAAAGCCGAAGAGCTCCTTGGGGGAGCAGCACATCGCTTGGAAGTCGATCATCTCGATGCCGATGAGTGGCACGCCGGCACGAAAGCCGAGCACGTAGCCGTCGCCCGTCACCTGCGGCGGGTTGTCGTTGACATAGAAAAGCCCGCTGCCGCCGCCGGTGCACAGGATGATTTGCTGCGCATAGTAGATGACGAGCGCACCGTTTTGGTAATCTACTCCCCAGGCGCCAACCACGCGGCCATCCCGTTTGATAAGATCCACGATGGCCGTTATCGAATGTTTTTCAATGCGTGCATCAGTGCGCAGCTTTTTCGACAGGACCTTTGTGATCATGTTGCCCGTGGTGTCGTAGTGATGGCAGGCCCGGTTTCTAGAGTGGCTGGGAAACGCCTTGAGGTCGAGTCGGCCGTCCGCGTCGCGTACGAACTCCGCCCCCCAGGATTCGAGATCGTGCACCAGATCAATTATGTCGTAGACCCACACACGCGCGAGTTCGGGATCGATTAACTCGCCGCCATGCTTAAGGATGTCCTGGAGATGAAGCTCGGGGCTGTCGTCTTTGCCCACTGCCGCCGCGAATCCTCCGCGCGCCACTGTGGTCGTGCCGCTGGTGGCGCGGCCCTTTGTCACCTGGATGACAGCGACGGCGGCTTCGGCACATTCGAATGCGGCCATGGTGCCGGCTGCACCGCCGCCGACGATTAGCACGTCGGTTTGGTGACGCTTGATGGGAATCTCAAGGCGATTCGGCTTGGTCCGCGTTGTCATTGTTTTCGCATCAGGTCTTTGCAATTTCGACGAATGCATCCACGCAGGCATCGGCAAAGACGGTGTCGTTGACGTGCAGCGCGAATTCCTCGACAGATGCGGCCTTCAGATGCGTTTTTAGGGAATCCATAAAAAGTCGATACTCTTCCGAGCGCTTCCACGGACCCTTATCATTGCCCGCAAGATCGTGCGCGCGGCGAGTGGTGTGTTCGCTGAAGCCTTCGAGCGGCACGAGAACGCGTACCGGCCCTTTGGCCGCATTGAGCCGGTTGCCAATCTCGCAGCCCAGCTTTTCGAACTCCTCGGCATTGGTACGCATAAGCAGATTCTGCGCGTTGTACCGGAAGAATTCGCGGTCCCGATAGCGCTCGGGCACATGGCCCACCCAAAAATTGGCATGGTCGATCGCTCCCGGCACGACTACCTGCGGCAGACCGGCCATGCCCGCGCCCGTTAGCCGCCCGCTGCCCGCGGAATACACGCCGTCGACGATCAGATCAGTGAGTTCATGCGTTGTTACGTCGATGACGCCCAAGAGTTCGCCCGACGCCGTAAGGCGTTCGAGTGATTTGCCGCCGACGCCAGAGGCGTGGAACAGGATGACTTCGTAGCCCAGGGCTTCGAGGCGCTCGGTCACGCGCTCAACGCAAGCGGCAGTGCCGCCAAATGATGAGATCGCGACCAGCGGCGCTTTATTTATCTTGGTATGCTTTTTGGCAGCTCGGTTCTTAACTGCCGCCGCCACCGCTAGCGCGGCGTTCTCCATGACCGATTTGGTGATCCGGTTGAGCGAAACGTCGCCAATCGAGGGGTACATGGCGATGTCGCTCTCGGCGACGTACCACTGCACGGCCGCCGTACCGGCAACGGTGCTGATCATCACCTTGGGTACGAGGTACGGCAATGCCCGAAGAATCGAACAGACGAGATTGGTTCCGTTCGCTCCACCGAGCCCGATGGCGCCGGCGATCCCACCCTTGGAGAATTTCTCAATCAATATTTTGGTGCCGCCTTCGATCATCACCGCGGCGGCGTCCTGGCGCGTTTGTCCGCTTAGCGCTTGCCATGATGCGCCGGCTGCCGCGGCCACATTTGCGCCCGCCATGTCGGCGTCGTCAACGCGGTGTGCCTTCAAGGATAAATCGACGATCCAGGGCGTCACGCCCGCGCGCGCGAGTACATCCGCTACGAACCGCGCTTCTTTGCCCTTGGTATTCATCGTCGCCAAGACAGCGACCGTCGGTCTCGATGCGCTCAAGACGGCCTCATGAGACGTTTGCTGGGCATTAGGCCAATGCAGTTTGGTGTATTTTACAACAAGAGCGAATTGATCGTAATCAAAGAGAGCGTACGTCCCAAGCCAGATTGATCAGGGAAACACGCAGGTAGATATTCGATTTCATCCGTACTGCAATCCTGCCAGCTCGACGATCGCTTTGGGTCAATAGCGGACGGTAAGCTCGCCAGTCGCGCCGTCCGCTTGCCCCTGCCGGTCGCAATGCGCCAGCGCCCGGTTTACCTTCAAACCAGGCAAGTAAGCGCGGATCGGCCGTCATGGTCACACGCTTCGATTTGCCGGGCTTCTCCCTACACGCGAGAGAGGTGAAAAGCGTTACGCCTTGAACGGCACGATCCTCTGTCGCTGCTCGCCCAGCCCCTCAATGCCGAGGGTAACCACGTCGCCGGCCTTGAGATAAATCGGCGCCGGCTTCATGCCGAGGCCAACACCCGACGGCGTGCCGGTGATGATGACGTCGCCCGGCTCCAGTACGAAGAACTGCGAGCAGTACCAAACCAGGTGCTGGCAATCGAAGATCATGGTCCTAGTGTTGCCGCGTTGGCGTTTCTCGCCATTAACGTCGAGCCACATGTTCAGGATCTGCGGGTCCTTGATCTCATCCTTGGTGACGAACCAGGGCCCGAGCGGGCCAAAGGTTTCGGAGCTCTTGCCCTTGACCCACTGGCCGCTGCGATCGATCTGAAAAGCGCGCTCGGATACGTCGTTGGCGAGACAATAGCCGGCGATGGCGTCCTTCGCCTTGTCGCGGGCGAGATAGCGCGCACGCTTGCCGATCACGATGCCAAGCTCGACCTCCCAGTCGAGCTTGGTGGCGTCCTTCGGGATCATGGTGTCGTCGTTGGGCCCGCAAATACTGCTTGGCGCTTTGTTGAAAATCACCGGTTCCTTCGGGATAGGATTTCCGCCCTCAGCAGCATGGTCGGAATAATTGAGCCCGATGGCGATGAAATTGCGCACATTGCCTATGCAGGGGCCCAGCCGCGGTTTGCCGGAGACGGGCTTCATCCGCTTGAGGTTTGCCTTTTTGATTTTGGCCAGGCCGCCCGAGGCGAGCATCGCGCCATCGATATCCTTCACGATGCGCGACAGGTCGCGGATTTTGCCGTCGTCACCGATGATGCCGGGTTTCTCGCGGCCGGGCGCGCCGTAGCGGACGAGCTTCATTGGAAAAGTCTCCCGTGAGCGTTTTGTTTTTGAGGGTCGGAGGGTCGGTCGGCGCATCATGCATGGCCGCGGGCAGGGGGCAACCCTCGTTTGCGGGACGCGCATGGACCCGCGCGAGGCCAAAGGCCGTGCAGGATCGTTAACCTGTCACGTGATCTGGCGCTCGGAGACACGGATGGGCGTGGAGTTTCGCGCCGCTTGATTCTCGGCTCCGCGCGTGGCGCGCCTGTGACAGAATCCCCGGCTGAATTGCCAATCTGCTTGCGGCAAGCTCCAATCCAAATCCTTCAGCAATAACCGAATCCCAATTGCTGCGGTGCGGCAAGGCCTGTGTCATTGCCGCAACACGCATGCGATATTTGCTTAAGTTCGCGCGATTCCAACGGTTTTTGCAGTTGCGACTCTTGTCGAATGCGCAAGCTGCGGTCACGATGCAAGCGCGATTTGAGTGGGGGAGACAGATGTCACGTCGGGCTTGGGACGGCGTCTTGCGCGCGGGGACCGCACTGGGGCTTCTGGTTATCGCATCGGCACAGGCCGACGCTGGCGGCTTCGCGGTTCGCGAGCAGAGTGTTTACGGACAGGGCTCATCTTTTGCCGGCGTCGCTACCGGCGGAGCCCTCTCGTCAATGTTCTGGAATCCGGCGACGATGACGCAATTCCAGGGCATCGTGAGTGAGACGGATGTGTCCGGACTCCTTCCTTACTCGAGTAACAGTCCAGTCGCCGGCACTCTGGTCGCATTGGGTGGCACATCTAACGTCGCGGATGCGGCGTTCGTTCCCGCAGGCTACACGTCCTATCAGCTCAGCCCGAGTCTTTGGCTCGGCTTGTCGATCAACGCGCCGTTCGGTCTTTCTGTTAACTTCCCTGATAGCTGGGCCGGCCGCGGCTATGGCGGCCAAACGCTACTGAAAACATATAATGCTACGCCAAGTATCGCCTGGCGAATCAACGACTGGATCAGCGTCGGGGCGGGCGTACAGATCCAATACGCGAAGGCCAGTCTAGAGAAGGGCATTGGCGGCCCCCCCGTGCAAGGTACCCTCAAGGGCACGGGATGGGCCTATGGTGCCACCGCTGGCGTGACACTCACGCCGACACCTACGACCACGATCGGCCTGGGCTGGCGCTCAGCTCTGAACCAGAAGATCGAGGGCGATCTGACGACCAATGTGACGCTACCAGGTACTACAGTCGGCTCCGTCACTACCACAGTTGACTTGCCAGATATCGTGTCGCTCGGCATTCGCCAACGCCTCGATCCGCGATGGACTGTGATGGGCACGGCGGAATGGTCGAACTGGAGTCGTATCGGCACCTCGGCTGTCAATCAGCTGAGCGGGGCGCCGGCCACGGTGCTCGCTGGCTTCGGCGGTGGAGCTCTAACAATTCCGTTCCAGTATCGTGACGGCTGGTTCTTCTCAGGCGGTGCCGAATATATTTGGAGCGACCGGCTGACTGTGCGCGGTGGTGTCGGCTACGAGATTTCGCCGGTCACCGATCAGGTCCGGACGCCACTCGTTCCGGACAATGACCGCGTCTGGGCGTCGATTGGCGCAACCTGGCAGGTCATCAAAGGCTTGCACTTCGATGTCGCGTATTCCCACGTTTGGGTAAGCGACACGTCGGTCAACATTTCGGCAGCGTCTGGCAACCCGTCCTTCAACGGAATTACCTATATCGGCAATGTTAATAGCCACGTCGACATTCTGTCGCTGGCACTCGTCATGCGGTTTGACGAAATTGAGCCGACGATGAGGAAAGCGTACATGAAATAACCCGCGACAACGGGCTGGGGGCAAGGCCGGCAGCGATGCCGGCCTTTTGCATTTTCAGAACGCACCGTTGAAGGTGCCACCGTCGATCAGCAGATTCTGCCCGGTGATGTAGCCCGCGTGCGCAGAGCACAGAAACGCGCAAGCCGCGCCAAACTCGTCGGCATTGCCGAAGCGCTTGGCCGGAATAGTGGCGATGCGGTCGGCGGCGACCTCGGTGACACTCTTGCCTTTCTGCTCGGCGGTCTTGCTCAGGACGCCGCGCAGGCGATCAGTATCGAAAGCGCCGGGCAATATATTGTTGATCGTGACGTTCTTGTCCGCGACCGTACGTGCAACGCCGGCAAGGAACGCCGTCAGACCGGCGCGCGCCCCGGATGACAAATCGAGGCCGGCCAGCGGCATTTTCACCGAGCCCGACGTGATGTTGACGATGCGCCCGAAGCGCCGTTGGCACATCGGATCGATCACCTTCTGGATGAGTTCGACCGCCACCACCATGTTGGCGATGACGCCGTCGATCATCTGCTGGCGCGTGAGCTCGCGGAAATCCCGCATCGGCGGGCCGGCATTGTTGTTGACCAAGATGTCCGGCTGCGGACAGGCGGCGAGCAGCGCTTTCTGACCTTCGGCTGTAGCGACATCGGCGGCAACCGGGATGACCTTGACGCTGGCGACACTCGAAAGTTCGGCAGCGGCTGTTTCCAGCTTTTTGGCATCGCGCCCGTTGATCACTACTTCGCAACCGGCTTCCGCCAATGCGCGCGCGCAGGCTTTGCCGAGCCCGCGGCTCGATGCGCAGACAATGGCCTTGCGGCCGGCAATTCCGAGATTCATGGTCACGCTCCGGCGAAATGTGTTGCCATAATGAGTGTCAGGCCGGGGGCATCGGCGTCAAGGCTTGGCGTGCGGGCCATTGCGCTCACGGGCGCATACCCTCTCCGCTGCCATTGCCGGGCTTGACCCGGCAATCCATGACGAACAGCGGCAATGTAACCCCGTAAGGCTTGCAGCGCCTCATCATGGATGCGCGGGTCAAGCCCGCGCATGACGCCGAAATTGGCGCATGTCAAACCTCACCCTTCAGGGGAGGGTGAAAGCGTGATGCTGAGCAGTAATCCAGGTGACGACGCCAAAAGCGCGTGTCGCCTGCCTGTCGCACAGCCTTGTTACTCCCCATTCGCGAAACGACCGAAATGATTCGCGAGGGACCATGCTGCGCGATCCTGACCGCCAGGTGATTGAAAAAGCCTACGCCCGCTGGGCGCCTGTCTAC
>JBGQLL010000052.1:0-15064 GCA_041500065.1 Pseudolabrys sp.
GCAAGACTTGCAATTTCTTCAACCTTCACAAAGCGTCCACGAGGAATTTTCGACAACATGAAGTCGATGTGTTCCTGCGTCATTTGATCGAAGATCGCGGTTTTCGCGGCTGCCGGTGTAATGCAATTGACCGATATGTCGTATGTCGCGAGCTCCTTGCCGAGCGATTTGGTCAACGCGATGAGCCCCGCTTTCGATGCGGAATAGGCCGGCGCGTTCGGATTGCCTTCCTTGCCGGCAATGGACGCCATGTTGACGATCCGCCCGTAGTTCTGTGCGATCATTGTCGGAGCGAGAGCCCGGCAGCAATGAAACGGGCCATCAAGGTTGATCGAAAGCACGCTGCGCCACGCGTCGAGCGGATAATCCCACGTTTTCACGTTCGGTCCGGCAATGCCCGCGTTGTTGATCAGGATGTCGATACGCCCGAGTGCCTTGAGCGTTTCATCGCGCGCGCGCTCCACGTCTGAATAGTTGGTGACGTCGACTGCGACAGGTGCGACGCGCCCGCGCTTCTGCAATTCGGCCGCTGTCTTTTTCGCCAGATCGATGTCGCGATCCCAGATCGCAACCGTCGCCCCGGAATCGAGAAAACGTTCGACGATCGCGCGTCCAATGCCTTGCGCGCCGCCTGTTACAATTGCGTTGCGCCCACTGAGATCGATTTTGTTGGCCATGACCATCTCCCCGCGTAAAAACTAGCGAAGGCAGGGGCCCGTGGCGAGTGACGAAAACGCAGGTGTGCAATGATGCGGCTTGTCCGCGCGAGCAATGTGCTATACATACGGCCATGCGGGGCCAACGGCGGTCGCCCCGCATTTCCAAGGCTCGCAGGCCCAAGCACCGTCTCCTTCGTTTGCGGAGGGGACCTATGCTGCATTGGGGCTAGAATCTCACCAAAACAAATTTGCGATGATTCCTCGTGGTCATCGGTATAGACGTTCGGGGATCAACCGCCTCCCCGTCAGATGACTGTTCCATCCAAGGCGCTGTTCACTTCGTTTTAGGAGCGACACATGGATGGCATTGTTCTGACGGTTTTTCTCCTTGCGTCATTTTTGGGCGGTCTGACGTCCGGTCTTGCCGGTTTCGCCATGGGCCTCGTGGTGTCCGGCATTTATCTGCACATCCTCACACCCATCCAGACCGCAACCCTGATCGTCGGCTATGGCTTTGTGACGCAGGGTTACGGCGTTTGGGCGTTGCGGCACGCGGTGCGATGGCGCAGCGCGGCGCCATTCATCATCGGCGGGCTCGTGGGTGTGCCTGCGGGCACAATGCTGCTCACCTATATCGACCCAGCCTACATGCGCATCGGGGTCGGCATACTGCTGGTTGTCTACAGCATCTACAGTCTGGCGCGGCCGGCGATCAAATTGGCGCACGAAGGCGTTGCTGCCGAGGTTGGCGTCGGATTTCTCAACGGTCTGCTCGCCGGGTTGACCGGCCTGGTTGGGATCGTTGTGGTCATCTGGTGTCAGCTACGCAACTGGCCCAAAGACGTCCAGCGCGCAATCTTCCAGCCGGTACTGCTCGCGACTATCCTCACGAGTACGGTATCTTTGAGCGCCGCCGGTGCCGTTACAGCCGAAACGATGAAATTGTACCTGCTCGGCCTGCCTTGCATGTTGGCTGGAACATGGGTCGGGCTCAAATCGTACGGCAGACTCAACGATGCGGCATTCCGCAAGATCATCCTGCTGTTGCTGTTGGTCTCTGGATTGTCACTCATCGTACCGATGTCCCTCTTCCGGTGACAGAACGCCTTGTTGATAGAAGAGCGTTGCGTTAGAGTTTTACTTGTGGGGCCTGCGACGGTCGCCCCGCACTCAAGGCTTGCGAGCCCAAGCACCGTCTCCTTCGTTGATGGAGGGGACCCATGCTGTCTCCGAGCTATTCGATCTCACCGAAAGACTTCTGGAATGCGATGGCGACACACGATGCGCCGCAACTCGTCGATGTACGGCGACGCGACGCTTATGAGCAATCGCCGCACTTGTTGCCTGGCGCGGTTTGGCACGATGCGGCGAAGGCGATGCAATGGATAGCGGAATTCGATCCGGCTCGTCCGATCGTCGCCGCCTGCAAGGCCGGCCACGAAATGAGCCAGAGCACGGTCGCCCAATTGCGCGCCGACGGCGTCGATGCGCGCGTACTGGAAGGTGGCTACGAAGGCTGGACCAAAGCCGGCCTGCCCTTCGTCGCAAAAGCAGAGCTCGACCGCATCGTGCCAAAGCGGCCGAGCATCTGGGTCACTCGCCGGCGGCCGAAAATCGATCGCATCGCTTGCCCGTGGTTGGTACGCCGTTTTCTCGATTCCCAAGCGCGCATCTTGTTCGTGGACCCCGATCAGGTCGTGAACGTCGCGCGTGAAAGCGGCGGCGTGCCGTTCGACATCAAGGATGTGGAGCTCAGCCATGTCGGCGAACGCTGCTCATTCGACGCCATGCTCAAATTGTTTGGTCTGGAAGGTGAGCCGTCTTTGGCAAGGCTTGCGTTGATCGTGCGCGGCGCCGATACCGCCAGGCCCGACATTGCGGCGGAAGCGGCGGGACTGCATGCGATCTCGCTTGGCCTATCTGCCCTCGCGGCTGACGATGATCATGGACTGCTGGAACGGGGATTCATGGTCTATGACGCCTTGTTTGCCTGGCTGCGTTTTGCCGCCGAGGAACGCCACAATTGGCCGGCCAAAGCCGCGTGACCAGCATGGCAATTCCTGAAACGACTGCCCGGCCGAGCTTCGGCGAAGCTTTCATGGTCTGGCTCAAGATCGGCTGCATCAATTTTGGCGGGCCGGCCGGGCAGATCGCCCTTATGCATCGCGTCGTTGTGGACGAAAAGAAATGGATCGACGAGCCGCGCTTCCTGCATGCGCTCAACTTCTGCATGCTGCTGCCCGGACCCGAAGCACAAAAACTCGCTACTTATCTTGGCTGGCTGCTGCACGGCACACGCGGCGGTCTGAGCGCGGGGATTCTGTTCATCTTGCCCGGCGCGTTCGTGATGCTGGGCTTGAGCTTGCTCTATGCGCTCGGGCGCGGTGTCTCGGTCGTCGACGGCGCACTGTTCGGCATCAAGGCGGCCGTGCTTGTCATTGTAATCGAAGCGTTGATCCGGATCGGCAAACGCGCACTCAAAACATCTCTGTTGCTCTCACTGGCGGGCGCGGCATTCGTCGGCATCTTTTTTCTGGGGTTGCCCTTCCCGCTGATCATCGCGGCGGCGGCGCTGATCGGTTACATGGTCGCGCGGCAGTCGCCGGAGCAACTTGGGCTCACCGGAAAAATTGAAAGTGCGGCGCCGCCGGCACCGGACCGGTGGCGCCAGTTCATTGTTGCCTCGATGGTGGGTGTCGTCGTGTGGGGAGCGCCGATCGCGCTCGCCGTCCTTGTCTTGGGACCAAAGCACGTGCTCGTCAGCATTGGCGCTTTTTTCTCGAAACTTGCGGTGGTGAGTTTTGGCGGCGCCTATGCGCTGCTCGCCTACATGGCACAGGAAGCCGTGCAGACTTATGGCTGGATGACAGCGCCGGAAATGGTCGACGGGCTGGGTCTTGCCGAAACCACACCGGGCCCACTCATTCTCGTCACCCAATTCGTCGGCTTCCTTGCGGCGTTCCGCGATGCTGCACCTTTCTCACCCATCACCGCCGGAATGATGGGAGCGGCGATGACGACCTGGGTCACTTTTGTGCCTTCCATGCTTTGGATTTTTGCAGGCGCCCCGTTCGTCGAACCGCTGCGCGCCAACAGGCGGTTATCCGGCGCGCTTGCCGCCATTACCGCAGCCGTGGTTGGTGTAATTTTGAATCTGTCGGTGTGGTTCGCGCTTCATGTGCTATTCGGAAAAGTCACCGAGATGCATGCGGGCCCGCTGCGCTGGTATGCCTTCGATCCACTTGCCCTTGATCTTCGTGCCACTGCGCTCGCGGCAATCGCGGCTGTCCTGGCGTTCGGATTGCACCGCAGCCTTATCGAAGTGGTCATAGCCATGGCTGCGCTCGGTGTCATCGTGCAGCTGGTCCTTGGCGGCTAGCGTTCGCGCTCTATTGCACTCTCATGCCATCGCCGAAGCATGAGATATGAGACCCCCGACAGCGCGAAAAAGATTGCGACACCGGCAAGAGACAACAGCAGCAATGCCGCAAACATGCGCGGAATGTTGAGCCGATATCCGGACTCGGCAATGCGGTAGGCCAGCCCGGAGCCCGCTCCGGCCGACCCGGCTGCAATCTCTGCGACCACGGCGCCGATGAGCGACAGGCCGCCGGCAATACGCAGGCCGGCGAGCATTTGTGGAAGCGCCGACGGCAATTTCAAATTCCACAACAGCTGCCAGCGCGATGCCTTGTAGAGCTCGAACAATGCCAGAAGATTGTGATCGACCGAGCTCAGGCCAAGCGTCGTGTTGGCGAGAACCGGGAAGAACGCGACGATCCAGGCGCAAACCAGTACCGCCAATGGCTGCGGCAGATAGATCAGCAGCAACGGGGCGACGGCGACAATCGGCGTCACCTGAAGGATGACTGCATAGGGATAGAGCGAATATTCGACGAGCCGCGACTGGTTGAACAGGATCGCAAGGCCGATACCACCAACTGCCGCGAGCAAGAAGCCCTGGAAGGTGGTGAGCAGCGTCACCAGCAGCGAGTTCCAGAGCAGGCCGCCGTCCGCAATGAGCGTCGCCAGCACCAGACCTGGGCCCGGCAGCACGAATGGCGGGATTGCAAAGACTTGCACGATCACATGCCAAATAACCACGCCGACCGTAAGCACCAAGATCGGCAGTCCGGCACGCAACACGCGGTCGCTCATTGAGCACCTCCCGTTGCCATCGCCTTGCCTAGCGCTTCGGCCACTTGCCGGCAGAAACCGGCATATTCAGCCGAGGTCCGGAAGCGTTCATCGCGCGGATATGGCGCATCGATGGCGATTTCCCCGAAGACCCGACCTGGGCGTGACGTCATCACCACGATGCGCTGTGACAGATAGACCGACTCGAAAACCGAATGGGTGACGAAGACCACCGTGCGGCGCAGCTCCCGCCATACGGCCAGCAGATCGTTGTTGAGCTTGAAACGGGTGATCTCGTCCAAAGCAGCAAAGGGTTCGTCCATCAGCAATAGTTGCGGCTCGGTCACCAGCGCGCGTGCGATTGAAGCGCGCATTTTCATGCCGCCCGAAAGCTCGCGCGGGAATGCATCCGCGAAACTGGCTAACCCAACCCGCTGCAGCGACTGGGTGACCGTCGCGCGCGACGACGACACATCCGCGCCAGCCAGCGTCAGCGGGAGCTGCACATTGGCGGCGATATTGGCCCAGGGCATCAGCGTCGGCTCCTGGAATACGAAGCCGATCTGGCCCGCACCGTTCGGCCATTCGATAACCCCTTCGGATGCGGTACTTAGGCCGGCTATGATGCGCAGCGCCGTCGACTTGCCGCATCCCGATGGTCCGAGCAACGAAACGAATTCCCCTTCGCGCACCTCGAAGTCCAACGCATCGAGTGCAACCGTGCCGCGCTCGAACGTCTTGCCGACGCCGCGCAAGGCAACGAGAGGAAGTCCTGCTGATGTTTGTCCAGGTCCCGGCGAAGGAGGCAATGGCGCGCCTTGTTGACAGGCAATCTATGCAGTGGTGGTTCGCTTTGGCTTTTCAGCTGCACAATGTACCGCACGTAATACAAATGACACAGCGGCGTCGTTGCTCAGACCACCCTCTTTCACGAGCGAGCGCCAGGTGTGAAAGCTGAGTGCGAGCCCAAGGGCGGCGTGCAACTCGCGCCCTGGCCGCAATCCTCGGCTCAGCGCCACCTGAAAAGCGTCCATGCGTGAACCAAGTCGCAACCGCACGATGTCGCGGGTTAGCGGGTCAATCTCGGCGTCGCGCATAACACAGTTGGCAAGATCGGCGTTGCGGGCATACCAGGCGTAAATCTCGCTGAGGCCGCGCCGCAGGCGCTGATCAGGGTCGGTAATCGCCCGCCAGGCGCGCTCATCGGGCAGAGGATCACGTTCAAGTGCCAGCCCCGAGCAGGCAAGGCCCAGTTCGCGTTCCGTGGGGAAATGGGCATAGACGGTGTGCCGCTGCACGCCCGCCCGCTCGGCAACGGCAGTGATGCTCGTGTGCGCCGGCCCCAGCTCGGCGTGTAGATCAACAGTTGCTTCGACGATCCGGCGGCGTGTTTCCGCCTGGTTTTCCGCCCGTCGTTTAAGGGTATAGCGGCGTTTCCGAATCATTGCACACCAGTGTACTCTGATATTGACGCCAGGCAACAATTTCGTTACACACACTTGTGCATCTAATTCAGGGTCGCAAGGCCCGCGACCAGCTATCACGGAGAGCAGACATGAAGGCATCGTCATTGAGTTTCCCGGCCGCCGTTCTGATGGTGGTCGCAGGCATGATCTGGGGAATCATCATGGCGGTGTCACGAGACCACTCGGCGATGCCGGCTCACGCTCACCTCAACCTGCTCGGATGGGTATCCCTGTTCTTGTTCGGTGTGTTCTATCACCTGCATCCGGCCATCGACCGCAGCCGAGCCGCACTCATCCAGGTCAGCGTCTGGATTATCGGCACGGTGGTGCTGACGATTGGAGTCGGACTGATTCATACCGGCCATGACATCGGCGAACCTTTCGCCATCATAGGATCGCTCACCGTATTCGCCGCGATGTTGCTTTTCGGCTGGCTGGTCGTGCGGCGGGAGCAGACTGCAAAGGCATTTCGAACGTCCGCTGTTCCGGCGGAGTAAGTCGCTGGCGGCGGGACCGGCGTCAGTTCTTCGGCCGAAGATCGACGCCGACGCCTTTGTTGACGAATTGTAGCGTATAGGCGCGCTTGTAGTCGATGTTCGGCTTGACCACGCCGGCGCGCACCATCTTGTCGAAGAAACTTTTCCAATGGGCATCGGTCATCGCGCCGATTCCAAGTTTGATCGAGTCGCCGGAATCGACGATGCCGTACTCTTTCATTTTCGTGATGGAATACGACAACAACGCATCGGTCATTTCCGGATTTTGTTTCTTGATCAGTTCATTTCCTGGCCGGCTGTCACCGTAAATATAGTGATACCAGCCGATCGCCGACGCATCGACAAACCGCTGCACAAGATCGGGTCGCTTCTCGACCAATTCGCGCCGTGTTTCGATCAGCGTCGAATAAGTGTCAAAGCCATGGTCAGCGAGCAGAAACACTGCAGGCTTGAATCGGCCCTGGCGTTCGACCGCGAACGGCTCCGAAGTGGCGTAGCCCTGCATTGCAGAGTTCTTGTCGGCAAGAAACGGCTGCGCGTTGAATGTGTAGGGCTTCACCTTGGACTCGTTGAAGCCGAAGTCGGCTTTCAGCCATTGGAAATAGCTGGTCATGCCTTCCTTGGATACGAACAGCGTACGCGTCTTCAGGTCATCGAACTTCGTCACGTCCGGATGGGCGACGAACACCTGCGGATCTTTCTGGAAACTCGCGGCCACTGCGATGGTCGGAATGTTCTGCGCGACCGCGTCGAAGGATTGCAGTGAGTTGGCGCTCATGAAGAAGTCGAGCTTACCGACCGGAAGCAGGATGCGATTATTCACATTCGGCCCGCCCGGCACGATGGTCACGTCGAGCCCGTACTTCTTATAGGTGCCGTCGGCGAGCGCCTGGTAGAAGCCCCCGTGCTCGGCTTCCGCCACCCAATTGGTGCCAAACCGGACCTTATCCAGTTGCTGCGCCTGGGCCGCCGCAACAGCGGCAAAAACCACTAGAAATGCCGGGATTCTGACCATTTTCTCACTTTGTCATTGCCCGGCAGGCCCGGGCAACCGTCCGTACCAACCCGTTTGAACCTTTTTCGCAGCCGGCGCGACCCATGCATATCGCGGCCGCTGCAGGCCGCCCGAATTTAACCGAATGGAGATCGCCATGACCAAGTCCAGGATCACAGCAGCCACCCTGACCGCACTCACACTCGCGGGCGCCCTCGCCGCGACCAGCGGAACCGCGCAAGCTCATTCTCACTGGGGCACCGGCGTCGGCATCGGCATTGCTGCCGGCGCACTGATCGGAGCAGCTGCCGTTTCCAACGGCTATGCCGGCCCCGTGTACGTGGCCCCCGGCTATCGCGACTGCCGTTTGGTCGAGCGTTATGACCGCTGGGGCAACGTGCGCGTCATCCGGGTCTGCGACTACTGAATTTGACGGCTGGGATCGGCGCCTGCCCCGTCCATCCTCGCGCCGATCTAGACGACCCGCCCGGTCATGTCCCCGTCCGGGCGGGTCTGCTTTTTCAATATCTGATCACCGAGCGTACGCCTGCGACTTGCGCGTCGGGAGAGCGAATGCCCGCATTACTCGGATGCCAGATGACTGTATACATCGGCTGCACGATCCAGCCCGGAATGATCTGCGCCACATAAGTGAGTTCGAGATTTGCCTCGTAGTCGAGCGGCGGAGTAGTGATTTGGCCGAAATTGATCTGATCCTGACTAAAACCGCGCAAACCGTTGGAGGCGCGCGCATAGATGACGCTCGCGCCGAAGCGATCGTCTGGCCGTTTCGGAATCATGCCGGCGAAAACAATCCCACTGTCGATCTCGAAACTGACGGGATTGCGGTCGGAAGGGCTAATCGAGGAGCGGGTGAAAATAGAAATTCCGCTGTCCCCGTCGCCACCTTTCGGACGATAGAGCTGTTGATCGATGACTCCGTAAATGCCGTAATCACCGCGATGCATCAGCGGCACACCGCTGCTTGCGGGGTTGGCCAGCAGCATGCCGTTATTGGCGAAGCGTTGATCAGCGAATTGTCCGAGGTGACTCCAGCCGCCGATTTTCAGTGTTGTCGCTAGTCCGGTATCATCTTTGCCGCGGTTCCGTCTGAACTGGAGCTCGCCCATCATGAAAGCTGGATCGCTCAGACGAAAATTGAGGCCATAGCGGTTGCAGGTGTCGGGATCGCCGGAACACGGACCCGCCGGATCGCCATTGAAGATTGCGAACAGCAGCGAAGCGTCTTTCGGAAACTCGTATTTTATCCGCGCGCCAAGCGCAGTCAGCGGATAGGCCGGCCCGCCGCCCGGCAGATTCACGGCTGTGATGGTCGGCCAATCGCTCTGCAGGAAGATCTGACTGAGGTCGCTGTAGAAGAACTCGGCATCCGCGGCGAGTTGCCCGAATCTGAAACTCACCGGTCCAAGCCAGCGCTCGAGCCACAATTCCGACAGGCGCACGGTCGGCGTCGCTTCAATCGCCGCGATCGTGTTCCTGCCACCGACATAGTCGCGCCGCATGCGGCCGTCGTCATAAATTCCAAAGGCATTGGTGTAGAACGTCCAACCCTTCCAGTCCGCAAACTTCCCAAGGTCGATATAGAGCTGCGCTTCCAGCTTGCCCTGGTCGATGGTGCCACGCTTGATACCGCCAGACAGATTGCCCAGCACATCGTTGGTGTAGATCAGACTGTACGTAACGCCGTGGTCGTACAGCCACTTCCGGTTGCCGGATGCGTCGCCGTTCTGCGGAAGGCTTGTGGCGATTGAGGGCTCGGTGATGCCGATGGCGCCCGGCGCCGGTTGGCCCCACGCGGGAACCGTGGCCGCCGTGACCACAACCCCAAGCACCGCCCAATGAATGGGCAGGCCAAGCAATTGCATGCCGGCCGCCATAGTGTCTTTTGCACTGCACCAAGATGCCATACGGCGCTTGGCCTTTGGTCGCCGGGACACGTTTATGCTCGGAAATACTGACAGATGGATGACCGCCTACCGCACGTTTTGGGGCAAGCATAGCCCCGAAAAGGCCGGCGGCAATTTCCCGGTGCCGCCGGAATCAGGCCCTGGCCCAGTTTACCTATGTAAAAGTTTTATTTCGCGGTAATGCGGCTTCCCCTGCTGAATTCAATATAAAGCACGCCAAAGGGGGTCCGGGACGAGGTAGTTCCTTGGATCGGTCAGTCGGGACCATGATGGCGCAGTTTAAGCTGCGACCGCAGCTGAATGCGCGCAATGGCGTCATCGCCGCGGTCGTTTTGATTATCGGCACGTGGCTTGCGGTCGCTTCAACGCGCCCGCCCGGCGTTGATAAGCTGGCCGAGCCAGCAGCCACCCAGGGCCACCACGAAGGTGCCTTGTATTACCCGACTCCGAAGCAGTGGGCTTCGCTGACGACGGTGCCCGTCACTGACGTCGTGTTTCGCACCGAACATTTGACCGAGGGAAAAATCGGCGTCGACGAAGACCGAGCGACGTTGGTCTTCTCGCCGTATTCGGGTCGAGTCATAAAACTCCTGGCCAAGCCCGGCGACATGGTGAAGGCCGGCCAAGCGCTTTTCACAGTCGAAGCGCCCGATATGGTGCAGACGCAGAACGATTTCATCTCTGCAATCTCCAACTTGAATAAAGCCAAGTCGGCGCTCGAACTCGCCAAGATCGTCGAACAACAAAACAAGACGCTTTATGACTCGCGAGCCGGCCCTCTACGCGATCTGCAAACGTCGCAAGCGACCGCCCGCGCGGCCGAAAATGATGTGCGCTCCGCTCAAACTTCGCTCGAGGTGACGCGTAATCGCTTGCGCATTCTCGGCATGACCGATGAAGAGGTCACTAAATTCAGTGAAACGGGTGCGGTCAGCCCACAGATGACCATCTATTCGCCCATCGCCGGCACCGTGATCCAGCGCAAGGTCGGCCCCGGGCAATACGTCAACACCTCATCCCAAAACACAAGCGCAAGCGATCCGACTTTCGTCATCGGCGATCTGTCGACCGTGTGGCTGGTCGCTTATGTACGTGAGACCGACGCGCCAAGTGTGCACGTGGGGCAAGCTGTGCATTTCAGCGTCCTGGCGTATCCCAACCGTGTCTTCCCGGCGAATATCTCCTTTGTCGCCACCTCGCTCGATACCGGAACGCGCCGGTTGATAGTGCGGGCCACGATCGACAACTCGCAACATCTGTTCCGCCCGGAAATGTTCGCAAGCGTGACCATTCTCACAGGTGAAGGAGACAGTTCGTTGGCAGTGCCGCAAGATGCGATTATCTATGACGGCAAAGTCGCTCATGTCTGGGTCGCCCGCGAGGACAAATCGGTCGAGCGACGAGACATCAAGACCGGCCTTTCAAACGGACACATGATTCAGATCGTCGAGGGCCTGCACGCTGGCGAAACGGTCGTAAGCAAAGGCAGCCTGTTCGTCGACCGCGCCGCGGCGGGAAGCTGAAGCATCCATGTTACGAAGTCTGATGTCATTCTGCCTGTCACGGCGACCGCTTGCGTTGGTCGCCTTTGCGGCATTTATCGGCGTCGGCGCTGCTGCGTTTACGGTACTCAATGTAGAGGCCTATCCCGACCCCGCGCCACCAATTATCGAAATCATCGCGCAATATCCCGGCCAGTCGCCCGAGGAAGTTGAACGCTACGTCACAATTCCGCTGGAAATCGCAGTCGCCAGCACGCCCGGCCTCACCTACATCCGGTCGAACACGGTGTTCGCGCTCGGCTTTATTCGCCTGCAATTCGAATATGGCCGGGACTATAATTTCGTGCGCCAACAGGTCACCAACCGCCTGAAGGACGCGACATTGCCGACCACAGTAACGCCGGTGATCTCTCCGGCTGGCGGCATCAGCGAAATCCTGCGCTACCAGCTCAAAGGTCCACCCGGAATGGACCTGATCCAGCTCAAGACCATCCAGGACTGGGTGGTCGAGCGTAAATTGCGCATCGTTCCGGGCATCGCCGACATCTCGCCGCTCGGTGGCAAAACCAAGGAGTACCAGGCCGAAATCGACCTCGATCGGATGCGGGCCTATGGGCTCACTTTGCCGCAAATCATCAACGCAATTTCCACCAGCAACGCCAACGTCGGCGGCCGCACAATCGCTGTCGGCGAACAGTCAGTAAACGTACGAGGCGTCGGCGCGCTTGGCTCGATCGGTGACATCAACAATATCGTGGTGAGCCAGCAGGGTGGATTGCCAGTCGTCCTATCCGATATCGCACACAATCAGGTCGGGTTTACACCGCGCCTCGGCATTGCCGGCCGCGATGAGCAAGACGACATCCTGTTCGGCATCGTGCTGATGCAGAAACTCGAGCACACCATGGACGTGGTAACACGCGTGCGCGCGGCGATCGAACGCATCAATACCGACGGCAGCCTGCCACCCGGCGTGAAAATCGAGCCCTATTATGATCGCGGCGATCTGGTCGCCATCACCGTGCGCACGGTGATGCACAATATGTTGTTTGGCATTGCCCTGATCTTTCTCATTCAATGGGCATTTCTCGGCAATTTGCGCTGCGCCCTCATCGTCTCGGCGACCATTCCGGTCGCTCTATTTCTCGCGGTTATCATTACGGTTTTGCGGGGAGATTCGGCCAATCTGCTTTCGGTCGGTGCGATCGATCTCGGTATCATTGTCGACGGCACTGTCATTATGGTGGAAAATATTTTCCGCCATCTCGCGCACCACACGACACGCCATCCTGCCGACGTAAGCCGCAGTGACCGGCTGCACCGGATCCTCGCGGCGGCCGTTGAGGTGGACAAGCCGATCTTCTTTTCGGTCGTCATCACTATCGCGGCGTTCATTCCGCTTTTCACCATGCAAGGTGTGGAAGGCCAGATCTTCGGGCCGATGTCGCGGACCTACGCCTATGCACTGCTCGGTGCGGTGATCGCGACCTTTACGGTGACCCCCGTGATGTCATCGATCTTGTTGCCCGACAGAGTCGACGAGATCGAAACGTTTATCGTTCGCGGCATCCGCAGGATCTACCAGCCCGTCCTTATTCTTGCGGTCAAAAATGCGCGCATCGCAGCGATGATAGCCGTCGCGTTCCTCGTGGTCTGTGGTGGACTCGGCATGCGGCTCGGCACCGAATTTCTGCCCAAACTGGAAGAGGGTAATCTCTGGATCCGCGCTTTGCTCCCGCCCACGATCACGCTCGAAGCGGGCCGGGATACCGTCAACAAGATCCGGAACGTGATCGCCAGTTATCCTCCGGTACGTACGGTCGTCTCCGAGCAAGGCCGTGGCGAAGATGCCACCGATCCGGATGGATCATTCGTCGCGGAATTTTTCGTACCCCTAAAGCCGTTTGAGGAATGGCCCAGCGGCCTCACCAAACCAAAGCTTGTAAGGGAAATGGCGGCGCGGCTGGAAAGCGAGTTTATCGGCATCGATTTCAATTTCTCGCAATACATCCAGGACAACATTGAGGAAGCCGTCTCGGGAGTGAAGGGTGAAAACTCAGTCAAGATCTTCGGCCGTGATCTGGCTGAGCTCGAGCGCCTGTCCAAGGCGGTGCAGAACGAGCTCGCCAAGGTGCCGGGCGTCGCTGACGCCGGCGCCTTCAATCTGCTCGGCCAGCCGAACCTGGTCATTCAGGTCGATCGCGCCAAGGCGGCGCGTTACGGCATCACCGTCAGCGATATGAATACCGTCGTTCAGGCCGCGATCGGCGGACAGGAAGTCACGCGCGTCTACGAAGGCGAAATGAATTTCCCGCTGACCGTGCGGCTGGCGGCGCAGTATCGCGACAATATCGATGCCATCCGCTCAGTCCCTGTGGCCCTGCCGAATTCCGACCCCAAATCGCCGACCACCTACATTGCGCTCGGAGACGTCGCCGAAGTGCGGCTGGAAACCGGCGCGGCCTATATCTACCGGCAAAACACCGATCGTTTCGTACCGATCAAATATAGCGTGCGCGGCCGCGATCTCGGATCGACCGTCGCCGATGCGCAGCGGCGCATTGCCAAAAATGTGCAGCTGAAGGAAGGCTACCGGATGGAATGGTCGGGCGAATTCGGCGCCCTGGTCGAAGCGAAAAAGCGGCTCGCCGTCATTATCCCGCTCAGCCTGCTGCTGATCATGATGCTGCTTTACAGCCTGTTCAATTCCGTGCGCGATAGCCTGCTGGCGTTGTCCGGCATTCCGTTCGCAGCCTGCGGCGGAATTCTCGGTCTGTATTTCTTCGGTCTGAACGCCAGTGTCTCGGCTGCGGTCGGATTCATTTCCCTGTTCGGCGTATCGGCAATGGACGGCATTCTGCTCGTCTCCTACATCCGTCGCCGTTTGGATGAAGGATTTGGCAAGGAAGAAGCCATCATAGATGCCGCACAAGCGCGCATGCGTCAGATTTTCATGACGGGCTTTTCCGCGTGTATCGGCCTGGTGCCGGCTGCAATTTCCACCGGCATCGGCTCGCAGGTGCAGCAGCCGCTCGCCTGCGTGATTGTCGGCGGCATGCTGCTGTCGCCGATTTGCAGCCTGTTGGTGATCCCGACACTGGCGCGGCTGGCGATACCCACGGTGCGACGAACGGCGCCAGCACGTCGCGGCCAAGCAGCTGAGCCGGGACCGGCGGAATAGCGGATCAGGTTGTCCGTTTTGCCGGCTGAACGAGTCCGCCGACACGGCCGATGAATTTGGCGATCGGCGACCAAAACAGCAGCACAATGGCGAGCGTGGTTATGGAGCCGACAAGCGGATTCGCCCAGAACACACGCATATCGCCGCCGGATCCGATCATCGCCAGTCGGAAGGCGTCTTCAGCACGGCTGCCCAGCACCAGGGCGAGCGTGAATGGCGCCAGTGGAATCCCGACCTTTTTGAACACATAGCCAATCACGCCGAACAGCAACATCAGCCAGATGTCGAACATCGCGTTCTGGATGGCGTAGGCGCCGATTGCGCAGGACACCACGATCATCGGCGCAATGGCGGCGAAGGGGACGCGCAGCACCGCGGCGAAAATGGGCACGGTCGTGAGCACAATCACCAAGCCGACGATATTGCCAAGATACATCGAGGCGATGAGGCCCCAGACGAAGTCCTTGTGCTCGACAAACAGCAGCGGCCCGGGATTGAGCCCCCACACCATCAGTCCGCCGAGCAGGATGGCGGCTGTGCCGGAGCCGGGAATTCCCAACGCCAGCATCGGCAGCAACGCGGCGGTTCCGGAAGCATGCGCCGCCGTTTCCGGCGCAAACACGCCTTCGATGCGGCCCTTGCCAAAGCTTTCGGGATCCTTGGAGAAACGCTTGGCGAGGTTGTAGCCCATGAACGATGC
>JBGQLL010000053.1:0-15062 GCA_041500065.1 Pseudolabrys sp.
AAATGGAATTTCGATGACGCCACGTTCGATCGCAGCGCGGCGGCTTTCGACAATCCGGATCACGTCGACATCGTGGTCCACAATTACCGCTGGCGGCTCGGCCTGGCTCAAGGCGAGTCAAAATACGACGAGCTCGAAAAGCGGCTTGCCGCAGCTCCGGTGATCACCGTGCCCACCATCACCATGGAAGGTGACGCCAACGGCGCGCCGCATCTGGAGCCAAGCGCCTACGCCAAGAAATTCTCCGGCAAATATGCGCACCGGACCATCAAGGGCGGCGTCGGACACAACCTGCCGCAGGAAGCCCCGCACGCCTTCGCCGAGGCTGTGGTCGACGTCATCGAAGTTTGACCGGCGACGGCGTTCCGCGAAAAGGAGAAAGCGTTATGGCCTTCGCCATTAAAGTCAACGGAAACACGCACAGCGTCGATGTCGATGGCGACACGCCACTCCTATGGGTGTTGCGCGACGTGCTGGGCATGACCGGCACGAAATTCGGCTGCGGCATGGCGCTGTGCGGAGCTTGCACCGTGCACGTCAACGGCGCCCCCACCCGTTCATGCGTCACACCTGTTGACAGCATCGGCAACTCCGAAATCACAACGATCGAAGCGATCGGCGCGACGCCTGCTGGCGCCAAGATCCAGAAGGCCTGGCTCGACCGGGAGGTTGTTCAGTGCGGATACTGTCAGTCCGGCCAGATCATGTCTGCTTCCGCGCTCCTCGCGAGCAATCCACATCCGACGGACTCCGAAATTGACGACGCGATGTCGGGCAACATCTGCCGTTGCGGGACCTATGTCCGCATTCGCGAAGCGATCAAGCAGGCCGCGCAATCGACCGGACAGGGAGGCTGACAATGATCATCGATCATTTCACTTCCCAACATGGTCAGGCGCCGTCAGAGAATGGCCTTTCGAGGCGCGGATTCCTGCGGGTCGGAGTGGCCGCCGGCGGTGGCCTGATGCTGAGCCTAAGTTTGCCGTTCGCAACCGGCCAAGCCGAACCGCGTGGCACCGATAAATTTGTGCCGAACGCATTCATCCGAATTGGTAGCGACGGACAGATCGTCCTGACGATGCCCTATGTCGAGATGGGTCAAGCTACTTATACCTCCATCCCGATGCTGATCGCCGAAGAGCTTGAAGTCGACCTGACACAGGTGCGGCTGGAACATGCTCCGCCGAACGAAAAGCTCTACGCCAATCCCTTGATAGGTGGGCAGGAAACAGGCAACTCGAACGCGATACGCGGGGCTTGGCAGCCCCTGCGCCAAGCCGGTGCGGCCGCGAGAACCATGCTGGTATCGGCAGCGGCAAAGCGCTGGAATGTCGATCCGGCGTCCTGCCACGCGCAAAGCGGTGAAGTGCTTCACGCGCCGACGCGAAGAAGTCTCAAATATAGCGAACTTGCCGCCGACGCGGCCCGCATGCCTGTCCCCAAAAGCGTGACGCTCAAGCAGCCACAGGATTTCAAACTCATCGGCACCTCGGCCAAGCGTCTCGACACACCAGCGAAGGTCAACGGAACGGCTGTCTATGGCATCGATGTTCGGCCGCCAGGCGTGAAGATCGCGACCCTTGCGCAATCGCCTGTCTTCGGCGGTCGCGTCAAGCACGTGGACGATGCGGCGGCCAAAGCCGTCAAAGGCGTGCGTCAAATCGTGCGGCTCGACGACGCCGTCGCTGTGGTCGCCGATCACATGGGCGCTGCGAAAAAAGGGCTGGCGGCGCTGGTGATTGAATGGGACGACGGGCCCCACGCCAAGCTCAATACCGATGACATCCTGCGGGAGCTCGAGCGCGCGACGCAGAGTCCTGGAGCCGTTGCGCAGAATGTCGGCGACACCGACAAGGCCATGGCGGGCGCCGTCACCAAGATCGAGGCGACCTACCAGGTTCCGTTTCTTGCGCACGCGGCGTTGGAGCCGATGAACTGCACTGTTCACGTCCGCAAGGATGGCTGCGAAGTCTGGGTCGGCACGCAGGCTATTGCGCGAGCTCAAGCTACCGCGGCAAAAACAACTGGCCTGCCGTTGGACCGGGTCGTGGTGCGCAATCATTTGCTCGGTGGCGGCTTTGGTCGCCGACTCGACGTTGATGGCGTCACTCGTGCTGTTCAGATCGCCATGCATGTGGACGGTCCGGTGAAGGTCATTTGGACCCGTGAGGAAGATATCCAGCACGACATGTACCGGCCCTTTTGGTTTGACCGGATCTCTGCCGGTCTCGACGAGAAGGGAAAGCCAGTTGCCTGGGGCCATCGCTTCGCGGGTTCCTCGGTCATTGCGAGATATCTACCTCCGGCGTTCAACAATGGTCTCGACCCCGACACGACCGAAGGCGCGATCGATCTGGCCTATTCCCTCCCGAACCTGCGCGTCGAATATCTGCGGGTAGAACCTCCGGGGATTCCGACTGCCTTCTGGCGCAGCGTCGGGCCGTCGCACAATGTCTTTGTGACCGAAAGTTTCATGGACGAACTGGCGGCGGCGGCGAAGCAGGATCCGGTCGGCTACCGGCTGGCCCTCCTCGACAAGACGCCGCGCGCCAAAGCCGTTCTCGAGCTTGCCGCGCAAAAGGCCGGCTGGGGGCAGCCGCTGCCGGACAGAGTTGGCCGTGGTGTCTCCCTCCAGTTCGTCTTCGCGACCTATTTGGCGCAGGTCGCCGAAGTTGAGGTGTCGAAGGATGGCGCGGTTCGTGTCCGGCGCGTCGTCTGTGCGGTTGATTGCGGCACCGTCGTCAATCCCGACACCGTCCGGGCGCAGATCCAGAGCGCGATTATCTTCGGCATTACGGCCGCACTCTATGGCGAGATCACCCTCAAGGACGGACGTGTCGAGCAAACCAACTTCGATACCTACCAAATCCTGCGCATTAATGAGGCGCCGGCCATCGAGGTCTATATCGTTCAAAATTTCGAGCCACCCGGCGGGATGGGCGAGGCTGGGACCTCCGCGATCGTGCCCGCGGTCACCAACGCGATCTTTGCGGCAACTGGCAAGCGCCTGCGAAAGCTGCCGGTCGACACGGCTGCGTTGAAGCAGTGAGGATTCAGAACACACTATAGCAAGGAGACGTTGCATGATCCGCAAGGCGAAAGCGGTTTGGCGCGGCACGGGTCGCGCCGGCACCGGCAATCTTTCCACCGATTCCGGCGTGCTCGCACAGACCCCGTATTCTTTCAGGACCCGTTTCGAAAATGAGAAGGGTACCAACCCCGAAGAGCTCATCGCCGCGGCGCACGCCGGTTGCTTCACCATGGCGCTTGCGTTTGGGCTCCAGGCCGGCGGCTACACCCCGACTGAGCTCACCACCGAGGCCGCAGTCACTCTTGAACCAGAGGGCCAGGGATTCCGCATCAGCCGGTCAGCTCTGACCCTACGCGCCCAAGTGCCGAACCTGGACGAAGCTACATTTTCTCGAATGGCCGGCGATGCCGAGAAGAATTGCCCAATCTCGAAGGTGCTCAATGCCGCGATCACATTGGACGCCAAATTGATCTGAGGCGTTAGTTGGCTTCTGCCGAGGCTTCCGTGGCAAGGGTTATTGTAGCCGTATCAGCACCAAGCCGGTGACGATCAGACAGGCGGCGATGATGCGCACAGGCCGCAGCGGCTCCTTAAGCACCACCACCGCAATGGCGGCCCCGAACAGCACGCTGGTTTCCCGTAAGGTCGCAACGATAGCAATGGGCGCCATCGTCATCGCCCAGATCGCGATTCCATACGAAAGAAGTTGCAGCGCGCCCCCGGCAAGGCCACGCTGCCAAAAACGTTGCATTGCCGGCAAGACGCCCGTGCCGTCGCGATAGAGCGCGTAAGGCACCATGACCACGGCAATGCCGACAAAGAGCCAGAGCGAATAACCATTCGGATTGCCCGCGAGGCGCGCGCCGATGCCATCGATGACCGAATACGCGCAAATCGTGAGCGCAGTAAAGAACGCAAAGCCGATCGCGCGGCGGTCAATCTCGGCCAGCTCGCGGCCCCCCCGTGCCGACAAAAGCAGCACGCCCACCACAAGTGCAAGGATTCCGCTCCAGCCGATAACACTCAGTTTTTCGCCGACAAAGAACGTGGTGACCGTAGCCGTCATCAAGGGCGCCGAGCCGCGGGCGATTGGATAGACTTGCCCAAGATCGCCGGTGCGATAGCTCTCAATGAGCGACGCGAAATAGATGAGATGAACGGCAATTGACGCAACGAGCCAGGGCAAGGCTGCCCAAGCCGGCCCATCTACGAACGGCGCGATGATGAGGGCCACGACACCGGAGCCGATCGAGATCAGGGTGGTCGTCGAGAGAGGGTCAAGCCCGACCTTGATCAGCGCATTCCAGCCGGCATGGCAGGCGGCAGCGAACAAAACCGCGAGGAAAACGACGTTTTCCATCAGCAAATTCTATTGCGGGAGCTGAACCCGCAATTGATTGAATATTGAAGCATGCAATTTTATGAGGCGAGTTCGATGCGCGGCGGCTTAAGAGAGGATCGACTTTAGTAGCGAGTCCGTTGCAGCGCAAAAGGAACTGCAAATTTATAGCCATCCAACTTATAGTGGCTAGCCGTCCGCCAAGAGCGAGAGTATCGTTTCATAAAGCGAAAAAAACAATCCGGGAGGAGACCATGGGAAGTTCACGCCTATCACGTCGTGCCGTTCTCAAGACCGCTGCCCTCGGTTCGGCAGCAGCAATCACCGCGCCCTATGTCAGCGGCGTCCATGCCGCCGGCACTCTTACACTAGGCTGCTGGGATCATTGGGTCCCTGGTGCCAACAAAGCCCTCGACAAGATCTGCAAGGAATGGGGCGACAAGAACAATGTCGACGTCCACATCGACTACATCACCTCGCAAGGTGAGAAGGACAAGCTGACAGCCGCGGCCGAAGCGCAAGCCGGCACAGGCCACGACATCATGTCGCATCGCGACTGGAACATTCAGATTCACCAGCGTCTGCTTGAGCCGCTCGACGACGTCGTCGCGCAACTGATCAAGCAATATGGCCCGATCAGCCCGGTCGCCGAATATCTCGCCAAGATCAAAGGCACATGGCGCGGCATCCCGACCGCGATCGGCAGCCAGGTGAAACCCTGCCAGTCGCGCTTCGATCTCTACAAGGAGCATTGCGGCATCGATCTCGTCGACATGTTCCCGGCAGACGAGTCGAAATACGACAAGGCCAAGACCGATCAATGGACATGGGATGTCTACCTCGACAGCGCACAGAAATTGCACAAAGCGGGATATCCGGTCGGTCTGCCAATGGGCCAGACCAGCGACGCCGTTGACTGGGTCGGCGCCCTGTTCAACTCCTTCGGCGTGGTCATGATCGACCAGAAGGACAACATCAAGGTCAACTCGGACGAAACCCGCAAGGCGCTCGAATATCTCAAGAAGCTGATGGCGGTGAACCCGCCCGAGGTCTACGCCTGGGATGACGCCGGCAATAATCGCTGGATCATTTCCGGCAAGGGTTCCGGCATTATGAACCCGCCAAGCTCATGGGCGGTCGCCAAGCGTGACAATCCGAAGGTCGCGGAAAATATCTGGCACCACGCCATGCCGAAAGGCCCGAAAGGCCGTTACGTCGGGCAGCTTCCGCAGTTCTACGGTCTGTGGAGCTTCTCGAAGAACAAGTCGGCGGGCAAAGATCTTCTGCTGCATATGTCGCAGAAGGAATCGATCGCCCAGTTGGTCGCGGCTTCGATCGGCTACGACCTGCCGTCGTTCAAGAGCATGTACGATCTCGAGACGTGGAAGACGGTCGAGCCGCCGAAGGGCGTGGTCTACAGCTATCCGCCACGCGGCGACGAGCTGACTTCGATGTTCGGCGCGCCGGCGCGCTCCGAAGTCGGCGCCCAGATGTACAACCAGGCCATCAACACCGTGATGGTGGCCAAGCTCACGCAGGGCAACGAGAAGATCGACGATGTCATCAAGTGGGCGGAAAAGGAGCTCGAAGGCACGCTGCGTGCCTAATCATTGGCACTCGTCATGACAAGTTCGTATGCCGGCCTCATCGGCCGGCATACGCGATGTTGAACCACCGGCGAGGGGCGACCGTCATAAGGTCGAAGACAGCCGCATGGCAGACACCGTCCAAAGCTGGGTTCCAGGCCTGCAACAGGCGGGCGTGCGCCCCTCCGCGCGCAGCGGCCTGAGCAAATTCCTTCGACAGCGCTCGACCATCGCCTTCCTGTTTTGTCTGCCGCTGATCGCGATCATCACCTGCCTGGTTATCTACCCTGCGTTCTACTCCATCTATCTGTCGATGCTGAACAAGGCGCAGACGCGCTTCATCGGCCTCGGCAATTTCAGCTACCTGCTGTCCCGCGACGTGTTCTGGATGGTCGTGCAGCAATCGGCGATCTTTGCGCTGTCCGCAGTGTTGTTCAAAGCCCTCATCGGCCTGATCACTGCGCACCTCATCAACAACTTGCCTGCCAAAGGTCAGCGCAAATGGCGCGGGATGCTGCTGGTGCCGTGGGTGATCCCGCTGGCGCTTTCATCGCTCGGCTGGTGGTGGTTGTTCGACCCCACGCATTCGGCGTTCAACTGGATCTTGACCGGGCTCGGCTTCAGCGAGGTCCCATGGCTTAGCGATCCCTATTGGGCGCGCTTTTCGGTCATCCTGGTGAACGTGTGGTACGGCGCACCGTTCTTCCTGATCATGTACCTCGCCGCCCTCAAGTCGGTGCCGGAGCAGCTCTACGAAGCAGCCGCGATCGACGGCGCCAATGCCTGGCAGAAATTCATTCACATCACCCTGCCGATGATGCGTAACATCATCGCCATCACGGTGCTGTTCTCGCTGATCGTTACCTTCGCAAATTTCGACATTGTGCAGATCATGACCGCCGGCGGGCCGCGCAACATGACACATGTATTCGCGACGTACGCGTTCCTGTTGGGCATCCGCTCAGGCGATCTGCCGCTTGGCGCGGCGACTTCGCTGTTCATGTTCCCGATACTGGCAATTGCCGCTGTGTTCATCCTGCGCGGCGTGCGTAAGCGCGGGAGGGAAATCGGATGAGCTCGACCACTATGGCCATGCCGGCTGCCACCGGTGTGCGCCGGCACGCCAGCCTCAAGCGCGATCGCCGTTGGGCGCTGATCACCTCTTATGTATTCCTCATCATATTTGCGATCTTCTTCCTGCTTCCGCCCTATTACATGGTGGTGACGGCGCTCAAGAGCGACGCCGAAGTCGCGCACATGGCGACCAATCCGTGGATCATCGCCAACGGCATCACGCTCGATCAGTTCAAGATTCTGTTCACGCAGACCGACTTCCTGATCTTCTTCAAGAACACCGCCATCGTGACGACTTGCGTGGTCGTAATTACCATGGTCGTGAGCGTGCTCGCCGCATTCTCTCTGGGCCGCATGCGGTTCTGGGGGTCGAGCATTCTTGCGACCGGGATTTTTCTCACCTACCTCGTTCCGGACACGCTGTTGTTCCTTCCCTTGTTCCAGATTGTGAAGGCCGTCGGCCTGCTCAATTCCTATTGGGGCATGGTGCTGGTCTACCCGACCCTGACGGTGCCGTTCTGCACCTGGATCATGATCGGCTACTTTCAGTCGATCCCCAAAGAGCTCGATGAGGCGGCTTTGATCGACGGCGCCGGCCACATGCAGATGCTCCTGAAGATCTTCATTCCGGTCGCCCTGCCCGGCATCATCGCGGCAACGATCTTCGCGTTCACGGTGTCCTGGGCGGCTTTCGTCTATCCGATGGCGTTTCTTTATTCGGCGGACCAGCAGGTACTCACCGTCGGCACGGTGACGAGCCTCATCCGCGCCGACGTATACAAGTGGGGCATGCTTATGGCCGGTGCGCTGGTCGCCGCCGCACCGCCGCTCGTCATCTACGCATTCCTCATGGACTACTACATCGCCGGGCTCACCGCCGGCGCCACCAAGGGCTGAGATCATGGCCGAAGTCGCGCTGCATCAGGTCGTCAAGAAGTATGGAGAGGTCGAGGCCGTGCGCGCGATCGACCTTGATATCCCGGACAACGAGTTCGTCGTGCTGGTCGGCCCTTCCGGCTGCGGCAAGAGCACGACCTTGCGGATGATCGCGGGGCTGGAGGAAGTGACCTCCGGCAACATTTCGATCGGTGGCGAAGTGGTCAATGACCTGCCGCCTAAAGACCGTGACATCGCGATGGTGTTTCAGAATTATGCTTTGTATCCGCACATGACGGCCTTCGAAAACATGTCGTTTGGGCTGAAGTTACGCAAACTCCCGAAGGCCGAGATCCGTCAGCGCGTCGAACACGCCGCCCGCATCCTCGATATCACCGAATTGCTGGATCGTCGCCCGAAAGCGCTGTCCGGCGGACAACGTCAGCGGGTCGCCATGGGCCGCGCCATTGTGCGCAATCCCAAAGTCTTCCTGTTCGACGAGCCGCTCTCGAACCTTGACGCAAAATTACGCGTGCAGATGCGCACCGAGATCAAGCGCGTGCATCAAAAAGTAAAGACGACAACGGTTTATGTGACCCACGACCAGGTCGAGGCCATGACGCTCGCGGACCGTGTCGTGGTCATGAACCATGGCCGTATAGAGCAGATCGGCACACCGCAGGAGCTGTATCACCATCCGCGAACGCGTTTCGTGGCGGGTTTCATCGGCTCGCCCGCAATGAATTTCATTCCTTGCCGGCTCGAGCAAAACGGCGCCGGTATGCGCGCGCGTGTTTCCGATGCCATTACTTTTCCTGTCCCGGCCGCAAACGAAGGCCGCTACCGGCCCGTCGTCGGAAAGGACCTGGTGCTTGGACTGCGGCCCGAACACATCACCGAGCCACGCCACAATGGGCGCGATGATGGCCGTGATTTCACGGCAACGCTCGATGTCGTTGAGCCCATGGGTATGGAGACGATGGTGTTCTTCACAATCAAGGACACCGAAATTTGTGGTCGGGTCGAGCCCAGCAGCGCAGCCGATGCGGGAGCCCCCATGCGGCTCTACGCCAACATTGACCACATGCACCTGATTGATCCCGCGAGCGGGGCAGTCATCTAGCGCTTACGCCTTCGCCGCGGCCGGCGCCCACAGCTTTGGGCCGGCACGCTGATATTGCGGCGGCCGCGCCACTTCGGCGCCGAGCACCTTCGCAGCGTGCCAGCCCCAATGCGGATCGTCGAGGAAGCAACGCGCCATCGAAACCATGTCGGCTGCACCACTGGCCACAATTTCCTCCGCGTGTTCGGGCTTGACGATCAGCCCGACGGTCCGCGTTGGAATGCCTGCCTCTTTTCTCACGCGTGCGGCGATTGGCACGTTGTAGCCCGGCTCGGTGGGATTGCGGATATCAGCGGCCACGCCGCCGGAGGAGATGCAGATGAAATCAATTCCTTCCGCCTTGAGTGCCCTGGAAATCGACACTGCGTCATCAGGCGTCAATCCGCCCTCGCGCCAGTCGCTCCCCGTAATACGCGCGCCGAGAGGGACCGTCTTTGGCACGACGGCGCGTACGGCACGTGCGATCGAAAGCGGAAAGCGCAACCGGTTCTCGAGCGAACCACCGTATTGGTCGCTGCGCTTGTTTGAAACCGGCGACATGAAACCGTGCGCGAGATAGCCGTGCGCCATATGGAGCTCGATCTCGTCGAAACCGATCCGCAGCGCTCGCCGAGCGGATGAGACAAAGGCGGCGCGCACGCGCTCCATATCGGCTTCGGTCACTTCGCGCGGCGTGTGCCAGCCCTCGCCAAACGGGATTGGCGATGCCGCGATGGTCGGCCACGGGTCGGCCTCCGCTTTGAGCGCAGCTGCGCCCTCCCAGGGACGCTGGGCCGAGCCCTTGCGGCCGGAATGAGCGATCTGAATGCCGAACTTGGCGCTGCCCATGCGCCGCGCCTGTGCAACCACGCGCGCCAAAGCGGATTCGTTGTCGTCGGAATACAAGCCCATACATCCATGGGTGATGCGGCCGTGCCGTTCAACATGGGTTGCTTCCACGATCACAAGGGAAGCTCCGGAATGCGCCAACATTCCAAGATGCATAAGGTGCCAATCGTTGGCACAGCCGTCGTCGGCCGAGTACTGGCACATCGGCGAGACCACGATGCGGTTGGCAAGCTCGAGGCCCGCCACACGAAAGGGCGTGAACAAGGTGCTGGGCATGAGGATGATTCAACTCTGGCTGAAACGCGCCACTTCCTAGCGCTGCTGGATGGACTTCAGATAGGCAATGATGGCACCGACGTCGCTGGCGTTAAACTTGAATTCAGGCATATCCGGATGGCCGGATATAATGCCCTCTCCCAGCGCCTCTTCCAAGGACTCAATCGGATAGCGCTGTCCGAGGGTGCGAAAAGGCGGCGCAAATTTGTGCGGGCTGTCACCGCTGCGACCAACCGCATGGCACGATGCGCAATTGTGTGCGAGCAACTGCTCGCCGTGCTTGAGACTTTGAGCGCTCGCTACCTGCGCAAGCATGGTGATCGCGACCAGAGTGGCCGTGCCAATCCAAGCGCGCATCAAGCTTTGCTGAATGTGACCCGTTGGACGGCGAGCTTCGCCCAGAGCATCGTCGCGCGCTCGGCGTCTTGCAGACTCGATGTGAGCTGCTCCTCTGTGTAATAGCGTTTCCATCGGCCGTTGCGCTGGAGCTCGCAAATAGAAGCAAGCCGGCGTCGCGCCAAGGCATGCCATTTTTCGGCGATCTTGTCGAAGCGTACCTCGCTTTGTACGGCTGCCATTGAGTGCCCCCCGGCACGCGCCAAACCGGCAATCGAGCGACGCACGCTGCATCGACGACAACCGGAAAACGCACAAAACCAACGGCATACAGATGGACAACGCCATGTACTCCGATTCGCGAATGTTTCAAAGAGAGGGTGGCAATTAGAGGCGGATGCGCAACTTGTTGGCGAGCTCGCCGACGATGCCGCGGCGGAACAAAAGCACGCACGCGACGAATATCGCACCCTGGATGACCAACACCCATTCTCCGATCGGTGCGAGCTTGAACTGCATCACAAGGATCACAAAGGCGCCGACCATCGGACCGAAGATGGTGCCGAGGCCGCCGACAAGCGTCATGAGCACGACCTCGCCCGACATGGGCCAATTCACATCGGTGAGCGAAGCCAGTTGCAGGACGATCGCTTTGGTGGCGCCGGCGACACCGGCAAGGGTCGCCGAAAGCACGAAGGCGGCCAGTTTGTAGCGATCTGTCTTGTAGCCAAGCGAAATCGCGCGTGCCTCGTTCTCCCGGATGGCCTTGAGCACTTCGCCGAACGGTGAATGGATAATTCGGTGGATGAACATGAAGCCGGCAAGGAAAATGACCAGAACGACGGCGTACATCGTCATCTCATTCCTGAGATCGATGAGGCCGAACAGATAGCCGCGCGGTACAGCCTGTATTCCGTCCTCGCCGCCGGTGAATTTGGCTTGCAGCGCAAAGAAATACATCATCTGCGCCAGCGCCAGTGTGATCATAGCGAAGTAGATGCCCTGGCGCCGGATCGCCAGCGAACCGGCGGCCAGGCCGCAAATGGCGGCAGTCGCCGTGCCGGTCAGGATCGCAAGTTCGGGCGTAAGGCCCCAGACCTTGGCGGCATAGGCCGACAGATAACTCGCCCAGCCGAAATACAGCGCGTGGCCGAAAGACAGCAAGCCGACGTAGCCGATCAGCAGATTGAAGGCACAGGCAAACAGCGCAAAGCACATCGCCTGCATCAGGAACAATGGATAAGTGACAAACGGTGCGATCACCAGCGCCGCAACCATGACAACAAAAGCGATGGTCTCGCTCTGCGCCCGCAGTGCGGAAGGCTTCTTGGCGAGCGGATCGACGATGCGTTCCATCACCCTCTCCGCCCGAACAAGCCGGCCGGCCGAACCAGCAGCACAATGGCCATGATGACGAAAATGACCGTGTTCGAGGCCTCCGGGAAAAACACCTTGGTCAGGCCCTCGATAACACCCAGCCCGAAACCGGTTACGATCGCGCCGAGAATCGAGCCCATGCCGCCGATGACGACCACCGCGAAGACCACGATGATCAACTCCGAGCCCATCTGCGGCGATACGTTGTAGATCGGCGCCGCCATCACGCCCGCGAAGGCTGCGAGCGCCACGCCGAAGCCGTAAGTGAGCGTGATCATGCGCGGCACATTGATGCCGAATGCACGTACAAGCGTCGGGTTCTCAGTGGCGGCCCGTAAATAAGCACCGAGCCGCGTGCGCTCGATGACAAACCAGGTGCCGAAGCATACCGCGAGAGACGCCACGATCACCCACGCCCGATAATTGGGCAAGAACATGAAGCCAAGATTGCGGCCGCCTTGCAAGGATTCCGGGACGGTGTAGGGCAAGCCCGCGGAACCGAAATAATTACGCGCCACACCTTCAAGGATCAGCGCCAATCCGAAGGTGAGCAACAGCCCATAGAGATGGTCGAGCTTGTACAGCCATTGCAGGAACAGCCGCTCGACGATGACGCCGGTAATGCCGACCAAAATGGGTGCGATGACCAGCGCCGGCCAGTAGCCGAGCCCCGAATATTGCAGGAGGAGATAAGCAGCAAACGCGCCCATCATGTATTGGGCGCCGTGGCTGAAATTGATGATGTTGAGCATGCCGAAAATAACGGCCAGTCCCAGACTGAGCAGCGCATAAAACGAGCCGTTGATCAGGCCGATCAACAGTTGCCCGAACAGCGCCTGCGAAGGGATACCGAAAATTTCAGACATGCGGACGTTCCGTTAGGCGAAAAGGGCGGGCCGAAGCCCGCCCCTCGTCCTGTCATTGCGATCAGCCGCTGACCAGCGGACAATTACCTTCCTTGAGCGGCCGGAAGGCTTCATCTGCCGGGATCGTGGCCCGCACATTGTAGAAATCGCCGGGATACTTGGATTCCGACGGGGCCTTCACCTCGAGCAAATACGCCGGATGCACCTTGCGACCATCGGCACGGATCGTTCCCTTGCCGAACAGTGGATCGTCGGTCGGCGTCTTCTTCATCTCCGCCGCCACCGCCTTGCCATCGGCTGCGCTCTTTAAGGCGGCCACAGCCTTCAAGTAGTGTGTGAGGCCCGAATATACGCCGGCCTGCACCATGGTCGGGAACTTGCCCGCTGCGCCGCGTTCAGCCTGCCAGCGTTTGGTCCAGGCACGATTGGCATCGTTCATGTCCCAGTACCATGTTTCCGTCAGGGTCAGACCCTGCGCAGTCTGCAAGCCGAGCGCATTGACATCGCTGGCGAACACCAGCAAGCCGGCGAACTTCTGCCCGCCCTTGACAATGCCGAACTCGGCTCCCTGCTTGATCGAGTTGATCGTGTCGCCGCCCGCATTTGCCAGACCAATCACCTTGGCTTTGGATGACTGCGCCTGCAGCAGGAACGACGAGAGGTCGTTGGTATTGATCGGGTGGCGCACCTTGCCGAGCACCTTGCCGCCGGCGTTTTCAACCGCAGCCATCGTGTCGCGCTCGAGCGCGTGACCGAAGGCATAGTCCGACGTCAGGAAGAACCAGGTGTCACCGCCGGTCTTCACCAGTGCCTTGCCGGTGCCATTGGCAAGCATCCAGGTGTCATAGGTCCAGTGGATGGTGTTGGCGTTGCATTTGGCTCCCGTGAGATCGGAGGCCGCCGCGCCGGAGACAATGAACAGCTTGTTCTTGGTGGAGGTGATCTGGCTCACCGCCAGCGCCACACCAGAATTCGGCGTATCCATGATCAGATCCACCTTGTCGACGTCGTACCATTGGTTAGCGAGTTGCGAGCCGATGTCTGCCTTGTTCTGGTGATCGCCGGAGATGAGTTCGACCTTGACGTTCGGGTTGTCCTTGGTGAAGTCGGCGATCGCCAGTTTGGCGGCAACAACCGAGCCAGCTCCGCCGATGTCGGAATAGAGGCTCGACATGTCGCTGAGCACACCGACTTTGACAGTGACCTGTTGGGCGTAGGCCCCTCCATAGGCGAGAGCTGCGGCTAGCGCCGCAAGTCCTAAAGTTTTTCTCATACGTGCATTCCTCCTTGTTGTTTTGGGTATTTCGAAAGTATCTAGCCGCTCACCAGCGGGCAGTTGCCCTCATTGAGTGGGCGGAAAGCTTCATTCGCCGGGATGGTGGCACGTAGTTTATAGAAATCGCCGGGATATTTTGATTCCTCCGGCTTCTTGACTTCGAAGAGATAAGCCGGATGTAGCTTGCGGCCGTCTGCACGGATTGTGCCTTTCCCGAACAGCGGATCGTCGGTCGGCATTTCCTTCATCTTGGCGACCACGGCCTTGCCGTCGGCAGCGCTCTTCAGCGCGGCCACCGCCTTGAGGTAGTGAAGCGTGCCAGCATAGACGCCAGCCTGGTTCATCGCCGGGTACTTGCCCGGGGCATTGCGTTCGGCGTGCCAGCGCTTGGTCCAGGCACGCGTGGCGTCGTTGAGATCCCAGTAGAAAGTTTCGGTCAAAACGAGGCCCTGAGCAGTTTGCAGCCCGAGCGCGTTGACGTCGGTCGCGAAGACCAGAAGTCCGGCGAGGCTTTGGCCACCCTTTACGATGCCGAATTCGGACGCCTGCTTGATCGAATTGATGGTGTCTCCGCCGGCATTGGCCAGTCCGATGACCTTGGCCTTCGACGCCTGGGCCTGCAACAAGAAAGATGAGAAATCGTTGGTGTTGATGGGATGGCGCACTTTGCCAAGGACCTTGCCGCCATTCTTTTCCACGACTGCAGCGGTGTCACGCTCCAGCGCATGACCAAAGGCGTAGTCGGAGGTCAGGAAAAACCAAGTGTCGCCACCGGTTTTGACCACCGCTTTGCCGGTGCCGTTTGCCAGCATCCAGGTGTCGTAGGTCCAGTGAACCGTGTTGGGACTGCACTTCGGCCCAGTGAGGTCAGACGAAGCCGGGCCGGACGCGACGAAGACCTTGTTCTTGTCGCGTGTCACCTGGCTGATCGCAAGCGCCACGCCCGAATTCGGCACGTCAGCGATCATGTCCACCTTTTCGACGTCGTACCACTGGTTGGCGAGCTGGGTGCCGATGTCGGCCTTGTTCTGGTGGTCGCCGGAAATAACCTCAACTTTGAAGTTGGGATGGTCC
>JBGQLL010000054.1:0-14642 GCA_041500065.1 Pseudolabrys sp.
CGGGCGTGAGTGCCGTCGGGATTGACTGGACTTTCGAACGATCGATTGCGCGCGATACGCTGCAGCTTCGTGTCCCTGTGCAGGGGAATATCGATCCACTCGCACTGCTGGCAGGAGGTGCAGCGCTTGATCGTGAGGTGGATGATGTCATGAAAGAACTTGGCGGCGGGCCGCTGATCTTCAATCTTGGCCATGGCATCCTGCCAGAGACGCCAGTGGCCAATGTCGAACGCATGCTCAAACGCGTGCGTGGATGACGGCCATGTATTTATGGTTCAAGGCCCTGCACATCATCGGAGTAATAGCCTGGATGGCCGGTATGCTCTATCTGCCGCGGCTGTTCGTCTATCACGCGGCCGCAAAGCCCGGATCCGAACTGTCCGAAACATTCAAGATCATGGAACGCCGGCTGCTAAATTTCATCATGATGCCGGCAATGATGGTGACCTGGATCGTCGGTATTGTGCTCCTGCTACAAGGCCAGTGGATCGGGGCAGGCTGGTTGCACGCCAAGCTTGTCGCCGTAGTCATTTTGACGGTTCTGCACGGCCTATTTGCACATTGGGTAAATGAATTCCGTTTCGACCGGAATCGGCACAGCCAGAAATTCTATCGTATTATCAATGAGGTACCGACCGCTCTGCTGATTGTCATAGTGGTGCTGGCGGCTGTGAAGCCGTTCTAGCAAGCCTGACAATTGCAAAGACGGCGTCGCACCTCTTGCGCGAAAGGCCCACTCAACTTATCTTGCTGGCATCCCACCGAACGCAGGCGGATGCAGTCGCGTTCCGGCTCCCAAAGTTTGGGCCGGTCGCAGCATCGGGTTCCGGGCCCCTTTCTCAACCTCCTCGTCACCCTAGACCTGCGATCTCTCTCCTAAGTCACACGGCGTAAGTCTTTCCATTTTTCAGTACTTCGCCGGAAATCTCCCAAGGACGTAAACCCCCAATGCGGGAAATGAAACTCCAGGACCTTAAGTCCAAGACACCTGCCGAACTCGTCGCTTTTGCCGAAGAGCATCAAGTCGAAAACGCCAGCACCATGCGCAAGCAGGAGCTGATGTTTGCGATCCTCAAACAGCTTGCGACTCAGGAAGTCGACATAATCGGCGAAGGTGTCGTCGAAGTGCTGTCTGATGGATTCGGCTTTTTACGGTCGCCGGAATCGAACTACTTGTCCGGTCCCGATGATATCTATGTCTCGCCCAGTCAAATCCGCCGTTTCGGTCTTCGCACCGGCGACACCGTTGAAGGCCACATTCGCTCTCCAAAAGAGGGCGAGCGCTATTTCGCGCTGCTCAAGGTCAACACGATCAATTTCGAAGATCCCGAGAAAGCGCGCCATAAGGTCAATTTCGATAACCTGACGCCGCTCTATCCCGATGAGCGACTCAAGATGGAATATGAGGATCCGACCAAAAAGGACCTCTCCGCGCGCGTCATCGACATCGTCGCGCCAATCGGCAAGGGCCAGCGTGCGCTGATCGTCTCTCCGCCCCGCACCGGTAAAACCGTGCTGCTACAGAATATCGCGCACTCGATCACTGCCAATCATCCCGAGACTTACCTGATCGTGCTGCTGATCGACGAGCGGCCCGAGGAAGTCACCGACATGCAGCGCTCTGTAAAGGGCGAAGTGATCTCCTCAACTTTCGATGAACCCGCTTCTCGTCACGTGCAGGTCGCGGAAATGGTGATTGAAAAGGCAAAGCGTCTGGTCGAGCACCAACGCGATGTCGTGATTTTGCTGGACTCGATTACTCGACTTGGCCGGGCCTACAACACAGTCGTCCCCTCCTCAGGCAAAGTGCTGACGGGCGGTGTCGACGCCAATGCGCTTCAGCGGCCAAAACGATTCTTCGGCGCCGCACGCAATATCGAGGAAGGCGGCTCGCTCACCATCATCGCCACCGCTTTGATCGACACCGGCAGCCGAATGGACGAAGTTATCTTCGAAGAATTCAAGGGCACCGGTAACTCCGAACTCATCCTCGACCGCAAGGTGGCTGACAAGCGCACCTTCCCGGCCATCGACATCACACGCTCTGGAACACGCAAGGAAGAGCTGCTTACCGATGCGGGGATTCTCAAGAAGATGTACGTCCTGCGCCGCATCCTCAATCCGATGGGCACAATGGACGCCATCGACTTCCTGCTCGACAAGCTGCGCAATACGAAGAACAACGCGGAGTTCTTCGAGTCGATGAATACCTGATGGTTCGACGCGGCTAAATAAAATGGCCGGGCAAAGCCCGGCCATTTCTTTTGTGAAAGACGAGTCTCGTCAGAGCGTGTTCAGGAAATTGACGAGATCGGTTTTCTGTTTGTGATTAAAGCCGATATTGAAACGTTGGTCATAGAAGTCGACCACGTCGCGCAAGTTTGCCGCCGAACCATTGTGGAAATAGGGAGCGCGTGCTGCGAGCCCGCGCAGGATCGGTCCCTTGAATCGGCCGATGTCCTTGCATTTGCCGGTGATCATGGCGCGGCCAGGATCCGTCACTTTGTAGACCTGACCGGCAAGCAGACCTTGCGTGCAGGTCAGGGTGAACACGGGCAGGCCGGCAATGTCGAGCACCGGTGGTTTCTTTTCGCCGGCATCGGGCACGCCGATGTCCAACGGAGCCCTGACCGAATGATGGCCGATATTCGGCGAATCGTGGCAGGTGCCGCAGAAGCCGTCGATGCGGTCGACTTTGAGGTCGTCGTTGAGGCCGGCAACGCCGGTGATGGCGATCTTGGTATTGTTGAACAGCTCCTCTCCGCGCGCTACCGAGCGGCGATGCTCGCTCACCATATCGCGCTCGCGATCATCGAAGCGCCAGCCGTCGGTGATGTTGATGCGCTTGAGCAGATCCTCGGTTGCCATCGGCGTGCCATGGCCGTCATGATCGTTACGACCGCCGGCGCTCAGCCACGGCCGGTACAGATCAAAGATCTGCGAAGTAAACTGAATCTCCTTGGGATTGAGCCCCAGCGGATCGTTTATGCCGATAAAAAACTCTTGCGATGCGAGGGCAATCGGGCCGCCGGTGGCATTATCGCCGGTGAGGAACTTGGCTTTGTTGTCGAAGATCTGGGAGGTGAATATGCCCGTCTGGAAGGCGACGATCTCGGCCAACTGGGCGTCTGTGGGTGATGTGGCGGCCTGCGCATGGGTGAGGGTAGCATCGCGTGCCTGAGTTCTAAGATCAGACTCCAGGCCACCATTCGGCGTGGACTCCCGGCCGTCCCACATGACCGTGCTCAGGTACTTGATATTGGCGACCGGCAACGGTCGGCGGTACATCGAGAGAATGCCCGAGCCGGTCTCAGGTTTAGTTGTGCAACTATAGGGATCGTCTACCGCCGTCGGCGCGAATTCCGCTGTTGCCGGAATTGCCAGGCCGACGCGGATCAAGCCTTTCTCGGTCAGCAATTTGTAGGCGCGCTTTTTTGCGCGAAGGGTCGAGACATCATCGCTCGGGCACGTAGCACCGTCGACCAGCCGGAAGATCGGATCGTTGCCGGCGCTTTTCTCGAAGCGCTCGGCGACATCGCGCGCACTCACGCCCCAGCCGTTCTGCGGCTGATGGCAGGTGAAGCAAGTTCTGCCATTCGTTCCCATATCCTTGAAGAATGCATTGTTCGATGTGACAGTCGCGCCATTGGGTTGGAATGACGCGATCGCACCCTTCGGATCGCGGTCCACAATGAAACGGTTGATGATTGGAGGAGTGTGTTGCACGCCATGATCAGGATCCTTGTACCGGCGCATGTTGCGTGCATGGTCGATCATGGCAGGCGCGAAAGACGGCATGCTCGCAGTCTCGGGAGCTTTTTGAGCCACCGCAATTTACGATGCGTCTGCCGCAAAGCAGGCCAATGTGGCTCCGAGGAGAAGACTCTTCGAAGCCTTGATAACGTTTGAGGCGGTAGAAACCTTACAGCGCGGGTGCATGGGGTTGGTCCTTCGCAATTCCATTTGAGTCCGCAGAGTGATGCTGAATGAAAATTCAGCTTGTCAGATATAGCGGACTCAATTACCGCCCGCGTCCGCTGAATGGGTTAGGCGTAGAGCGTAATCATATGGTTTCTTGCGCGTCCACCGAATGAGTGAAATTGAAATACAGGGCGTAGCGCGTCACTTTTCGAGTCAAACGTGGCGCGCGAAGAAAAGTTTAGGAGGTCAAGACGTACGCATCGCCGCGACTGATGTAGCGATCTGGCTTGGCTCCGTTGCCGGCAGTGAACATCGCTCACCGACACATACGAAGGCCGCGCTTGCCCGTGCGGCCTTGAGCTTTTCCTGCGCCGGATGCGAGGCCGGCAGGTCGGTCACAGAAGTGGCGCGCAACACTATACGGTCGAGGTAAGGTAATTTGAGTGCCGCCTGTGCGAAGCGTTCGGCCGCGCTTCCGGTCACGACAATTTCGGCTGCTCGCAGGCGCAGATCGAGCGCATTGAGCAACGCGACATGCCCGAACAGATTGCGCTCCACCGCTGAAAGAATGCCTTCCATCAGCCGGTCGGCCTTCGCCCGCCACTTGTCGTCACCAACCAAAATTGCCAACCGCACCAGGTTTTGCGCGGCCACCGCGTTCGGGTTAGGTGTGGCATCGTCGCTGGTTGAATGCGGCCGCAGCAGCAGGTCGGAAGCGTCATCCGCTGAAAGATAATAACCGCCGGTATCACTATCGGAGTAATGTGAATCGAAGGCGTTTTGCCAGGCAAGCGCCTGATTGAGATAAATGCGTTCGCCGGTCGCTTCAAAGAGTGCCAACGCGGCGCGGATCATCACGGCAAAATCCGATGCGAGGCCCGGGAAAAGTAATTTCCCCCCTCTCCAGGAATGGCCGAGCCGGTCGCCTTTACTCATATTGGCTGCGATGAAATCGAATGCGCGCTTGGCCATTGCGAGCCAGTCCGGTTCATCCACGATGATTCCGGCATTCACCAGTGCGGCGATCATCAGACCATTCCAGTCGGCCAGCACCTTGTCATCGAGGCCGGGACGCACGCGTCCGCCGCGGGCCCCCAACAAGATCGCCCGCAAGCTCGAAAGGCGTGCCTCATCCGCTTGGCTTGGCGCTGCACCCTTGAGGCGATTGAGAATATTGTGGCCCTCGAAGTTGCCATCATCGCTAACGTCGTAGTGGCGCGCGAAGAATTCCGCTGCATCCGGCCCGATCAGCTCGACGATCTCGTTTTTCGACCAGACGTAGAACTTGCCCTCCTCGCCTTCCGAATCCGCATCGAGCGAAGCCGCGAAAGCCCCCTCGTCCGTGGTCATCTCGCGCCGGAGCCATTCCACCGTCTCTCGCGCGCGCTGCGCCAACAACGGCGTACCGCTGCGCTGAAAAGCCAGCGCCAGCAACTCAAGCAATTGCGCGTTGTCGTAGAGCATCTTCTCGAAATGCGGCACCAGCCATCTTTCGTCCACCGAATAGCGCGAGAAGCCACCACCGAGATGATCGTAAATGCCGCCCTCGCTCATCCTTTCAAGCGAATGTTCAACCGTCTCGAAAAAGCGCGCATCCTTCGTGCGTAAGCCTGCGCGCCACAGCATTTCGAGAATGGCGGGCTGCGGAAATTTGGGCGCTCCGCGCAGACCACCATTAACTTGGTCGAACATATTGCCGACCTGCATCGCGGCTGCGTCGAGCTCCTTCAGCCCGATCGTCATCTTGCCCGCCGGCCGCGCCTTGTCAGCGAGCCGCGACAGCAGCGCTGTGCGGTTCTGCTCGATCCGGCCCGGCTCCTCACGAAAAAGCCGCGCAACCTCACGCAACACGTCGACGAACGCCGGCCGGCCGAAGCGCGTCTCTTTCGGAAAATAAGTGCCGCCCCAGACCGGCTCGGCCTGCGGCGTCAAAAACATGGTCAACGGCCAGCCGCCCTGCTCGCCCAGTAGATGTAGCGCATTCATGTAGATCTGGTCGATGTCAGGGCGTTCTTCGCGGTCGACCTTGATGTTGACGAAGAGCTCGTTCATCACCCGCGCGGTCGCCTCGTCCTCAAATGACTCGTGCGCCATCACATGGCACCAGTGGCAAGCGGCGTAACCGACCGAAAGCAGAATCGGTCGGTTCGAGGTTTTCGCCTCGGCCAGTGCCTCGGGCCCCCACGTCCACCAGTCAACCGGATTGTGTTTGTGCTGGAGGAGATACGGCGACGTCGCCTGCGCCAGGCGATTTTCGTGCGCGGTGCTGGAACTCGACATCAGTGCAGGCTAGCGCGAAATCGCGCACCGGACCAATTTGGCTATGGTTTGCGGTGCAGCCGCTCGAGCGTGCCGAGCATCAGGCCGCTGTCCGCCGATACCTTATAGGCGCCGATAAGCCCCTCCGCTTCGCTCAACTCCGCATCGGCATCGCAGCCATGCGACGCCAGCCATTTCAACGCAGAAAAATGCTGACCTCGCCCAAGTCTTCCAAGCAACTCGTCATAAGAGCGCAGGTCGTCGGCTTTTGGCCGGTAAGTCTTGACGAACTGCGCATGCAGCGATGCCAGCGCTGCCTGGCACAATGGTGGCGTTGGCTCCAGGTCGAGTACCGGTAGATATTCGAACAGCATACGTGTGGTGAGATCATCTTTGCTCAATATGTCGACCGCATCCGCGGTGCGGTGGTCGAGTTTGCGCGCGCCGTCGAGCGCTTGTTCACGCAACGACTTGTCTTCGGTGAACTTAATCCATGCCTTTAAATGCGCGCGTGGCGTCAACATGGAAAACCGCTCGGGACTTTCGTACAGTGCGCGTCCGAGTTTTTTAGGATCGCGCAACTCGGGTAACCGGTAGATGTCGTAGTCCGTACCGCGATACGCCTTGGCGGTGGTTTCCCAGAGCAACGATTCAGTATCGCAACTGCAGTCGTAATCGACCAGCCAGCTCATGGCTGCGATGGCGTGGGAGACCGGCACAGCGATCTCGCTGTAGGGTTTGGAATTGGGCTCTTTAAGAACGAGCGCGCATGCGCCTTTTCACACAGCGCTGGCGTTGGGGTTAGATCGAACCTGCCGAGGTAACCGAGCGGAAAATCGCCGCGATCGAGCATTGCTTCAGCGTCGCCTTGCCGCCGCTCCAGATGTCGTATGCGTTCGAGGACGTTGCTCACGCGGGTCTGATCAGGCGTTGCCAGAAAGGGAACCCAATCCCAAAGCGGCGAATCCATCGGCAATTTTGCGAGATCAGCGGCGTATTTTTCGCGCCCGGCCACGAATTTTTCGTTCTCGGCGTTACGTGTCTGCAACATTGGCATAATGGAAATGCACAGGAGAAAGATCGCGCCCCAGGCGATACCGCCCGCATGGACTGCCGGTACACGGACATGCGTCGACGGTAGTAGCGCCCAGAAGCAGAACGCCACCACAAGCGGCGGGACAAGCGCTGGAATCGCGATGGGCCAAAGAAATGGTGGAATGTGGGGCCTCTCGAGCAATTCCAGCGCGGTCATCGTCACAAAGCCCGAAACCGGGACGAGGATTACTGCCGCAATCACCGTCCACGCCGGCATGTCGCCTTTGGCCCAGGCTATGATTGCCAGCACAGCCAGCAAGAGCCACAGAACGATGATTTCAATAGCGCCGAACGCCTGCGCATAGGCGTTACCCGCCGCGTCGCTGCTTCGAAGATCGGAAAGCGTCGCTAAAGCGATTGCGTAGAAGAGGAGCACCAGCACACCAATGCCGGCGCTGACGCCGACAGCGGTAGCGGACGGTTTTGTTGTTACGGGCATGTCACGGCAATACCGCAAATGCACGTGCAGGAAACCCAAGTCCCTTGCGGACTTTCGGCCAGGTGACGACGATCAACGCGCCCTTCGGTGGGACCTTGTCGAGATTGGCCATGACTTCGATTTGGTAGTGGCCGTGCTGAAGGATGTAAGTCTCTGAATTCATCTTTTCGGTGGTGTCAGTGTCCATCGACTCGTGACCAGTCGCTGTCACATGGCGCTGCTCGTAAAGAAATTTTATCGTTTCGAACGCCCAGGCCGGAAATGGTTCGCGCTTGAAGCGTTCGGGATTTTCGTCCCAGTCTTTGTACATATCGGTGCGCAGCGCCACAAAGGCGCCGCGTGGAATACGGCCGTGCCTTTCCTCCCAAGCTTTGAGATCGGCGACTGTAAATGCATGGTTTGGGTCTTTCGCCAGATACGGCGTGCCGTCCAGCACAATGAGCGGCAGGATCATCTGCTTGAGCGGGATCTCATCCATGGTGATCCCCTTTTCGTCGAAATGCGCCGGTGGATCGACATGTGTGCCGTACTGTCCGACCATCTCGTAGAATGTGGCGCGGAAGCCATCGTCTCTGATCGTGTACGGTTTGTGCGTTTTCGGATCGCTAGCCGGCGTCATTTTCGCCTGACCAAAGCCCGACCACACCGGCGTCTCCGATCCAAAACTGTGAGTGAGGTCGACGAACTTCTTCGATGCGATTACGCGATAGGCGCGAGCAAGGTCGCTCTGCGCTTTCGATGGCGAGCCAGAACAGGTTGCAAATATAATTGACAGCAGGACGAAAAGGCGGAGCTTTGAGGACATAACGCCTCCCCCGATAGATTCAAGAATTGGTCGATCATATCGTGGGTGGCGCTATTGATCACGCACTTGAGGCTTCAACGATCCGAGACTCGCGCGTACGTGGGATAACTCGCCGCGAAGATAATGACATCGGCATGCCTTCCGACGCGCCGAGCAAAGCCGCGCGCCCGCTGCCGACCGCGTCCATTTACCGCACGGACATCGTCCATGCGTGTTTCCAACGAGGCAGGTGATGGATATCGATGCGGTCGCTCCGACCAGTGCCGCGTTCGAACATGATCAGGCGCGTGAATGGGCCAATGTGCTAGCGGGGCTTGACCCCTGCCCTATCCGGGCGCTTCCGTGCGCCGCGATGTGTGAACCAACGCGCGAGACCATTTACGCCCTTTCCTCCGGTAGGCCACCGGCGGCGATTGCGATCGTGCGCATTTCCGGTCCCTGCGCCGACGAAGCTCTCAAAGCGCTTGCCGGTAAAATTCCGGCACCACGAAAAGCGTCTCTAGCCCGAATACGCGGTCGCCATGGTGCCATCATCGACGACGCCTTGGTGCTTTGGTTTCCGGGCCCCCACAGTGAAACCGGAGAGGACGTTGCCGAGCTTCAACTGCACGGCGGTCGGGCAGTCGTTGCGGCCGTGCTTGCCGCGCTTTCGGAGGTTGCAGGTTTACGTCCGGCGGAGGCCGGCGAGTTTACCCGACGCGCCTTCGAGAACGGCAAGCTCGACCTCACTGCTGTCGAGGGCCTCGCAGATCTGGTGTTGGCGGAGACCGAAGGCCAGCGCCGCCAGGCTTACCGGCAATTGACGGGTGCATTGAGCAATCGCGCAGAAAACTGGCGGGGCCAACTGGTTCAGGCGCTGGCGCTTGTTGAAGCGCGCATCGATTTTTCTGACGAAGCCGACGTGCCTCAGGATCTCGTGACGCCGGCATTACAAATCGTGCGCAAGCTCGAAGGTGAGATCGCAGCGGCGCTCGCAGATGGGGGCCGCGGGGAACGGTTGCGTGAGGGACTGGTTGTTGCGATCGCGGGCCCACCCAATGCCGGCAAGTCCACGTTGCTAAATCGGATTGCAAAGCGTGAAGCAGCAATCGTCTCGCCTCACGCGGGCACGACCCGCGACGTGATCGAAGTGCATCTCGACCTCGACGGATTGCCGGTGACGCTTCTTGATACTGCGGGCATTCGGGAGACCGACGACCCCGTCGAATTGGAGGGTGTGCGACGGGCGCGCGAGCGATCCGCGGCCGCCGACCTCGTTTTTTGGGTGGTGGATGCAAATGATTTGTCGACTGGGCGGGCGCTACCGGTGGGTAAAAAGAACCGGCCCGTTCAGCGAATCTGGCTGATACGCAATAAAGTTGATCTCGTTCAGAGAGATAAGGAAAGAAATGAACATTCAAATCAAAACAATCGAACCAGTGAACTCATAGTTCAGACTAATGAACCGTTTAAAAGTTTGGTTAACGAAGGGTTAAATCAAAGGAATGAATTTGCATTCAATTCGAATGAACTGTGGTTCGATGTTTCTGCCACCTCTGGAGAAGGCTTCGAAGTACTTCTGTGTCAGCTCGGCAAATACGCTACGGATTTCTTGGCGGGCGCCGAGTCTACTTTGGTTACGAGAGAACGCCACCGGCGCGCCTTAGAGGATGTCCTGGCGGCACTGAGGCGCCTCCTCGGAAGTAACGTGTCGGGCCACGAGGATTTACTCGCCGAGGAGCTGCATGTGGCGGCTCGTGCGCTTGGGCGCCTGACCGGCCGAGTCGATGTTGAGGATGTCCTCGACGTGATTTTCCGGGACTTCTGTATTGGGAAGTAAGCGCCCGCCCCTCCTTCCAAAATTGTTTCACGTGAAACAATTTTGGATCAAAAAATCAGTATCTTTGACCCCTCCCCGGACCTTCGCTAAAAGGCGCCCCTCGAGGCTTTGATGTCTAACCGATTCGATGTCGTGGTGATCGGCGGCGGCCACGCTGGCTGCGAAGCTGCGGCCGCGGCTTCCCGTATGGGCGCCTATACGGTCTTGATCACCCACAAGTTCGCTACTATTGGCGCCATGTCCTGCAATCCCGCGATTGGCGGACTCGGAAAAGGACATCTGGTCCGAGAAATCGATGCTCTGGATGGCCTCATGGGCCGTATCGCCGACCTGGGTGGCATCCAATTCCGAGTCCTGAATCGCCGAAAAGGCCCTGCTGTGCGGGGCCCGCGCGCCCAAGCCGACCGTAAGCTCTATGCCGCAGCGATGCAGGCGGCGATTCGCTCCAGTCTCAATCTCCAGGTGATCGAAGCAGAAGCCGACGATCTCGTGATCGATTGCGGCCGTGTGTGCGGCGTAAAATTAGCTGACGGGCGCGAAATTTCGGCTGGCGCGGTCGTCCTTACGACGGGCACGTTTTTGCGAGGCCTCATTCATATAGGCGAAAAGCAGATTCCGGCAGGTCGCGTCGGCGAAGCACCAGCGATCGGCCTTTCACGCACGCTGGAAAATTTTGGCTTTGCGCTCGGGCGTTTGAAAACAGGAACGCCACCACGGCTAGACGGCCGTACAATTGATTGGTCTACGCTCGAGATGCAGCCAGGGGACGATCCACCTGAGCCGTTTTCAATTCTGACAGCACGCATTGACAATCCGCAGATCCAGTGCGGCATCACGCGCACCAATGAAGCAACGCATAAGATCATCCGCGACAATGTCCATCGCTCGCCAATGTATTCGGGCCAAATCGGGAGCCGTGGTCCACGCTATTGTCCTTCTATCGAAGACAAGATCGTAAAGTTCGGTGAGCGCGACGGGCATCAAATATTTCTCGAGCCTGAAGGTCTCGATGATCACACCGTTTATCCAAATGGAATCTCAACGTCGCTTCCGGAAGAAATTCAGCACGTGCTGGTCGCTACGATTTCGGGTTTGAAAAAAGCGCGTTTCATTCGTCCTGGCTACGCGATCGAATACGATTATGTAGATCCGCGCGAGCTCGCACCGACGCTGCAAACGAAACGTTTACGCGGATTGTTTTTGGCCGGTCAGATCAACGGCACCACAGGCTATGAAGAAGCTGCAGCACAAGGACTTCTTGCAGGCCTCAATGCGGCGTCTTTGGCAGGTGAGGGCAGCGAAATTGTTATCGATCGTGCGCAAGCTTATCTCGGAGTCATGATCGACGATCTCGTTACGCGCGGCGTCAGCGAACCATATCGTATGTTCACATCGCGCGCCGAATATCGTTTACAGCTGCGCGCGGACAATGCCGATCAACGTCTGACCGATATTGGAATTGCAATTGGCTGCGTGAGCAGTGAGCGTGCGCGTGCGCATCAGGAAAAATCTTCGGTGCTGAGAGACGCGCGCGAATTCGCGAAAGCAAATTCGCTCACACCGAAAGAAGCGGAACGTCACGGTCTGTCGCTGAATAAGGACGGACAGCGTCGTACAGCATTCGAGTTGTTGTCGTATCCGAATGTGACGATCTCCGACCTCGCGAACATCTGGCCGCGTTTTGGTGAGCTCGACCAGAAAATCGCCGAGCAGATCGAGATCGACGCGAAGTATGATGTCTATCTTTCTCGTCAGGCGGCAGATATCGCGGCGTATCGGCGCGATGAAAGTTTTGAGCTGCCCGATAATTTCGACTACGCGTCGCTGCCGGGATTGTCGAATGAGATGAAACAAAAATTGCATATGCATCGTCCGCGCACGATCGGACACGCGAGCCGTATTGATGGCGTCACACCGGCGGCGTTGACGTTGCTGGTCGCGCACGTTAGGCGCGGCAAAAAAACTTCCGCGAAAATTGCGTGAGCAAAGGCGGGCAGGGGACTCTCGATCTCGCTGCCGACAAAGCACGCGCGCTCACGCTCGCTCCTGTTTCACGTGAAACGGAACTGCGGCTGGGGACTTTTTTAGAGGTGCTGCTGCGCTGGCAGACCAAGCTCAACCTCGTCGCGCCTTCAACGCTTCATGAGCTCTGGACCCGGCATATCGCCGATTCGCTTCAGCTCTTGCCGCTTGCGCCACACGCGCGGGTATGGGCGGACTTTGGATCTGGTGGCGGCTTTCCTGGAATCCCGATCGCTTGCGCCCTCGCGGATTACCCCGGCGTCATGGTCCATCTCATTGAAAGTAATGGAAAAAAGGCAGCTTTTTTGCGCGAGGCGGTGAGGGCAACCGGGGTGCCGGCGATTGTCCATCAGCAGCGGGTGGAGAAATTCGAAGAAACCTGTGCAGAAACTGTCCACGTAGTGACGGCCCGTGCCTTGGCCCCATTGAAAGTCCTCCTCGATCAGGCGTTTCCTTTGATGAGCCGCGGTGCGATCGGTCTATTCCTGAAGGGCCAAGATGTAGATGCTGAATTGACCGATGCCGCTAAATATTGGAGACTTAAGGCTTCAAAAGTACCCAGCAAGACCAGTCCCCAGAGTTCAATCGTCGTCGTCCGCAGTCTTAAGCCTCTGCCGAGCGCTTAGGTCCGGGTTTCCGGGGCGATTCTGAGGGGGCAGCTCCAGGCCGCCGACCAACCAATGGAATGCCGTTCATGACCGACACCTCGACCGCGAGCCAACCCGACCCCCAGGTCGTCCCTTTCGGCAAGCCGGCCGTGAAGCCCGATGCCGCCCGCCCACGGGTGCTGGCGATCGCCAATCAGAAGGGCGGTGTCGGCAAAACCACGACCGCAATCAATCTTGGCACCGCACTCGCCGCAATCGGCGAGCATGTGCTGATCATCGATCTCGATCCGCAAGGTAATGCGTCGACAGGTCTTGGCATTGAGCGCAAGTCGCGCCGCACGTCGACCTACGATGTGCTGACCGGTGCAGCGCTGGTGCGCGATGCCGTGCTGCAGACCGCTGTACCGCAACTCTTCATCGCGCCATCGACTCTCGATCTTTCGGGACTCGAACTTGAAATTGGTCAGCAGCGCGACCGTGCGTTCCGATTGCGCAACGCACTCCGTCAGCTCAACACCGGCGCGCGCAATTACGATTTTACGTATGTGCTCGTCGACTGTCCGCCATCGCTTAATTTGCTCACCGTCAATGCCATGGCTGCGGCGGATTCAATTCTTGTTCCGCTGCAATGCGAATTTTTTGCGCTCGAAGGCCTGTCACAACTTCTGAAAACGGTCGAGCAAGTGAGGACAACGCTTAATCCAACACTGTCGATACATGGCATCGTGCTCACCATGTATGACTCACGCAATAACCTCTCCAACCAAGTTGTCGCCGATGTACGCCAGTTCATGGGCAATAAAGTGTATGAGACGATAATCCCGCGTAACGTGCGCATCTCCGAAGCGCCGTCTTACGGCAAGCCGGTGCTTGTCTACGATCTCAAATGCGTCGGCAGTGAAGCCTATCTGCGTTTGGCAACCGAGATCATCCAACGCGAGAAAGCGTTGAAAGCAAGCTAAAACTTGCGCGTTGTGCGTGCGCTCGAACTGACAGCGATAGGCAAAGAATACGGAAAGGGATAGCGTGGCGCGGAGTCCAGGAGCAGCAATGGCGGATCACTCGCGATTGGGACGTGGCTTGGCCGCGCTGATCGGCGATGTTGGCGAGGAAACCTCCATCGCAGACAGCGGCCGCAAGCCTCGCCGGGCGCCAATTGAAAATCTGCGCCCCAATCCACGCAATCCGCGCCGGCAATTCACCGATGTCGAACTCGATGAACTTGCCGATTCAATCCGCGAACGCGGCATTATTCAGCCCATCGTCGTGCGCGCGCTGCAAGGCGACAATTTTGAAATTATCGCCGGAGAGCGAAGATGGCGTGCCGCGCAACGTGCTGGCTTGCACGACGTGCCGATCGCAATCGTAGAAGCAAACGATGCGCAGTCACTCGAGTATGCCATCATTGAAAACGTGCAGCGTGCCGATCTCAATCCGATCGAGGAGGCGAGCGGCTACCTTGCGTTGATGGACGATTTCAATCGCACGCAAGATGAGGTCGCGCAGATCGTCGGTAAAAGCAGGCCGCATATTGCGAATACCATCCGCTTGCTCAAGTTGTCGGAACCCGTGAAACAACTCGTGCGCTCGGGAAAAATTTCTGCGGGTCACGCGCGGCTGTTGCTCGGCCAGGCAAACGCAGAACAGATCGCGAAGGAAATTATCGACAAGGGC
>JBGQLL010000055.1:0-14537 GCA_041500065.1 Pseudolabrys sp.
CTTTATGATCAAGAATTGCATCTGGGATGCCAATAGTGGGCTTAGTCCTGAACGCGTGAACTTTACCGCCGATCTGATGACCAAGGTGGGCAATATCAAAGAAGGCAAGACGCCCAAATACGAAGAGATCGTCGACACGACTTTTGCGAAAAAGGCGATCGAACAGCTCGGCGAATGGAAAGGCCCGGTCTGTCCGACCGCGGCGTTCTGAGGCTTTGACCGGAATCCAACGGGCGCCACCTTATCGGTGGCGCCCGCCGTGACGGGGCCAGAGGGGACGATCACGATGAGTGTTGCCAACCAGGTTCACACTGGCCATCTCGCCGATAGCGCGCCACGCGCGGCAACAATCAAGGCGTCATGGTGGGAGCGGCCGGCGCTTTTTCGCTATGGCTTCGTCGCGCTGATCCTCATCGTGTGGCAAATCATCGGCCCCTTCATCAATCCGATCTTCTTTACTTACCCGACGAAGATTGCCGCTGCGTTTTATACGACGACCGTGTCCGGTGAGTTGCCGTACTTTCTCGCGCAAAGTCTGGAAGTCATGATCTATGGCTTGAGCATTGCTCTCATCGTCGGCATCCCGCTCGGCATCGCGATGGCGCGGATCCGCTGGCTCGACTGGGCGCTCGATCTGCCAATCAACGCTCTCTACGCAACTCCACTGGTCGCCGTCGTACCGCTGCTTGTGCTATGGTTCGGCATCTATCTCAAGGCCAAGATCATTGTCGTGTTTCTCTTTGCTGTATTCCCGGTTCTGATCAACACGTATCAGGGGGTCCGGGAGTGCGACAAAAACATGCTCGAGGTTGCGCACTCATTCCGCTCGAGCGAATGGCGAGTGTGGCGGGACGTATTGCTGCCCTTCGCGGTGCCTTACATCATAGCGGGTATCCGTCTCGCCATCGGCCGAGGGCTGATTGGCATGATCATCGCCGAATTCTACACGACGATATCCGGGCTCGGGTTCATGATCACGCGCTACGCTAATGTGTTCGAGATGGATAAAACCTTCGTGCCCGTGATCGTGCTGATGGTGCTTGGGGTCTCGCTGACTTCGCTGCTGAAATGGGTAGGGCGCCGTATCGCGCCGTGGAGCAGCGCCAATCGTTAGGCTTCTGTCCTATTGAAATTGTCATATACGCGCGCGAGACTTCGCGCGCCGGGCTTCACGCATGTCCGCAGGGAGGCGCGTTATGGTTCTTGGCCTGTCGATTCAAGCTTTTACCATTGTTCATGTTGTCATCTCGCTCATGGCGATCGCGAGCGGTTTCGTGATTCTGTTCGGCATGCTTCGGTCGCAAAGAATGCAGATCTGGACCGCTCTTTTCCTGCTCACCACCGTTCTTACCAGCGTGACCGGTTTCTTCTTTCCGATCCACGGATTCACCCCGGCGATCGGTGTCGGCATCATTTCATGCCTGCTGCTGGCGCCCGCAGTCGTTGGACTTTATGGCAAACACCTTGTCGGTGGCTGGCGCTGGATCTATGTCGCCTGTGCTCTAAGCGCATTTTATCTCAATGTATTTGTGTTGATCGTCCAATCGTTCCAAAAAGTGCCAACCTTGCGTGCGCTCGCGCCGACACAGTCCGAACCGCCGTTCCTTGTTGCACAGGCGGGTGCGCTAGCTGCTTTCCTCATCCTCGGCACTATCGCGGCGGTCAGATTCCGCCCGGCACCAGACGTTTTGGCTCATTGAGAGCCAATAACACGACGCCCCAAAAAGGAAGAAGCCGCCGTTTCCGGCGGCTTCAGCCAATTTAGCAAACGTAAGGAGTTTACTTAAGCTGCGTCGAGATGCTGTCAAACTTCGCGTTGAGGCTCGAGCCGATCGCATTGACGGTCGCGATAATCACGACAGAAATGCCAGCGGCAATCAGGCCGTATTCGATTGCGGTGGCGCCCGACTCGTTCTTCAGGAACGCAAAAACCTTAGACATTAGACATCCTCCATGTGGCTGAAACTCGTGACATCAGACAGTCACCTATCTGATGACGGCAGCAACGTACCGTTTGGCCGTTAAAAAGAAGCTTCGTTGGCAGTGGTGGAATTGCGTCAATTCTTACGAAAATGCCTGGTACCCGGCGCCGACTATTTTGGCGGCCGAAATCGGTTGGCGCGACGGTTGTCGCTAAAGCCCTATTTTTCAGCGGAATTTGCACAGCGTCATTCGTGGCGAAACGATTCCGACGCTAGCCGCACCTCTACAATTAACCGCTTATTATCCACGCTTGAGAAGTGTTCCACACGGTGCCAAGTGCGCACTGCTGTACGTACGTTTTAAGGTACGACACACCCCGGCGATCAAATGTCCTCTGGGTGATCGACATATACCAATCCCGCTTTCGCTAGCGGTTCGCGCATCTTGTACATGTCGAGACTGAGCGTGCCGGCTTCGAGCTGCTTGCGCTTGCCGTCCTCGTCGTCCTTGCGCTTCTGCGCCTTTTGGGCGGTCTCAACCGCGACCTTCTTGGGAATCACCACCACGCCATCGTCGTCAGCCACGACGATATCGCCCGGCTCGACATTCACTCCTGCGCAGACAACCGGAACGTTGACCGCGCCGAGTGTGGCTTTCACCGTGCCTTTGGCCGAGATTGCTCTCGACCACACCGGGAATCGCATTTCTGAGATCGGGCGGACGTCACGACAGCCGGCATCGAGGACGAGGCCTATCACGCCGCGAGCGCGTAGTGCCGTTGCGAGCAATTCGCCAAACATTCCGTCCGTGTTGTCAGCGGTGCAACCGACGACCAGGACGTCGCCTTTCTGACATTGCTCAACGGCGACGTGAATCATCCAGTTATCACCGGGCTGGGCCAGCACTGTGACTGCGGGCCCTGCGATTTGTGCGCCAGGCCAGATCGGCCGCATATAGGGCTTCATGAGCCCCGAGCGGCCAAGCGCTTCATGCGCTGTGGAGACTCCAACCGCGGCAAGCGTACCAATGGCATTGCTGTCGGCGCGCTTGATGTTACGAACAACGACGGGCTTCATTTGAGAATCTCCTCCACGGTCGGGAACAGCCGCTGATAAGCCTCACCATAGGTCATCGGCACGCCGGTATTGCGGCTGCCCTGGATGCCTCGATTGAGCGCGACCCGCTCATAGTATGCCCATAAGTGCTTTTGGGCCGCGAGAATCTGGAAGGCTTTGTATTTCTGCTCCCATACCTCGTCGATTTTCAAAATAAGATTGGGCTTGTAGTTGCACATTTCCGGCTGATGCGGCTCGAACAGGAACACGGGCGGCGCGGAATATTTGTATTTGGCATCAGGCTTGTGACCCATGGCCTGTGCTACGACTCGCGTCTCCTGGGCGAAATGGGCGGCATTCGGGTGGTCGAAATTATATGGATCCTCGAGCGCGTGAGTTAGAACGAATGCCGGATTGAGTTCGCGATAGATATCGACCATGCGGTCAAAATGGGCGTCGGTGAGCTTAAGCGGATAGTCGCCGCAGTCGAAAAATTCTATTTCGGCGCCGAGAAGTTTGGCCGCGCGCTCGGCTTCGTCCTTGCGACCAGCTTTCACTATCTCGAGCGTTGCGCCCGCCTCTTTCCAGGCGAATTGGCTCTCGCCACGCTCGCCATAGGAAAGGCAGACAATCTTGACCCGGTAGTCACACTTGGCGTGCAGTGCGATAGCGCCGCCAGCGCGCCAAACGAAATCACCGGGGTGGGCGGTTATGACAAGCCCGGTCTTTTGGTCTGCCATTGCGCAGCACTCCTTTTATGTACCGGGTTGTTAAACTAGGTTGAGTGCCTGGCGGTCAAGCCGTGGGAAAGACGGCTGGCGTGCCGGCCGCCGGCAAGGTCGACACGGCTCGCTTCGGCAAGGAAGCCAATCGGCGTTGCCTCGAATTGCTGATTTAAAATTGACGAACTTTGGTGATACGAAGCCGCACAAAGAGGAGCGGGCGAACAATGAAAAAGACCTACACCGGTGGCTGCCAGTGCGGAAAAGTCCGCTACGAAGCCCAGGCCGACATCGGCGACGTAATTACCTGCAATTGTTCGCGTTGCCGCAAACTTGGTCCGTTGCTATCGGCCGTTGCGAAGTCCGACTTCAAACTTCTCGCTGGCGAGAACGAGCTGACAGACTATCAATTCAACAGGCACGCCATTCATCACCCGTTTTGCAAGACTTGCGGCATCCAGTCCTACGCCTATGGCAAAGGGCCCGGCGGCAAGGAGATGGTGATGCTTAACGTGCGCTGCCTCGACGCGGTCGACGCGGAGCAGTTCAAGGTGAAAAAATTCGACGGCGCCAGTCTCTAGCGGAAAGAAGGCTGCCCAAAAAGCCATAACGGGCGGACCGTCGTCCACCCGTCACAAGCTCTCGGATCCATTCCCGACGCGCGAACCGAAGTCCTCGCGCGGGTACCAGCTACTGAGAGCCAGGGCCGGCAGTCATGAGCCACGAATACTGCAAGCAGCACCCACGTCCCATGCCCAGTCCGGTCATGGCGGCCATCCGTGTCCGGCAGAGCCGAAGATGGGTGGCCTGTGAGAAAGCCTACAGCCGCCACGTCCCAAGGCAAGCCCGGAAAGTCGCTGTTGATAATTCCGAGGATGAAATACGGCAGGCTCGATTAGCCCAAAATCGTACCTTTGCCGCGGCCATCCTTGCTCTGCTCGATCATCACCGTGTCGTGCTTGAGCGCGAGCTGTTTCGTGAGTTCGGCATTCATCAATTGCTCCTGAGTAAGAGCGTGCATCGCCGCAAACATGCCTTCGGTGCCTGCCGGACTATAGATCATCAACATGCGCACGCCTTCTTTCGACGTGACCTGATGCGGTACGCCGGGCGGAATATGAACGCACGATCCTTTCTGCGCGTAGAATAATTCGTCGCCGACTTTGAATTCCGCACTTCCATCGAACACGTAAAAAGTCTCATAGGCCTTGATGTGGTAATGGGCGCGTGACTGAAACCCCGGGTTACAGTTCTCTTCCACCACCTCGAATGTTTGCGCAGTGTCGTCGCCAGTAATCTTGACGATGACTTCGTTAGCTTTGGCATAAATGTTGCCTGCGCCGGGCGGCGAATGTTTGCCCTTGTCGTTGGTTTTTGCAGTCATAGTCGGCTTCATCCCTTCTAGTTTCTTCAGTGACGATGACACAGGCACGCCATTCCTGAACAGGGTCTGGGTATGGGGTGGGCTGGACGGCAAGCAAAAATAGCACGACATTCGCTGGAACAACGATTTGGTCCGAGGAACACCTATGAAGTCAACTTCCGCGCGCGAACGGCTCGAGGTTACGCTTGGCCGCATCGATGATCCCACAGGAGAGGGCGCGCGCGCCTGCCTTACCGTGTACCGCGAACAGGCAAAGGCCGCCGCCGAGGCCGCTGATGCGCGTGCCAAAGCCGGAATTTCGCTGGGGCCGCTCGATGGTGCGATCGTCAGCATCAAGGATTTGTTCGACGTTGCGGGCGAGGCGACGCGCGTGGGCTCCAAGGTTTTCGCGGAGGAAGCAAAGCCAGCCGCGGCTGACGCGCCAGTCGTTCGGCGGTTGCGCGCGGGCGGCGCAATTATTGTCGCCAAGACCAACATGTCGGAATTTGCCTATACCGGTATTGGCGCCAATCCGCATTTCGGCACGCCGGGCAATCCGGCTGACCGCAAGCGCGTTCCCGGAGGATCTTCGTCTGGCGCGGCAGTGGCGGCGGCCGATGGGATGTGCGAGATCGCGATCGGCACCGATACTGGCGGCTCCTGCCGGATTCCCGGCGCGCTGTGCGGGGTCGTGGGTTACAAGCCAAGCCGCCAGCGCATTCCTACCGAAGGCGCCTTCCCGCTATCGTATAGTATCGACTCGATCGGGCCGATCGCTCGCTCGGTCGAGGCTTGCGCCAAAGCCGATGCGGTGATGGCAGCCGAAAATTTTGAGACGCTCAATGCTATGCGTCTTGCGGGTCTTCGTGTCGGCGTCGTGCAAGGCGCGCCGCTGGAGAACCTGGACGAGACGGTGGCGAAACGCTTTCCGGATGCAATCGCGCGGCTCCGGCAAGCTGGTGCACAGATCTATGAAGAGAAACTTTCGCTGCTCGGTGATATGGCGCAAGTGAACAGCAAAGGAGGCGTGCAGCCGGCTGAAGCCTTCGCCGTGCATCGCGATCTGCTGTCACGACGCGCGGACGCAATCGACCCGAATGTACGAGTACGGCTCGAACGAGCGCGCAACATCAGCGCTGCCGACTACATCGACATGGTGCGGGAACGGACACGCCTGATCCGCTCCATGGACGCAGCGCTTGCCGATCTCGACGTTTTGGCGCTGCCAACCACGCCAATCGTTGCGCCGACCAGGGCAGAGGTTGCAGCGGCGGATGATTTTGCCCGAAAGAACGCCATGCTCTTGCGCAATACTGTCATCGTGAACTTTTTCGATCTCTGCGCCATTTCTTTGCCGATGCCCCGCGAAGGCGGTCTTCCGACCGGGCTGATGCTGGTCGCGCGGAACGGCAATGACCATCGACTGTTCGGCATTGCCGCGGCGGTCGAGCGGCTGTTTGCTGCGTAGATTCGTCATCTTCGGCTTGTTGACCGGAGGGAAAATCCGGCATCATGCCGCCGACAATCGACAGAGCCGGGAGGAGGCACCACCATGAGCCGCAAATCGCATACGGCGAAAAAAAGGGTTACACGACGCACCGTAGCCCTGGGCCTGGGCACGGGTATCCTTGCCGGTATCGGTCCATTCAATATTGTCCGCGCCCAGGGCGCGGCCTTGAAAGTCGGCGTGTTGCTGCCGCGGTCGGGCGTGCAGGCAGGCATCGGTCAGGATTGTCAGCGCGGTGTGGACATTGCCCCCGGCATCCTCAAGGAGTTGGGCTTGCCCGCGCTCGAAATTATCAATGCCGACACTGAAACCAAGGTAGAAATCGCCCGATCCCGCGCCGAGAAGCTAATCAGCGATGGGGCGCAGGTTCTGGTTGGTGCCTTCGATTCGGGGCAAAGCACTGCGATCGCGCAGGTCGCCGAGCAGAAGGGTATCCCCTACGTCATCAATATCGCGGCCGCTCCGCAAATCACGGAGCAGGGCTACAAGTTCGTATTCCGCAATTTCCCGACGGCCGGGATGATTCTCACCGATGCCTTCGCCAACCAGAAGGAAGTGTTTGAGGCTACCGGAGCAGCGCCGAAGACCGCGGTGTTCATGCACATCAACGACACTTTCGGTGCCGCGATGAAGGGTGGCATCGCGGCTGTGATGCCAAAATTCGATTTGCCCTATAAACTCGTCGACACGATTGCGTACGATCCGGCCGCAAGAGATTTGTCGGTCGAAATTGCCAAGGCCAAGGCCACCGGAGCCGACGCGCTATTGATGGTGAGCCGGCTTAACGATGCGATCTTGCTCACACGCGAACTGATCAAACAACGTTGGTCGCCGATGGCAATTCTGAGCATGGGGCCGGGCTGGTATGAGGATCAGTACCTGAAAACGCTTGGCAAACTTGCCGACGGGCCGCTGAGCTTCGTGCCCTGGTATGATCCCAACAAGCCGCTGAGCAAAAAACTTGAGCAAGCGCTTGAGAAGGCGCATCCGGGCGTCAATCTCAATACCAACCATGTTTATACCTTCGAGGCGCTGCTTGTTGCCGCCGATGCATACAAGAGGGCGGGCTCGAGCGATCCGACAGCGCTCGCCGATGCGATCCGCAAGGCCAACATCACAAACAATGTGAGCCCTGGTCCCGGCATTCAGTTCAATGAAAAAGGCCAGAACGACAAGCTCAAGGGCTCGGCAATTCAAAATCGCAGCGGCAAGCTCGTAACCGTGGCGCCAAAAGTTGCGGCCAACGCCAAAGCAGAATGGCCGCTCAAACCGTACGACAAGCGCGGATGATTCATTCCGGCCGTCCCGCTGACGATGGCAAAGCTGTGCACGACTAGGCGAAGTTGCCGGCGTGAGTCCGGCGATAACAATTAAGGGCGGGGATAGTGCCGGCAGACATCTATCTCAACGTCGCCGTAAGCGGCGTATTGACCGGCCTTGTCTACGGCCTGATGGCGCTTGGATTGTCAGTGATTTTCGGCGTGGTGCGCGTCGTCAATTTCGCCCATGGCGAGATGATGACCATCGCCATGTATATAGCGCTGACGATGTCTACGGCCTTTCATCTTGATCCACTGGTGATGCTGGTACCGATCGCAGCAGTGCTGTTCGTCTTCGGATACGCGCTGCAAGCCGGCCTGATCAACATTTTCATCACCCGGCCGGAGCACAGTCAATTTCTCCTGCTCATTGCCATCGCCATCATCATCGTCAACACGCTCCTCATTATTTTCGGGCCCGACTCCCAGAATGTACAAACGGCCTATGCCTACGAAAGCTTTCAGTTTGGTCCACTGATAGTCGATGCCACCAAGGTCTATGCGGCTTCGGCCGCCATTGTAGTCGCCGCCGCGCTGTTTAGCTTTTTTCGCTTCACGCTGACTGGTACCGCAATCCGCGCTTGCGCCGACAACTACACCGGGGCGGTGGTGGTTGGGCTCAACGTGAAACAACTTTATGCGCTGACCTTCGGCATTGGCGCCGCCTGCGTCGGCGCTGCGGGCTGCATGTTGCTATTGATTTTCGATGTCACGCCTTCGGTCGGCCCAGCTTACACTTTGCTCGCCTTCGTCATTGTTATCACTGGTGGTCTGGGCTCGATGCCAGGCGCCATCGTCGGTGGCGTGCTGATCGGGCTCACAGAAGCTGTCGCCGGCCTGTTGTTCACGCCTTCCGCGAAATCCATGTTCGCCTTCGCAATTCTTGTGCTCGTGCTCCTCGTTCGTCCGCATGGCATCATGGGCAAGAGGCTGGCATGATCGCGCGTCTGACTGAGGGAGTCCGGCCGCGCACCTTGATCGTCTTGGCCGTTTTGCTTGCTTTGTTCATCGCCGCGCCGCTCTTTGCCGGCGACTATCTGCTTACCGTGCTCGTCCTGATCCTCTATTTCGCCTATGTCGGCCAGGCCTGGAACGTCATGATGGGCTTTGCAGGCCAGCTTTCGCTCGGACATGCCCTCTTTGTCGGCCTTGGTGCCTATACGGCGGCGGCACTATTCATACATTTCGGCATCGGGCCATGGCTCGGGCTGCTCGCTGTCGTGCCGATCGCCGCTGCAGCCGGCGCATTCATCGGCTTTCTTGCCTTTCGATTTCGCATCGCAGGCGTTTATTTTGCGATCCTGACCATCGCGGTCGCGGAATTCGCCCGCGTCGGCTTCGATCATCTGACTTGGACCGGGGCTTCCGCCGGTCTCTTTCTGCCGGTCGCACAATACGCCCACAACGATGTGTGGAATCTGCGCGGTCATCCCGTGATGTTCTATTACATCCTGCTTGCTGCCACCGTGCTTGCTCTGATCGGCTGCCGTGCCTTGTTGCAAAGTCGCATGGGCTATTTCTGGCTGGCCATTCGGGAGGACGAGGAGGCCGCACGCGCCGTTGGTATCAATACCTTTCGCTACAAGATGATGGCGGTGATGATCTCCGCTGCCATGACCTCGTTCGCCGGCGTCATCTACGCGTTCTACTACAACAACCTTTTCCCGGAACAGGTCTTCAACATCTCTCAGTCGATCTTCATCATTCTCGCGCCGTTCGTTGGCGGTGTAGGCACGCTGTTCGGACCGATCCTCGGTGCCTTCATGCTTGAAACAATCGCGGAGAGCATGCGGACCTTGCTCGAATGGTTTGGCGTCGATTTGCCCGGCACGAATCAGCTGTTTTTCGGCGTTGTGTTGTTGTTGGTCGTGATTGCGTTGCCAGAAGGCGTTTGGCCATGGCTCTGCAGACGCTTCGGTCTGACGGAGCAAAAGCCATGAGCGCGTTGCTTACAGTCGAGGGCGTAAGCAAGCGTTTCCGCGGGCTGGTCGCGGTCGACCGCGTCAACTTTGAAGTCCCGAACGGCGATATTTTTGCGGTCATCGGGCCAAACGGCGCCGGCAAGACAACGCTTTTTAATACCATCGCGGGAATGTTCTCGCCCGACAACGGTACGATCACTTTTGCCGGGCAGCGGATCGATGGGCTCCCACCCGATCAGATATGCCGCTTGGGCATTGGGCGTACCTTCCAGATTGTACGACCGTTTCCAGCGCTCAGCGTGGAGGATAACGTCGTCATTGGGGCGCTGCTCCATCGGCATGCTGTGCCGGATGCGCGCGCGCATGCACATGAAGTTTTACGCCAGCTTGATCTTTATGGGAAACGTGCGCAGCGCGCGTCGGCGCTGACGCTCCCCGATCGGAAGCGCCTTGAAGTGGCGCGTGCGCTCGCCACCGATCCGAAATTGCTTTTGCTCGATGAGGTGATGGCGGGCCTGCGGCCAACCGAGACCGACCGGATGGTCGCGATCTTGAAAGAGCTCAACAACGACAGCGGCCTCACCATTCTGCTGATAGAGCATGTGATGCGCGCGGTGATGGCGCTCGCGGCGCATGTTCTGGTGATGCATCATGGCGCAGCTATCGCCAATGGCACACCGGCTGAGGTGGTGCGTGACCGCGCGGTCATCGATAGCTACCTCGGTGCGGAGGCAGTCGCTTGATGCTCGCGGTTGAAAACCTTGATGTTTTCTACGGGGACGCTCAGGCACTCGACGGCGTCTCGCTCGTGATCGAGGAGGGTGGCATCGTCGCCATCGTCGGCGCCAACGGAGCCGGCAAAACGTCATTGATCCGCACAATTGCAGGGATGCAGAGCCCCGCGCGCGGGCGCGTTCTCTATCGTGGCGCCGACATTACCGGTTGGCCGAGCCACAAAATCTGCGACCTTGGCATTGGCCAGGTGGCCGAAGGTCGTCTGGTGTTCCCGTCGTTGTCTGTGGCCGAAAATCTTGCGATGGGGGCCATGATTCCACGAGCGCGCGGGCTGCGCGAAAGAAATCTCGAAAAAGTCTATGCAATGTTTCCGGTCCTGGCAGAGCGTCGGCACCAGGCGGCGGGAACGCTTTCCGGCGGCGAGCAACAGATGCTTGCCATTGGCCGATGCCTGATGGGTGCACCTGAACTGGTTCTATTCGACGAACCGTCGCTTGGTTTGGCGCCGACAATTGTGCAAAACGTGCTGCGATGCGTGCGCGACCTCAACAGCGACGGGCTCACCTGTGTGCTCGTGGAGCAGAACGTTGCGGTGTCACTCAAGCTCGCGAGCCAGGCCTATGTGCTGGAGAACGGCCGCGTCACCCTCTCGGGGTCAGGTGAGGAACTCCTCGGTGACGATCGCGTGCGGCAGGCCTATCTAGGGCTTTGACATTACTTCAAAGGCGGGCCGATGTTTACGGTCAGCTTGCCCACGCCTTCGACTTCGCACTCGATCTTGTCACCCGCAACAGTGGCTGCTACGCCCGAGGGCGTGCCGGTCATGATGATGTCGCCGGCCTCGAGCGCCACCATTTCCGACAACTTGGAGATTGTTTCCGGGACGTTCCAGATCATCTGGTTGAGGTCGCCGTCTTGGCGTACTTCTCCGTCGACCTTGAGAACGATCTTGCCTTTGGCCGGATGCCCGATTTTGCTCGCTGGCATCAATGGTCCGCACGGCGCGGAGGAATCGAAGGCTTTGCCGACTTCCCATGGCCGCTTCACGTCGCGTGACGCTACCTGTAAATCACGGCGAGTCAGATCGATGCCAACCGCATAACCGTAAATGCAGTCGTTGGCCTTGGTGACCGGTATGTTGCGTCCGCCGCTTTTCAGTGCGACCACCAGTTCGACCTCATGATGCATATCCTTGGTTAGCGATGGATAGGGCACGGTGCCGCCGTTCGGCACGATCGCATCGGCAGGTTTGGCAAAGAAGAAAGGCGGTGCGCGCTCGTCCTGCCCCATCTCACGAATGTGCTCAATGTAGTTGCGGCCGACGCACCAGATGCGGCGGACCGGAAATACCTTGTCGCTCCCTGCAACCGCGATAGCGGCTTGTGGTGCGGGCGGAATGACGTAGCGGCTGTCAGTCATGATGAGTTGGCCGTTCGATATCGTTATGGTTGGAGGATGACCCGGTCGCGAAATAAGGTGGCCAGGGAAAGATGGCTGTGGGTATCAGGTGCGATGCATCGCCGTCAACCGCATGGCGTTCACGACGATGCCACAGTCGCAACGGGGGCGCGGGCCTCCTGCTCCTTAAGCTGTAAGCGGTAGAACGACGCATAGCGGCCGCCCGCACGAAGCAATTCGTCGTGGCGCCCCGACTCGACCGTGCGCCCATCTTCGACCACGTAAATACAGTCGGCGTGCGACACCGTATGGAGCCGGTGTGCGATCACGAGGGTAGTCCGACCTTGCGAGAGGTGCTCCATGGCCTCGCGGACCTGCAGCTCGGATTCAGAGTCGAGTGCGGCGGTCGCTTCATCGAGCAGTATGATCGGCGCATTCCTGATAAGAGCACGGGCAATAGCCACCCGCTGCCGCTGACCGCCGGAGAGCTGCAAGCCGTGCTCGCCGACCGGAGTTTCATAGCCGCGCGGAAACGACATGATGAAATCATGTGCGTAGGCGGCTTTAGCGGCCGCCACGATTTCATCTTCGCTGGCGCCTGGCTTGCCGAATTCAATATTCTCGCGGATCGTGGCGCGAAAGAGAAATACGTCCTGTCCGACATAGGCAATATGCTGGCGGAGTGAGTGGCGTGATCGCTGAACAATGTCTTGTTCGTCGATGATGACCTTGCCTTGCTTGGCGTCATAGAAACGCAAAATAAGATTGAATATCGTCGACTTGCCCCCGCCGGAGGGGCCAACCAGAGCAGTCAGCTTGCCCGGCTCGGCCACAAAAGACATTCCCCGTAAAACCGGTTCATCACTGCGATATGCAAAATGCACGTCATCGAAGGCCAGGCGCGCCGTTTTTATTTGGAGGTCGGGCTTGTTGGTGTCGAGCGGCTCGCTCGGCGGGCTGTCGAGCACCTCGAACAAGATGCACACGCCTACCAAGGCGCTGTTGAGTTCAATGTTGAGGCGGGCAAGGCGCTTGGCCGGTTCATAAGCCAACAAAAAGGCGGCGATAAAGGAAAAGAACTGCCCGGGCGTCGCGCCGGTTTCGATCACCCGATAGCCGCCATAAGTAATCGCGATCGCGATGGCACAACCGCCAAGCGTCTCCATCAGAGGACTCGCGCGATTGGACACGCGGGCCATTTTGTTCGCCTCGTGCTCGACCGCGGCGACATTTCGGTCGAAACGGTCGCGCATGATGTCTTCGAGTGTGAAGGCTTTCACGATCCGGATACCCTGCAGGGTTTCCTGCAAGGTCTCGATAATCCGGGTGCCCCCGTGGAATTGGGACCGTGCGATTGAATAGATGCGCCGGATCAGCTTGCGCAGGACAAAGAATGCGGGCGGAGCGACCACAAAGCTGAAGAACGACATCAGCGGGTCTTGCACCACCATTACGATGACTAAACCGATCAGTGACAACAGGTCACGGCCGACAGAGGTTATCAGCAGGTTGATGACCTGCGTCGCCGCCGCAGCACCGGTCGACAGGCGAGCGATGAATTCGGTGGAATGCCGCTCGGAGAAAAAGCTGAGGCCTTCGTTGATTAACTTTACAAAAACCGCACGTTGATTGTCGGCGACGATGCGATTGCCGATGCGGGAGAGCATTACGCTCTGACCGTATGTGGCGAATCCCTTGACAGTAAACAACACGGCGGTGATTACGCCGAGCGTAACGATCCCCCGCAAACTGCGGTTCACATAGGCCTGGTTGATAACGTCGCCGATCAGATAGGCACTTAATGCGGTACAAGCGGCAGCCAGCGCCATAAGCGTGAATGCGAACGCGTATTTACGCCAATGCACCAGACCCTGCTCGGTGAGCAAACGCCGGATCAGGGCAAGTGCGCCGTAACGTTCGTCGGCGGCCGATGGCAGGCTGTGTTCGTTCATCCGCCCTCTGTGGGCTGTGAATAGGGCACGTCGGGGCAGGAGTGACCGTTTCCTTGCCTGTGGGCAAAGAAATTTTCAAGCCAAAAACTGCCCCAACGGAAGGCGGCGAAAAGCGCCGATTTTGCTTATCAAGCCATGACGCTTTTGCGCCGGCCTGCCAACTGCTTTTCCCACGAAAGTGCGTGGGCGACGATGGTGTCCAGGTTCTGGAATCGAGGGCGCCAGGGTAGAAGCCCGCGAATGCGATCGACATTCGCCACCAATGATGGCGGGTCGCCGGCGCGGCGACCGGCAATATCAACTGAAAAATCGCGTCCGCTTGTGCGCCGCACTGAGTCAATCACCTCGAGTACTGAAACACCGCGGCCGTAGCCGCAGTTGAGTGTCGCGTTCGCGCCGCCGCTGCGCAAATGGGTAAGTGCAGCCGAATGTGCCTGCACCAGATCGCTGACGTGGATGTAGTCGCGAACGCAAGTCCCATCCGGTGTCGGATAATCGGTTCCAAATACGTCCATCTTCTGACGCTTGCCGACTGCGGTCTCACAGGCGACCTTGATCAGGTGGGTCGCGGCCGGCGTTGCCTGGCCGGTGCGCAATCGGGGGTCGGCGCCGGCGACGTTGAAATAGCGCAGGACTACAAA
>JBGQLL010000056.1:0-14526 GCA_041500065.1 Pseudolabrys sp.
GGATGTGGCGCGCCATTCGCGTCGCCTTCCATCGTAATGGTCGGCACGGTGATGACCGGCCCCGCAGCAAGCCGCTTGTCCAGATCGGCATATTTCGGGTCGCCTTCAGCCAGGCCGAGCCGCCAGCGGTAATTGTGGACCACGATGTCGACGTGATCCGGATTGTCGAAAGCCGCCGCGCTGCGATCGAACGTGGCGTCATCGAAATTCCATTTCGGTGAAGCGAGCTGCCAGATGAGCTTGGCAAAGTCATGCCGGTATTTGTCGTAGCCGGCGCGGCCGCGGTCCGTGGCAAAATAGAACTGATACCACCATTCGAGCTCTGCCTTGGGCGGCAGCGGCATCTTGCCGGCTTCCTGGCTGCCGATCAGGTAACCGCTCACGGACACGGTTGCTTTGCACCGCTCTGGCCAAAGCGCGGAGACGATGTTGACGGTTCGCGCTCCCCAATCGAAGCCAGCCAGAATCGCTTTCTCGATCTTGAGGGCATCCATCAAGGCGATCGTGTCTGATGCAATCGCCGACGGCTGACCGTTCCGGACCGTGTCGTTCGAAAGGAAACGTGTCGCACCGTAGCCGCGCAGATAGGGAACGATCACGCGGTAACCCACCGACGCCAACAAGGGCGCGACATCGACAAAGCTGTAAATGTCGTAGGGCCAACCGTGCAGAAGAATGACCGGCGGGCCGTCGGCCGGACCTGCTTCGGCGTATGAAACATTCAGGACACCGGCATCGATCTGCTTCAGCGGTGCGAACGACGTGTGCTCCCCTGGTTTGATCGCGGGCAGTCGCTTGGCTGCTGTCTTGCCGGGTTGTGCCGCTGCAGAACCGATGATGCCGAGCTGAACGGCCGCCGCGGTCACGGCAGCAGCACCAACGAAGGTACGGCGGCGCCGGTTTATCTCTTCTGCGATTTTGGTAGTGTTCATTGGTGACTCTTCCTGGTTCAATGGTTACGCAGCGGATCAGCCGAACGTGGACGCGAAAGCTTCCACGCCCGGATCGAAAAACTCGATTTCGAACTGTCGATCTGCGATGGGCTTCGGCTGTCTGATCAACTGATACAGACGCTGCTCGGTAACCGTCCCGTTGCCTTGTTCGTCAACGTCAATTCCGTGAGCCGCGCCTGGCGGCCGGCCGTCGATCAGCACGCGAAATTTCACGGATGTTCCTGGCGCCGCCGGGCCCATGACGAGGTGAAGATCACGGGCGTGAAAGCGGTACGCGATGCGTCCATTGGCCTTGTTCAGCGCGGCGGCATCGCGCTTTACCGTCCAATCACCGGACAGCGCCCAATTGTTAAGGCGCAGCTGCGCCGGCTGTTCATACACGCGAGGCTTGTCACGGACCGCGCCACCTGGCGACGCAAAACCCTCGGTGCGCTCGTAACCGACATAATTTTCAGGAGACTTGAGGCTCGTCCAGTCGGCAGCCGCTTCAAAACCACGCGCATCGACCGACACGGAATCATCGCCGATGCCGCTGGCTCCCGCCTCGGTCAGCAGGCGCTGAATGACCATTTCCGATTGCTCGTAGGAGCCCTCGCCGAAATGGTGGTGCCGCAAGCGTCCCTGCGCGTCGATGAAATAAAGCGCCGGCCAATAATTGTTGTTAAAGGCCCGCCAAATCGCATACTCGCTGTCGACCGCGACGGGATAGTCGACCCGCAGCGCTTTGACCTGCCGGCGCACGTTGTCGATGTTCTTTTCAAATTGGAATTCCGGCGTGTGGACGCCGACGACGACTAGTCCCTTGTCCTTGTACTTCTCCGCCCAAGCGCGAAGGTAGGGCTGCGTGCGCAGCCAGTTGATGCAGGTGTAGGTCCAGAAATGGACGAGGACGACTTTTCCCCGCAAGGCCGACGCCGTCAGCGGCGGCGAATTGAGCCACTCATCTGCGCGCGCAAGGGAAGCGAGCTCGGAATGGTCGGTGATCGGGCCGGATGCAGGCCCGTGAAAGAATGCGACCGGTTCGCCCGTGGGCATGGTCGATTGCGGCACCACAAAGCCCGCAATCGGCGCACCGATTGCGATGACGAGTAGCGCGGGAATCAAAAGCTTGCTCACTTTCATCGATGAAACGCCTTCCGAGCTCCAATCGATGCAGCCGCGCTTTGGCGGAAGCCGGCGCGCGTCGACGCGCGCGCCGTTCTTCTCATTGTCACACCGAACGAAGCGATTTGAAGGTCGCGCGCACGTCGGACACGAAGGGCGCAGTCTGCTCCCAGGCCGCGAAGTGCGTGCCTTTGGGATGCTGGTTGTAGTAAATGAGCTTCACATACGCCTTTTCTGCCCAGCTCTTTGGCGCCTGATAAATTTCCTCCGCAAACGCGCTCACGCCGACCGGAAGCTTGACGCCTCTTGCGTCGAAAAAGCCGGCCGGCGGCAAATTATGCGTTGTGTCCCAGTAGAGGCGGGCCGAAGAGATCGCGGTGTTTGTCAACCAATAGAGCGTGATGTTGTCGAGAACGTCGTCGGGGCTCAGCCCTTCGGGCTTGCCGTCGAAGACGCGAGCGATCATCTGATAGCTGCGAATGTCGTGATCGAGTATCCAGCCCGCAAGACCAACCGGCGAATCGACGATTCCGTAGAGCGTCTGCGGACGAAGCGCCATCTCGTTGGCGTAGCCGAGCCCATTCTTATAAAAGTCATAGAGCCCATCCCACGCGAACTTTTCCTCCGGCAACAGGCCGGCGGGCGGCGGGCCGCCCGCGGCAAGCGCCTTCGAAACATCGGGCGGAACCGTCGCCGCCATGTTGGTGTGAATGCCGAGCAATCCCGGCGGCTGCTGCAATGCCATCACCTCGGAGATGATTGCGCCCCAATCGCCACCCTGCGCCACGTACTGTGTGTAGCCCAGGCGCTGCATGAGCGTCGCCCACGCTTTCGCAATGCTAACGGGATTCCATCCAGGTGCCGTCGGCTTGCCTGAGAATCCGTAGCCCGGCATAGACGGAATCACGAGATCGAAGGCATCGGCCGCGGTCCCGCCGTGGGCCGTCGGGTTTGTCAGAGGCTCGATGATCTTCATCTGCTCGATGATCGAGCCGGGCCAGCCATGGGTGACGATCATCGACAATGCCTTCTCGTGCTTCGAGCGCACGTGAATGAAATGAATGTCGAGCCCATCGATCTCGGTGATGAAGTTCGGCACGGCGTTGATCTTCGCCTCGCACTTGCGCCAATCGTGCGAGCTCGCCCAATACTGCGCGAGCTTCTGCATCGTCGCCAGCTGCACGCCTTGCGATGCATCCGTGACCGTTTCCCGTTCAGGCCACTTTGTCGCGTTGATGCGCCGGCGGAGGTCGACCAGGTCGGCTTCCGGAACGTTGACGCGGAATGGCCGGATTGCGTTTTCGCCACCGGCACCCGAGGCCATTTGCGCGGGAAGCACACTGACGGCACCCGCAGCCGCTGAGACGGCAAGAAGGTCACGCCGGGTAGGCGATAACGATTCTGCGGACATGATCGTTCTCCTTGGTTGAAATGCGAGCTCGGCCGTAGGCGAATGGTCATCCATGACGATGAGCTAAAACGGCCAACGCGCGCGGTTGCGCTTTTTCAGGAGCGAAAACCTAGGTTAGACCCTCGGATGAGGGCCGTTGAACACCGACCATTTTTGTTTATAGCCGCGCGATCGGCGAAAGTTCCTGTGCGCGGTGGGAATTCACGCAATCGTGAATCAATCCGTTGCGATCGATGGATTTCCATCCTCACGGACATGGCATCAGTCAGAACTTCTGACCTAAAATGCCTGAAATTTGCGACTGCTGACTTTAGTTGAGGCAATGCCGCTTAATCTTTAGCCCACGTTGTAAAATGGATGACTGCCGTGCGCAGTCCCTCCGTTCGTCCCGTCAGTAATCAGCGTGCCAGTGCGGTTGTGACTGGCGAGTCGATGCCGATGCGGCCGAAGCCTGGCAGCTTGACGCCGGGATGACGGAGATCGAGACCGGCGACCAGGCCCAACAGATTTACTTCAATACCTTCCACCCAGCCCACCTTGATTCCTGCGTAACCACTAAGATTGATCTCGAAGCCAGTACCACTGTCAGTTCGACCAGCATAAAGGCTGTCACGAAAATCGCGTCCGACCGCGTTGGGTGGCAATATCACGCCCAGTTCTGGCACGGCGCGTAGCGTTGCGGCGATGAAGCTGTTGCTGTTCGGCCCTGGCCAGATGCGGTAGTCACCGGCGTGTGCGTAATCGTAGGCCTTCACAGCTTTTTCGATACGCGGGATCAGGCTTTCGGCTTCCGGTCCAGAGATATCTGCCAGCATGACCGGCACGTTCCCGTACCAGCGGCCATCGACCGGCCAGTTGTTCACGCGCACGGGGTCGCCCCATCCAACCACGTCATAGCGAGTCCAGCGCTTTTCGTTCGCGCGCTTGAGCACGATCCAACTGTGCACCGAGAAAACACCTTTCCAGGCACCCGCCGTGCCGGTGAAGATCACGATACGGGCCGGCGTAAAGTCCCCAGCCGCTGGAAGCATTCCTGTGCTCGACCAGTCGGCATCGCGCCATGAGCGCGGGTCGTTACCGATCGCGTAAAGGGCGGCTCGTGCCAGAATGGGTGCGAGAAACACGATCAGAGCGATGAGCATGAGGATGGATCTTCGTTGGGGCCGGGGGTTGATGGTCATGGCAGCCCGACTATAAGGCCTTTTCGGCCTAAACATGGCGTTTTAACGCCGCGCTGCCGCTGCAACAGCAAGCAGCAATTGGCTGGCGGCGGAAGAAAGATCATCGAGGGTCAGAGCCTTCCGTTTGTCTGGGCGTCGAACTGTGCGCGCGATAGGGGGAACGTGAATGAATGCCGCGAGGCGCAGCTCCTTCCGTGCGGCCGCTTCGGACGCACGCCAGCAAAGATAGTTGCACAAATAGCGCCCGGCATCGCGCGATAACATCACCGGAATGCGCATTGTACGGACGGTCGCAAACAATCGATGCGCTTGCATCGGAATTGCCAAAGCCGGTGGTCCACCGTGAACGATCGAATTTCGGAGCAGCGTTTTGCCGGAAACGTCGGAGAGGAGTGCCACAGCATTGCGTGCGCGTGCTTCGATCCGCAGCGTCTTTGTGCGCGGCGCAAGCCCGAACATCAGCAATGCGTCCGGTTTGTGCTTTGCGATCAGTTTCGGCAAGTCGCGGTCCACAGCTGCGTAGCTGGTTTGAAACACATGCGGGACAATCGTGACGGGTGCGAGGGCGGGCCGGCGCAGCCGTGCCAACCTTTCAACCAAAGGTCCGGTTGGATTGAATGGCGCGCCGGGAAACGGTCCGAAGCCGGTAACGAGGATGGTGGTCATACGCCCAGCAGAGCTGCGACCTGTTCCACGGCAAGCGTCGGCGCGAGCTTGCCGGCGGCAACCTGAGCCTCTGCTTGTCTCAATTTAGTGCGGACCGATGGATCGCTGCGCAGCCGCGCAGTGAGCCGCTCCTCCAGCATCGTCCACATCCATTTCACCTGTTGCGCGCGGCGCCGCGTCGCCAATTCGCCTGACGCCGTCATTTTATCCTTGTGCGTGAGCACCTGGGCCCACAGTTCGGGGATGCCATTGTGAGTGAGGGCCGAGTAGGTGATGACCGGCGGTGACCACGTTGCGGAGTGTGGGGTCAGGATATTGAGCGCGGCGCGATAGTCCGCAGCCGCCACCTTGGCCCGCCCGATATTGTCGCCATCGGCTTTGTTGACGGCGATCATGTCCGCGAGCTCGACAATGCCTTTCTTCAGGCCCTGCAATTCATCGCCCGCTCCGGGAAGCATCAGCACCAGGAAAAAGTCGGTCATGTCGGCGACCGCAGTTTCCGACTGGCCGATGCCGACCGTCTCCACCATCACCACATCGTAGCCGGCGGCCTCGCACACCAGCATGGTCTCGCGTGTTTTACCGGCGACACCGCCAAGCGTTCCGGACGATGGGGAAGGGCGGATGAATGCGTTTGGATCGCTCGAGAGCTGCGCCATGCGTGTCTTGTCGCCGAGGATCGATCCGCCGGTGCGGGTGGATGATGGATCGACGGCCAGCACAGCCACCCTGTGACCTTTGCCCGTGAGGTAGGTACCAAGCACGTCGATTGTCGTGGATTTGCCGGCGCCCGGCGCGCCCGTGATGCCGAGACGGACGGCCTTACCCGTGAGCGGCAACAGCTCCTGCACCAGGCGATGTGCCGTCTTGCGGTGGTCGGCGCGCTTGCTCTCGATCAACGTAATCGCGCGCGCCAACGTCGCGCGGTCGCCAGCGCGGATACCTCGGACAAGATCGGACGGTGGGAGGTTGCGCGAAGCCATCGACGTCCCTAGCGCGGAGGTTCTGAGCCGTTCGCAAGGCGAAGCACCAAACCGCCTTTACCCTTTTGCCGCGCGTCGGTGGCGCGCGCAAATGCAAACAAATGCGTTTGTGTCGTGATCCGGCAACGGGAATCGTCCGCCTGCTGGCAATAGCGCTTACGCGTAGTGCCGTCGGCGTCGTCCTCGTCAATCGCGGTGACCTGGTAGACGCCGTCGGTCAGCTCGTGTGCGACCGCATATTCGATGATGTTTGGCCGCTTCGCCGCCGCGCTTTGGACGATATAGGCGCGGCCCTCGAGCCGATGGACCGTGAAGGCGGTGACGTCGCTCATGCCGCCGCCACTATGAATGTATCGCTCCCCGTCCCACTTGAATGACGCCTGTTCGGGTTCGTCTGCAAAGCCGTTGCGGAGCGTGTAGAACTGGAGCCGCAGGTCTTTGCCGAACAATGGCTGTGCGTCCGCCAAAATCGGACCCGCGGAATCAACACACCCGGATAGTGACAGCGCGCAAAGTACGGCTGCGGCCGCGCGGACGATTGCTCGGCTCACTCCGCTGCCTCTTTACCGTGCCCGAGGCGCTTATTGAGAGTCTTGAGCAGTTTCTCGGCGGCTTCCGCGATCACCGTGCCCGGCGGGAAAATCGCCTCCGCGCCGGCCTTCATCAGCGCGTCGTAATCCTGCGGAGGCACCACCCCGCCAACCACGATCATGATGTCGTCGCGGCCTTGCCTGGCAAGCTCCGCTTTCAATTCCGGCACCAAGGTCAAATGGGCCGCAGCAAGTGAAGACACACCAAGAATGTGCACGTCATTCTCGACCGCCTGCCGGGCCGCTTCTGCGGGTGTCGCGAACAGAGGGCCGATGTCGACGTCGAAACCGAGATCGGCAAAGGCGGAGGCAATCACTTTCTGGCCGCGGTCGTGACCGTCCTGTCCGATCTTGGCGACCAGCAGGCGAGGGCGGCGGCCTTCGGCGGCCTCGAATGCCTCTACCGCGGTGCGAACACGTTCGACGGCGCCGGTCATGCCGACCTCCCGCTTGTAAACTCCGGTGATCGCCTTGATCTCGGCGCGGTGACGGCCGAAAACTTTTTCGAGCGCCGATGAGATTTCGCCGACCGTTGCTTTTGCACGCGCGGCGTCGATGGCAAGCGCCAGGAGATTGCCGTTGCCGCGGTCGGCAGCCCGCGTCAGCGCATCGAGCGCCTCTTGCAGCGCAGTTGGGTCGCGCTCGGCTTTCAGGCGTGCAAGCTTGTCGAGCTGCATCTGCCGCACGGCGGAATTGTCGATCTTGAGAACTTCGATCGGCGTCTCATCGGTCGGCGGATATTTGTTCACGCCGATCACCGACTGCGCGCGAGCGTCGATGCGCGCCTGCGTCTTGGCCGCGGCTTCCTCGATGCGCAGCTTGGGGATGCCCGCCTCGATCGCCTTGGCCATACCGCCCAAGCCCTCAACTTCCTCGATATGGCCCCAGGCTTTCCGCGCGAGTTCGTAGGTCAGGCGCTCGACGTAATAGGAGCCGCCCCAGGGATCGACGATGCGGGTGGCGCCAGCCTCCTGTTGCAAAACAATTTGCGTGTTGCGCGCGATCCGCGCGGAAAAATCGGTCGGCAATGCGAGCGCCTCGTCGAGCGCATTGGTGTGCAGCGACTGGGTCTGGCCTTGGGTTGCCGCCATCGCCTCGATCATGGTGCGGGAAACGTTGTTGAATACGTCTTGCGCCGCCAGCGACCAGCCGGAGGTCTGGCAGTGCGTGCGCAGCGACAATGAGCGGGAATCCTCGGGATTGAACGGTTTCATCAGCTTCGCCCACAGCATGCGGGCGGCACGCAGCTTGGCGATCTCCATAAAGTAGTTCATCCCGATCGCCCAGAAGAACGAAATGCGCGGTGCGAACTGGTCGATGGTGAGGCCGGCCTTCAGCCCGGCGCGCACATATTCGACGCCATCCGCAAGCGTATAGGCGAGCTCAAGATCCTGCGTCGCGCCTGCCTCCTGCATGTGATAGCCGCTGACCGAAATCGAATTGAATTTCGGCATCTCGGCCGAGGTGTAGGCGAAAATGTCGGAAACGATACGTAGGCTTGGGCCAGGCGGGTAAATGTAGGTATTGCGCACCATGAATTCTTTGAGGATGTCGTTCTGGATCGTGCCCGACAGTTTCTCGTGAGGTACGCCCTGTTCTTCCGCCGCGACGATGTAAAGCGCCAGCACCGGCAGCACCGCTCCGTTCATGGTCATCGACACGCTCATCCGGTCGAGCGGGATGCCTGAGAACAGCGTGCGCATGTCGTAGATGGAATCGATCGCAACGCCAGCCATGCCGACGTCGCCGGATACGCGGGGATGATCGCTGTCGTAGCCCCGATGCGTGGCGAGGTCGAAGGCGATCGAGAGGCCTTTCTGTCCCGCGGCGAGGTTGCGGCGGTAGAAGGCGTTCGAATCCTCGGCGGTCGAGAAGCCGGCATATTGCCGGATGGTCCAGGGCTGGGCCGCGTACATCGCGGGGTAGGGGCCGCGCAGGAACGGCGCTCTGCCGGGATAGGTGTCCAGGAAATCGAGCCCGGCGAGATCCTGCTCGCCGTAGACGGACTTCACCGCGATGCCTTCTGGCGTTGCCCAAGGCTCCGAGCCATTGCTGGCCGGCGAGCCGGCATCGGCGAAGTCGACCTTAGAGAAGTCGGGGATCTGACTCATTTGACACCCAGAATATCATGTGCGGCCTGCAAGGTCGAAAGCACGTCGCAGCCAACGTAAATGAAGCGTTTGATGCCGGCCTGCTGCCATTCTGCCTCATGCTCGCCCGGGCGGCCCGCAAGGTTGACAACCGCACCGGCCGCGGTCAGCGCCTTGGCAGCCGTGGCGGCCTCCATTGAGTAAACTGCGTCGGAGGAACACAGACAGGCGAGCTTGGCACCAGACGCCTTAAAGGCGCTGACCATCGCGGCCTGATCCTTGAAGCCATCATTGCCTATCGCTTCGATGCCGCCGGTCTCGTAGAAATTTTTCGCAAACATTGCGCGCGCGGTGAACTCCGCCAGCTTGCCGAGCGTTGCGAGGAACACTTTCGGCCGCGCGCCGGTATTGACGAGCGCGCGATCGGACGCGTCGCGCAGTTTTTCGAACGGCTCGGCGAGCCGGATCGACGGCAACGGCTCGGCCGCGGGCTTGGCCGATGCTTCCCTCGGCGGCGCCAGCGGTGCGACGTTTAGCACAGCCGGCAGCTTTTCGTTCAGATCGGGATAATCACTGGTGCCGGTGATCGCGTCCTTGCGGCACGCAGCGGCTCTTTCACGTTCCGCACGCACGGTAGCAACATTTTTCTGGATCAGGCCGCGCTCGAGCGCGATCCACGCGCCTCCTGCCTTTTCGACCTCCTGAAATTGCAACCATGCCGCGTTGGCGAGCTTGTTCGTCAGGTCCTCGATCGCGCCGGAGCCGGCGGCGGGATCCGAAACCCTTGCGATATTGGATTCTTCAAGGAGAATGAGTTGCGTGTTGCGTGCGATCCGGCGCGCGAACGCGTTAGGCAGTCCAATCGCGGCGGTGTGCGGCAGCACCGCAATATTGTCAGCGCCGCCGAGGCCGGCTGCGGCAGCCGCGATGGTCGTGCGCAGCATGTTCACGTAAGGATCGCGCCTGGTCATCATGCGCCAGGCGGTTTCCGCGGCGACCGTAACGGGCTTGGGCTTCAGTCCGCAGGCCTCTTCGACCCGCGCCCACAATTTACGTACTGCGCGGAATTTCGCGATGGTGAGAAATTCGTCGGCGTCGGCGGCGAGGCGGAAATAGATCATGCCCCGCGCTGCATCGAGTGGCGTGCCGCCTGCGTCGAGCGCGCGTAGACAGTCGACTGCGGCGGCAAGCGCAAAGGCCAATTCCTGCGCCTCAGAGCCGCCGGCATTGTGGATGATGCGTCCGTCCGCCACCATGAAGGGTCCGCGGAAGCCTTGCCCGGCAAGATCGCGCACGGCTGAGGAGACATATTTCGATAGTTCGCTCCACGGCCGTGGGCTGACACAGGTGGCGGCAAGGCCACCGATGGGGTTCAAGCTTGCGCGCAGATCAACCGAGGCAGGCGCAAATTTGCGGTTTTTTACCAGCGCCACGAAATGCTGCACGGCCTCGCGCGTTGCCGGGCTGAGGTTGAAGTCGAACGTGACGCCTGCGTCGAGCTCAATATTATCAAGTGCGCGCGCGAGCGTTTCAGGCGTGGCAGCCAAGCCATAGCCATTAGCGTTGAGCGAACCGGCGAAGACCAGCGTCAGGCCGGTCGCGCCATTTTCGAGGTCTTCGAGTGCCTGCGCGTTGGCGGCGGCCGGATCGGGATGATCGATACGCTGAAGAATTTGCCACGGCAGCGCAGGTCGTCCGGCGACCGGCTTTGCCCCCGCGGCGCGCCCATAAAGAGGCTCGATGCGCAGACCGTCATAAGTCTGGCTGACCAGCCGCTTGTCAAAAGCGGCGCCTTTGAGCGCAGCGTCCACCAGTTTGCGCCATTCCGCCTGGGTCGTCCGCGGGAATTCGGCGGCTAGGGGAAGTTCACCGGTCATGCAGGCAAAATGACACAGGAGTGACGATCGGGCCATTGAGTTAAAGCAAGATGCATACCCGTTACGCCATGCGCCTAGGGCAGGCGATAGATACCGCCGGCGTCGACGGCCTCGGCGGTCTCCTCGACGCGCCGCCCGGCAATCACCCGGTCTCCCGCGATTTCGGCCAGCGGCAGCAATACAAAAGGACGCTCGAACCAGCGCGGGTGCGGCAGCGTCAGATTGGGCTCGTTCAATGTCACATCGTCATAGGCGATAATGTCGATATCGGCAGTGCGCGGCCCGTTGCGTTTTTCATGGGCACGGTCGCGGCCTAACCGCAATTCCACCTCTTGCGCCCGCGTCAGCAGCTGTTGGGGGCTCAACGTCGTCTCGACTGCGATGGCGAGATTGACGAAGTGCGGCTGATACTTGAATCCCCAGGGCGGGGTCCGGTAATCGGACGAGCGCGCCGTCAAGCGCACTGTCTTGCCGTCGCACAGCAGGTTTATGGCCCGGTCGAGAATAGCGCGGCTGTTTCCGACGTTGCCGCCGAGCGCGAGCAGCGCCTCAGCCATGACGGCTCCGCACCAGCGTCACCCCCACATCGTCGAAAGTAGCGGCGATGGGAGCGTGCGGCTTGTGGATCGTAACCCGCACAGACCGGACACGTGGAAAGGCGGCGAGGATGGCGTCAGCAACCCGGCCCGCCGCGGCCTCGATCAAACGGTAGCGATGCGCGCAGAACGCCTCGCTCGCGCAATCGACCACCTTGTCGTACGAGACCGTATCGACGACCTTGTCCGAACGGGCTGCAGCGGAGAGATCAATTTCTAGATCGAGGTCGAGAGTGAAGGTCTGCCCGACTTTGGCCTCGTGTGTCATCACGCCGTGATAGGCGTGTAGCGCGAGCCCTCTAATAAAGATGCGATCACTCATGGCGCGCCCTCGATCGCGGCGCCCACACGCAGCGCCTGCACGGTTTCCGCAACATCATGGACGCGCACGATCGCCGCACCTCTTTGGACCGCCAGAAGGTGAGCGGCAATCGATCCTCCGATGCGCTCATCCGGTGCCGAGGGCGTCACCGTGTTGATGAAGCGCTTGCGTGAAGCGCCGACCAGAAGCGGCAAGCCGAAGCGCTTGAACTCGCCAAGACGCGCAAGGCAAGTGATGCTCTGCTCGGGCGTCTTGCCGAAGCCGATGCCCGGGTCGAGCACGATAGTCTCGCGGGCGATGCCCGTGCGCGCTGCTATCTCCAGCGAGCGTGAAAAAAACGCCAGCACGTCGGCAACGATGTCGATCGTAGCGTCGGCGGCCTCGCGGTTGTGCATCACGATCACCGGCACGCCATGTTCGGCAACCAGCGGCGCCATGTCAGGATCGCGTTGGAGCCCCCAGACGTCGTTGACGATGGCCGCGCCCTGGCCGAGTGCCCAGGCTGCGATGGGAGCCTTGATCGTGTCGATTGATACCGGCAGGCCAAGTTTGATCACGGCCGGGAGCACCGCGGCGAGCCGCGCCTTTTCCTCGTCTGCCGACACCGGGACCGCGCCGCCATAAGGACGCGTCGACTCCGCGCCGATGTCCAGGATATCGGCGCCTTGTTTGGCCATCTCGCCGGCGTGGGCGATGGCCGCAGCGGGATCGAGGAACTGGCCGCCATCCGAGAAGGAATCCGGCGTCACGTTGAGGATGCCCATCACCAAAGGACGGCCAAGCGAATACAGCGCCGAAAGCGCATTTGCCGCTGATTTTGGGGCGGTTCTAGAGGCTTTTTCGAGGGTGCGGACGTTGCCCATGCCGGTCGCTTTGCGCGGTCGGCGCGGGGCTGTCAAGCAGCCGAGGCGGCTAATAGGTGATCTTGAGCGGCAGAAGCTTGGCGTTCTCGATCCAGCGTTTGACGACCTTCTCAGACGGCAGCAGGCGGACCAGTTTGCGCTTCTTGTTGGCGTCGGCCATCGCCTTGGCGAGATTGGACGGGTTTCGATACTTTAGCTCTTTCACGGTATCCACGCCGGCGGCTTGCAGCAGTTCGGAGTATTCCTTGCGAACGCCTTTGATGCGCATGCGATCGGCAACATTGGCCCAATACAAAAACTGCTTCTCGTCGAAGCCGGTTTTCTCGGCGAGCGCCTTGCGTCCTCTTACCGTTCGCGCCGCCTCGAGCAGGCGGTCGGTCGACCTAATTCCCACCGACTTGAGAGCGGCGGCGACATTGCCGTCGATCCCGTCGATATCAGTGATGGGATAGGACATCGTTCACCCTCAGCCTTTTCTTATGTTTGTCCGCGTCTTCAAACGGTTCAAACAAACTGATTCAATCCAGGAATTGCACCGACGATTTCGCCAACCGCATCGTCGCCCAGCTTTTCGCGGGCATAGGAAATAGTTTCCCGCGTTACACCCTGCACCTGGCCCATGCTCAGCCCCGCCGACATCATCTTGGTGCCGGCGCCCATAATGCCGCCCATGGAAAACATGCCGCCCCCGCCTTCAGATTGTTTCGCCAGCAAAGCCTCCGCCCCCGGAAGCAAGTCGATGAGGGCCTGCACTTTGTCGGCTGGCCCTTCCTTGCGCAAGAAGTCGAGGATAATGCCAACTGCTTTTTCAGCGGCACTTCGGTCGACGCCAACGTTGGCGACGAGACGCCCGATCAACTCATCCATGGATCCCCTCACGCCCCCCGCACTTGTGGCGGAATTGCGGCCATATTGACCGCCGTTTTCGTCGGTGACAAGCGTGCTGCCGTCGCAATTCTGTTTGGTGATGCCGCGGCGCATCTGTCGCCAGAGCCACAGTCAAGCGAAAAAAATGCCGGTGATCGGTTCCGGTGCGTCAGTGTTGCGCACGTCGAAGACATTGCTCGATCACGGGCTAGTGAGTAGGAGATGCTCGGCGACGATCATGCGCTCAACAGGCAAATGCTCGGGTCGATATCAGTAGTTTCACCATCAGTAATTTGCCGGTTTGGGTGCTTCACCGGGCCGTGTATGCTTAAAAAATCCTGACAGAAGAAGGATATACCGGCAGGTCCGCCTGGCCCGCGAATTCTTCGTGCGGGTTAGCAAGCAGTCCAATCGGGGCACGACTTGCGTGAGTTGCAGAGGGTGGCGTCGATGAAGTCGATCAAGTTTTCGCGCATCGTTGTCGTTGCCGACAGCGGTCATGATCATATTTTAGTCGCGCGCCTCCGACGAATGGAGGTCGCAAAGGTCACAGCAGTAACCGGTCTTGAGGAGGCGCGACGGCTATGTCAGTCGGGCGGCGCCGATGCCTGTCTGGTGGCAATCTGTAGTCCCGTTCCGGACGGCGTACCGGCGGCGGAAATTAATGCCCCGGGACGGTTCTGCGGCATTCCCACACTGCTGGTGGCCCCTGTGGTCACGCCCCATCTGCGCCGAACGGCACGCCGCTGCGGCTATCTCGCCGCCATCTCTGCGACAATACCCCCGCCCATGCTTTACCGACGCATCCGGGCCACGTTGCAGGGCCGCCGTGCTGGCGGCCCGCGGCGTACACCGCGAGGAATGCTCCTCATCGGACTGTCTGGTTCAGCGGTTTTCGACAAGCCGACTGTGCACTGACGCTTCTTTCCAGGTTGGGTCAGCGTTGCTAGTTTCGGACTCCTGCCTCTAAGGAGCCCCTCATGAAGACTCTCGACGCGGTTCTAGCCCGCATCGATAAGGACA
>JBGQLL010000057.1:0-14278 GCA_041500065.1 Pseudolabrys sp.
GAAACGGCCGCGGCGGACAAGCCCAGGATCGGCGTTTACCAGGCCGGCGATCTTGTCGATCATGCAAAATCTCCTCTGAGGACGGCATAAGGTGGAATGGCGCATCGCCGGCCGCAAGACAGGGCGACCAACCTTGCGTACATGGCAGATCGAGGCTATTTCGGGGGACCTAGCTCCCTTCGTCTAGCGGCCCAGGACGTCGCCCTCTCACGGCGAAAACAGGGGTTCGAGTCCCCTAGGGAGCGCCACCCCTATTTTTCTGTCTTGATTTCAGAAGCTTATTTTTTGGGTGACGCTAGTAGAGACTGTAGGTGACACAATTCTATCTTTGTTCCGATCTGATCACACCCGCACATGCTCGCGGCTACGCGTTGGCCGGCGCGGCAGGACTGTCTATGACTGACCATCGGGAGGGATTTTTTCAAGGCACCGAAATGCCGACTGCCGGATGGTGGGAGGCACTCTGGCCTGATCCTGCGGGAGTGCTTGCGACGGTCGGTGTGCGGTCTGGCATGGATGTGATCGACCTATGCTCGGGTGACGGTTGGTTCACCCTTCAGATAACAAAGGTCGCACGGCACGTCGCTGCGATTGATATTGATCCGAACTTGCTTGAGGTTGCGCGGCATCGGCTAGTGGAAAGCGGAGCAACAAATTGCGACTTCATAGCCGGCGACGCCTACGACATTGCTAAACTAGCAGGGCCAGCAGACTTTGTTTTCATGGCAAATGCTTTTCATGGCGTCCCGGATCGCTCTCGACTGGCGCAAGCTGTGGGAAAGGCACTGAAACCGGCCGGATATTTTGCAATCGTCAATTGGCACAGGCGTCCGCGCGAGGAAACGCCCATCCTTGGGGAACCGCGAGGCCCAAAAACAGAATTGAGAATGTCGCCAGAGGAAACAATCAAGTCCGTGGAGGGGAGTGGGTTAAAATGCATAAAAGTTGTCGAAGTCCCGCCGTATCACTACGGCGTTGTGTTTCAGCGTTCCGACGCGTGAGGCTTCACTATGCCGCCGTTGCTCGACAACAAAAATCCGGCCGCTAAATCAGTATTTGCACCTGCCGCACTCTTGCGGGAAGCGCGCCGCCAAAAGGGATTTGTGGCTACAAATGTGCCGTCAGTTTGTGTCTTGGACCCGGACGGCGATATCGTCCGCCGACTCAAAGCGACAGGCGATGCACACCTGGCAAAAGAGTGGCCTTGCTACCACACCGAACTCTATACGTTCACGGTTGGCACACAGGTCGCTGGCATTATTGGCTGTGCGGTAGGTGCGCCGTTCGCTGTACTGATAGCGGAGGAGCTTTTCGCCAGCGGATGCCACTTTCTGATTAGCATCACCTCCGCGGGTCAAATCACTCCCGCCGGTAAGCCCCCGTATTTCGTCGTGATTGATCGCGCCTTGCGCGATGAAGGAACAAGCTATCACTACGCCATACCCTCAGAATACAGCGAGGCAGATTCGCATCTAGTTGCTATGGCGGCGCACGCGTTGAAAACTAAGGGCGTGAACATTGTCATCGGGTCTAGTTGGACCACAGATGCGCCGTTTCGCGAGACAGAGGAAGCAATTGCCGTTGCCCGCTCTAAGGGCATACTGGCCGTCGAAATGGAGGCCGCGGCTCTTTATGCGTTTGCCCGCGCCACGAACAAAAACGTTTTATGCTTGGCACATGTCACAAACACGATGGCGGTGGCAGAGCAAGACTTTGAAAAAGGCGAAGCTGACGGCACAGTTGATGCCTTGCGTGTCCTAGAGGCAATCATTAGCGGGCTTCAACCGTAATGTCCGTCTATGACAACAGACGAGTGGGTGACACTTCGGCTTTAGGACGGAAGGGCTTTTTCGGGCTGGTGACAGGTGGTAAGCGTTTGAAATCGCTGGGGCTGTTAATTCCCTAGGAGCGCCATGGGCCGGCAGTAATGACAGATCTGCAAACATGGCCGACCGAATTGCGCTTGCGCAAGGATCGCAAGATCCTGACCGTCACGTTTACGGGCGGCGAGAGCTTCGATTTGCCCGCCGAATATTTGCGCGTCAAAAGTCCGAGCGCGGAAGTGCAAGGTCATTCTGCCGAGGAACGCAAAACCGTTCCCGGCAAGCGAGACGTTGGCCTCATCGAGGTGCTCCCGGTCGGTAATTATGCCGTGCGGCTCGTGTTCGACGACATGCACTCAACCGGGATTTTCGATTGGGACTATCTGCTCGAACTCGGGCGAAACTATTCGATCTACTGGCGGGATTATTTGGATGAACTCGCCGCGAAAAACCTGACGCGCGAACCGCCGGTCCGGCGCAAATAATGGTGGGCGCTGTAGGGATTGAACCTACGACCTCTCCCGTGTGAAGGGAACGCTCTCCCGCTGAGCTAAGCGCCCGACCGTTGGCGGACGCGCGATATAAAGAGTGCCTCGAAGAGGTGTCAAGCCAAGGGCGGCCGCCGGCCTTTTTAGTTGCGCGTTTTCGGATCGTCGCCCTGCGCCAAACGCGAAGCGTGAGTTTGCAGCGCGCGGATGCGGTCGGCCAGGTTGCCGTTGGACGGCTCGCCGAGATTGACGTCAGCACCGACGGTTGCAGTGGCGCTCTTGAGCTCACGCGATGTTTCAGCGGCGAGCAGTGCATCAATCGGCGAGTTTGGCCCCTCTAGGGCAGAAGCGAGCCTTGCCACTTCCGCTGCGACGTCGTTGATGCGTTCGCGCAGGAGCGAATTTTCCACGCGCTCGGACGCCCAGGCTTCTTCTGTCTCGCGTTTCATGGCGCCCAGGTCTCGGGCGAACCGGTCGCGCTCCTCCTTGACGTGAGCGATCGTCGCGTGCAGTTGGGCATTTTCTGTCTTGAGATCCTGCGTTGCCGAACTGGAGCGGCCCTCGATTTCAACGAGAGCAGCTCGCAGATCGGCCTCGACCTTGCGGGCCGATTCCATTTCCTGGCGCAAATGTTTGAGCTCAAATTCACTCTCGTTAAGCAGCCGCGACTGCTCACCGAGGCGCGTTTCAAGATCGTGCGAGCGGCGGCCCAGAATTTCCGCTTCCTTGGTCTGTGCGACTAACTGCTGCTCAAGTTCGGCAATGCGACGGCCGAGATTCTCGACCCTCCCGCGCTCAGCCGACAGTTCCTGCGTCGCGGCTTTCAATTCAACCCGCTCCGCGTCCCGCCGGTCCTCGACTGTCTTCAACTCGTGGCCCGCACCGTCCAGCCGCTCTTTCAGGGCGTCGACATGAGTCTTGAGCGCGATAATTTCGATCTTCTGGGCGTCGGCCAGGGTGGAGCGCTCATCCAATGCGCTTATCAGCTTGGCGAGCTCGCCCTGCTTATCTGACAAAGTGCGCTGGGCATCGTGCATTGCGGTGTTTTTGACCGCAAATTCTTCTTCAGTCGCGCGCAACTGGTCGCGCAGATTCTTCTCGCGCGCTTCCATTGCGAAAATCGTTGCTGTCTTTTCACCGAGCTCGACCTTCAGGCGATTGATGGCATCGCCCTTCTTGCCGAGTTCTGCCAACTGGCTGGTGCTTTTGGTCTTGAGTTGCTCGACGCTCATTTCCAGACGTCGCGTCGACATCGCAAATTCGGCGCGCAGCTGATCCTTGTCGGCCTGGATCTCGGCCATCGATAGCGGCGCTGCGGCTTCGAGGCGACGCATGGTCAGGCGTACAGCGCGGCCGTGTACAAGAGGGACAACAACGAGCCCGATCAGAGCTGCTACGAGAAACCCGATCCCGAAATACATGATCGGTTCAATCATGGAACATACGCCTCCACCTCACGCATCATCATTGAAGAGCCACAAGATGCGCGCCAGCCCTGGCGGCCCAAGTCGACACTAGCCTAAAGCCATGTCTGCGTCGCGGGTACAGTAGGTTCGCGCCGCTGTTTGTGAGAAAAGTAGTAAATGTAAGGCGATCAGAATGGATTCCAGGTCGCCCGCGGCGTGAACTTGAGGTAGCCGATATTGGCGCCCAGCCGCAAACCGACTCCTGAGCGGATCGGCACCACAATGATATTGCCGGAAGCGAGTGCCGTCATCCCAAAGCCGCCGATGAAATAGGCAGAACCATCGATGCCCGCGAAGCGCTGATAGATAGCCTCGGTCGCCGGCAAATTGTAAACCAGCATCATCGTGCGAGCGCCTTCGCCGCCGGTATCGAACCCAACGGATGGTCCCTCCCAGAACACACGGCGATCGCCGGCGTTTTTTGTATAAAGTTTCCCGTCGCCATAGCGCAGGCCCACGACGAAGGCCCCGCTGCCTTCCTGCCCCAGCACATAGCCGTTCGGCTGACCCCAGCGGCTGACGGCTGTTTCGACAATTTGCGCCAACCCGCGTGACACCGTGCCGAAGAAGCGATGGCCTTCCCGCACCAGTTCACCAGGCGAGAAGGTGCCCGGTTGCCGTGGTGGGGGCGGCGGGTTCTGGGCTACCGCAATTTCCGGAGCAACCAAGGCAAGGGAGAATATCAGGGCGGCAAGGCGCAAAGTGGCGCGCATCATCTGCTCCATTAAATAGTAAGGGTTCCAGGCCCCGTTTAACCGGATGCTCACGCCAACAGCGCTAAAGTGCCGACGAAAGGCTTGCCCCGAATCATTAATCTTTGCCGAGAACTATGACTGCAGCACGGCACCAACGGAAGCCGCCTCTCCTGTTCCGATTGTTGCTGGGGGTCGCCCTATGCAGCGGTATTGTTACACCCTCAGGGGTCAGAGCCGCGACCGACAACCAGTTGGCGATCAACGCGGATACCGGCCTAGCCATTAGTGGCTTTGACCCCGTGGCCTATTTCACAGAGGGCAAGGCGTTATTTGGCCGACCGGAGTTCGAATTGAACCTGGATGGTGCGGTCTGGCGGTTTGGCAATGAGGGAAATCGCGGTGCTTTTGAGCACCACCCGGACGTCTATGCGCCGCGATTTGCCGGGTACGACCCGGTCGCGATCGGCCGTGGTCGATCAGTACCGGGTCATCCCCTTTTTTGGGTCATAGTCGGGCAGCGACTTTACTTCTTCTATAGCGAGCAGACGCGCAGCGCTTTTCTCGCCGATCCGGGTCGCATCATCGACACCGCCGAGCGCAAATGGCCCGACGTTGCCCACGATTTGGGACAGTAAGCGCGCGCCGCCTCAAAGACCGGCCGCCACCTTGTTCGGGTCCCCCCACGCAATGAATGCCGGCACGCGAAAATTCTCGACGGCGCGGCCGTATGCCAAGGGTAAACCTTGCGGGTTTGTCACTACGCCGCCCGCTGCGACGACGAGCGCATGACCGGCCGCCACGTCCCATTCGCAAGTCGTTGCGAGCCTCGGATAGACGTCTGCGGTGCCTTCCGCGACTTGGCAAAACTTGATTGCCGAACCGCTGGCGTTCCGGGTGGGCGATCCAAGTGAGACTATGAAAGCCTCGGTAGCCGCGTCGAGATGTGATCGGCTTACTGTGGCGACCGCCCCTTGGCGTGGCCAGCCGCGGGTATGGATTTTCTGCGGCTGATCTGCGCCATCGTCCAGCAGCCGGAGCCGTTCGGCTTTCACGCCGGCAACGCCGCGCCAAACCTGGCCGCGTTTTGGTGCCGCAATGATACCGGCGATCGGCACGCCGCGTGTAACAATAGCTAGATTGACGGTAAATTCGTCACGACCGGCGAGAAACTCACGCGTGCCATCAAGCGGGTCCAACAGCAGGAAGCTTTCGTCGAAACGATTTTCGCTGACGGGGGATTCCTCAGAGACCACCGGGACGGCTGGCAAAAGTCGCGCAACACCCTGCAAGAGCATCGCTTCGGATGCTTCATCGGCGGCTGTGACTGGCGAGCGGTCAGCCTTTATCCGCTGGGCCACGGTAGATGGCGAAACCGCCCTGATTTCCGCGCAAGCGCGTGCGACGATCACCGTCAAATCATCGAGGAGCTGCGCCGCTTTGGCGGGCAGAATTTCGGAACCCGAAGTCAAATTCCACGTCCTGTTGTCGCCCACGGTCCTTGGCGGTGGTTTGGGTGCGGTGTATCACCTCGCCAAGTCGGCGCGACTATCGATTCGCCCGATTGGGGCAGCCTGCATTCCCAGCGGAGACTAGTCTATGTCCGAATCTCCCATCGAAGCGCTCGATCTTGCGGCCTTGTTGTGCTCGCGTGTCTGCCACGATCTCATTAGTCCGGTCGGCGCCATCGTCAACGGGCTTGAGGTGCTCGAGGAAGAGAAGGATGAGGCGACCAAGGAGTTTGCACTCGACCTTATCAAAAAGAGCGCCCGCACCGCCTCAGCCAAATTGCAGTTCTGCCGCATCGCGTTCGGCGCTGCCGGCTCTGCCGGTGCACAGATCGACCTCGGCGACGCTGAAAACATCGCGCGTGGATTCCTTGAGGACGATAAGACGAAGCTCGCCTGGAACCTGCCGCGAGCCCTGTCGCCCAAGAACCGGGTCAAATTGCTGCTCAACATGCTTGTTATCGCCGGCCAGGCGATCCCCCGTGGCGGCCGGATCAGCGTCGAACCCGTCGGGTCGGGTGACACCATGGGATTCAGGGTCACAGCGGCCGGCACCAATGCCAAAATTCCGCCGGCGGTGCCTTCATTGCTCACAGGCGAGGAACGCGGCGACGAGCTCGATGCCCATCGCATCCAACCGTTTTATGCCGGCCTTTTGGCCAAGGCTTGCGGCGTAAAAGCGGCCATCACGATGGATGGCGAAACGGTCGCGATCACGGCGCAATAGGCGCCTGACGGACGGTTTTGGCAGTTAATGGCCAGTTAACGGCGTGAGCCATAACGCTATCGCTCAACCAAAATTAAACGCTTCACCGACACACTGGCCGCGCTTCCGACGGAAAGCGGCGGACGGGCCAAAGCTCGTCGACGAAGGCGTTTTTTATGGACGACCTGCTGCGGGAATTTGTCACCGAGACGAACGAAAGTCTCGACGTGGTCGACGTCGAGCTCGTGCGTTTCGAGCAGGATCCGAACAACGCCAAAATCCTCGACAATATTTTCCGTCTCGTCCACACCATCAAAGGCACATGTGGCTTTCTTGGTCTGCCTCGTCTGGAGGCACTGGCTCACGCGGCCGAAACCTTGATGGGCAAGTTTCGCGACGGTGCGCCTGCGTCCACCGAAGCTGTCACGCTTATTCTGGCCACCATCGACCGCATCAAGACAATTTTGGAGTCTCTTGAGCGCGAGCAGCGCGAGCCGGAGGGCGGCGACACCGATTTGATCTCCAGTCTTGAGCGAATGGTCGAACGGGTCGGGTCAGCCGGTACGCCCGCCGAATCCCGGCACACAGTCGGGACACTGGTTTCGCAGGTTTTGGAACGTCCCTTGCGCCCAGACGAGGATTCCCTCGATGATCTGGAACGTGCGTTTCGTGAGACGCTGGCGGATGCGCCAGTCGTAAAGCCCAAGTCCGCGCCCGCACCTGCGGGCATAGCGGCCAAGGATGATGAGGCTGGCAAAGGCGCCAATCAATCTATTCGCGTTACAGTCGACACACTTGAGCAATTGATGACGATGGTGTCCGAGCTTGTGCTCACGCGCAATCAGCTGCTCGAGATCGTGCGCCGCCATGAGGAGTCCGAGTTCAAGACGCCGCTGCAACGGCTGTCCAATGTGACCGCCGAACTGCAGGAAGGTGTGATGAAGACGCGCATGCAGCCAATCGGCAATGCATGGCAGAAACTCCCGCGCATTGTGCGCGACCTTTCAAATGAGCTCGGAAAGAAGATCGAGCTTGAAACGCAAGGCGCCGAAACCGAGCTCGACCGTCAGGTGCTCGATCTTATCAAAGATCCGCTAACCCACATGGTGCGCAATTCGGCGGATCACGGGATTGAGACCCCCGAACAGCGGCGCGCCTCGGGCAAGCCGGAGCACGGACAAATCCGACTTTCCGCTTACCATGAAGGTGGCTACATCATCATTCAAGTCGCTGACGATGGCCGTGGGCTCGATACCAACCGCATCAAGGCCAAGGCCGTTGCACAAGGTCTCGTCTCCGAGATCGATGCACAGAAACTGACAGAATCGCAGATTCACAAGTTCATTTTCGCGCCCGGATTCTCTACGGCCGCTGAAATTACCAGCGTTTCAGGCCGCGGCGTCGGCATGGACGTTGTACGCAACAATATCGATCAGATTGGCGGTACTATCGACGTGAAGTCGGTGGCCGGCGCGGGGCTGGGCTTCACCATCAAAATCCCCCTCACGCTAGCGATTGTGGCGGCATTGATTGTCGAGGCAGCTGGCCATCGCTTTGCCATTCCGCAGTTGTCGGTCGTCGAATTGGTGCGCGCACGGAGTGGCGGCGAGCACCGCATCGAGCGCATAAAGGACACAAAGGTATTGCGGCTGCGCGACAAGCTCTTGCCGCTCGTGGGTCTGAGCCATTTGCTCGGTCTCGATAAGGATGCCGGCGACATTGATGGCAGCTTTATTGTCGTTACTCAGGTTGGAAGTCAGACTTTCGGTATCGTAGTCGACGGCGTGTTTCACACGGAAGAGATCGTCGTGAAGCCGATGTCCAGCAAGTTGCGCCACATCGCAATGTTCTCCGGCAACACGATTCTGGGCGACGGCGCGGTCATCATGATCATCGATCCGAACGGAGTCGCGCAGGCCTTCGGGAACACGGTTGGTTCGCAACTGACAGGCTCGGACGCCGCTGACAATGGCCGTCATGTTGACGTCGACGAAGCCAGCACGTCGTTGCTGGTATTTCGCGCCGGATCGGCCCAGCCCAAGGCAGTCCCGCTGTCATTGATTACGCGCCTTGAGGAGATCGACGCGCAAAAGATCGAACTGTCAAACGGCCGTCACATGGTGCAGTACCGCGGCCATCTGATGCCGCTCGTCAGTATGAGCGAGGACGTGCGCGTGAAGGGTGAGGGTGCGCAGTCATTGCTGGTGTTCTCCGACGGCAGCCGCTCCATGGCGCTGATTGTCGACGAAATCATCGACATCGTCGAAGACAATCTGGATATCCAGGTCCGTAGCGACAACCCGGGAGTGCTCGGCTCGGCCATTGTCCGCGGCCATGCAACCGAGATCATCGACGTCGGCCATTTCCTGCCGCTCGCGTTCGCGGATTGGTTCCGGCGCAAAGAACAGCCGGTGCGCGACCGCACGCGTACGGTTTTGCTTATCGACGACTCTCCATTCTTCCTCAATATGCTGACCCCGGTATTGCAGGCTGCGGGCTACCAGGTGACCGCAGTCGGCTCGGCTCAACAGGCGCTCGCGCTGCTCGGAGATGGCCATATTTTCGACGTGGCCATTACCGACATCGAGATGCCGGAGATAGATGGCTTCCAGTTCGCTGAAGCTGTGCGAAGCGATCCGCGCACCACCGAATTGCCGATTATCGCGCTGTCGTCGGTTATATCGGCCGACGCGATAGATCGTGGCCGCCGCGTCGGGTTTCACGACTATGTCGCCAAGTTCGACCGGCAAGGATTGATCGCAGCGCTCAAGGAACAAACCGACGTCGGTCGGGCCGCGTGACGGATGGACCATGACCGAAACCGCCGACCATAACCTGCGTGAATACGTTACCGCCTTGATCGGCGGCCAGCTATTCGGATTGCCGATTCGGCGCGTGCAGGACGTTTTTGCACCCGAACGACTGACCAAGGTGCCGCTCGCGCCGGCTGAAATTGCGGGAGTATTGAATCTCCGCGGCCGCATCGTGACGCTGATCGACATGCGCCGCCGCCTAGGGCTTGGGCAGCGCGAGGATGACGGTCAAGCGATGGCGGTCGGTGTGGAGTCGCGCGGTGAATCGTACGGATTGCTGATCGACAGCGTTGGCGAGGTACTTAGGCTTGACGACATGGCTTGTGAGCCAAACCCGAGCAATCTCGATCCGCATCTGGCAAGCGTGTCGACCGGGATCTACCGACTCGATGGACAGCTTTTGATGGTACTCGATGTCGACCGCGTGCTCGACATCGCAGTGAAGGCGGTCGCGGCGTGATGCGGCCAGAATGCTGAAGGAATTGGAATTAGGCGCGAACACAACGAGGCTATACGATGAAAACGTGTTTGGTAGTTGACGACTCCAGCGTCATTCGCAAGGTGGCGCGGCGAATTCTAGAAGGCCTCGACTTCCAGATCGTGGAAGCCGAGGACGGCGAGCAGGCGCTTGAAGCCTGTCGGCGGCAGTTGCCGGAGGCAATCTTGCTCGACTGGAACATGCCGAAAATGGACGGCTACGACTTTCTACGCTCGCTCCGGCGGCTGCCGGGCGGCGATGGTCCAAAGGTCGTATTTTGCACCACCGAGAACGACGTGGCGCATATCGCGCGAGCACTGCATGCCGGTGCCAACGAATACATAATGAAGCCGTTCGACAAGGAGATCGTGGAGGCCAAGTTCCAGGAAGTCGGGCTTATCTGATCCATCGCATCGCCGTTCGAGTCAGTAAAGCCAGTTGCGTCCTATGAACTTAGTCGTATCTCCGCCGTCTTCCATCGCCAACCGGCGTATCCGCGTCATGCTCGTCGACGACGCTGTCGTCGTGCGCGGGCTATTCGCACGCTGGGTTGAATCCGAGCCCGATCTTGACGTCGTCGCTACGTTGCGGACCGGCCGCGAAGCGGTGGATCAGCTTGAGCGTGTCGACCCCGACGTGGTCGTGCTCGATGTCGACATGCCGGAGCTCGACGGCATTGCAGCGCTCCCGCTGCTGCTTGAGAAAAAGCGCGATCTCGTCGTGATCATGGCTTCCACACTGACGCGGCGGAATGCCGAGATCAGCTTGCGGGCGTTGTCGCTTGGCGCCGCAGACTACATCCCAAAGCCGGGAAGCAATCGCGAAGTTAGCGCTTCACCGGCATTTCGCCGCGATCTGATCGAAAAGATCCGGCAGCTCGGCGTGCGCGCGAAGCGCTTGCGTTCGGCGGCCCCGCCGGCGCGCGTGCCACTGGAAACAAAGCCGGCTCCATCAATCGTGCCGGAGCCGGTCGCGGAGGTCGCTGCGCCCCCGCCGACCACGTTACGGCCCATGCCGACCACGCCACCACGCGTATTGCTCATCGGTTCTTCCACCGGCGGGCCGCAGGCGCTCAACACTCTGATTGCGGAAATCGGCGGCGTGCTCCAGCGCGCGCCAGTCCTGATCACCCAGCACATGCCGCCGACCTTCACGGCCGTTCTTGCCGAGCACCTTACCCGCATTGCCAAGCGGCCTGTGCGCGAGGCGGTCGACGGCGAGGAGATCAACGCCGGAGTTGTCTACCTCGCCCCCGGCGGAAAGCACATGAAAGTTGCCCGCCGCGACGGCGCGGCCGTGATCGTCATCGAGGATGGTCCGCTGGTGAATTTCTGCAAGCCGGCGGTGGACCCGATGTTTGCTTCCGCTGCCGACGTGTGGGGTAACAAAGTGCTGGCCCTGGTGCTTACGGGCATGGGTTCGGATGGGCTTGCCGGCGCCAAGACCATTGTTGCGGCCGGCGGTCATGTCTTCGCGCAGGATGAGGCGACCAGCGTAGTCTGGGGCATGCCGGGTCAGGTCACCAATGCCGGCCTATGTTCTGCGGTGCTGCCGCTGCCGGAAATCGCCGCGAAGCTCACGCGCCTCTTTACCGGGGCGAGCCCGTGACCCCGCAGGACTTCGACTATCTACGAAAATTCTTGCGCGAGCGTTCCGGTCTGGTGCTTGCGGTCGAAAAGCAATACCTCGCCGAAAGTCGGCTCCTGCCGATAGTGCGCCGAAACGGCATGAGCACACTCGGCGAATTGGTCGATCGGTTGAAAAATCGGGCGCCTGCTCCGCTCAGCGCCCAGGTGGTCGAGGCAATGACTACCAATGAAACATTTTTCTTTCGCGACAAAATACCCTTCGATCATTTCCGCGACACTGTCATGCCGGCTCTGATCGCCGCGCGTACGCGCGAAAAGCGGATTCGCATCTGGTGCACAGCGGCTTCAACGGGGCAAGAGCCCTATTCACTGGCGATGGCGATCAAAAGTATGGGGTCAGCAGTTGCAGGTTATCGCATCGACATTGTCGCCACCGATCTGTCGTCTGATGTGCTGGAAAAGGCCAAGGCCGGAATTTATAGCCAGTTCGAAGTGCAGCGCGGACTGCCTGTGCAACTGTTGGTGAAATTCTTCGATCAAGTCGGAGAGTCCTGGCAGCTCGCGCCGGAATTGCGCAGTATGGTGCAATTCCGCCCGCTCAACCTGCTCAATGATTTCTCGGTGCTCGGCAGCTTCGATTTGGTGTTCTGCCGCAATGTGCTGATTTACTTCGACCAGGAAAACAAGATCGCGGTGCTCAATCGTATCGCGCGTCAGATGCCCGAAGACGGCTTTCTCGTCCTTGGGGCCGCCGAGACGGTGATCGGCCTCACCGAGGCATTCAAGCCGCTTGCCGACAAACGTGGGCTTTACGTGCCGAACGGCGGAACCCAAACCCGCAGTGCCGATAACGTGATCCGGTTAGCGGCTGCGAAAGCGTAAGTTTCACCGGTATCCCGCCGATATAAAAAGAATTTTACGGCCTTGGTACCTGTCCACACCATCTTGATCTCCGGACGAATCGTGTAAATTGAAGCTGCAAGGCTGGCGCGTTTGACTCGACTGACGCGCGTGGGGGCTCGCCATTCGCGAGCATGGCCTGAAGAGGGAACTTTACCTTGGTCGACTACGTCGATCCGGTGCTGGTTGTCGACGACCTCAACACGATGACACGCATCGTGGACGGGATGCTGCGCAAATGCGGCTTCGTCAATGTTGACCAAGTTCACGACGGGCCGACGGCCCTGCAAAAACTGCGCGAGAAATCATACCTGTTCGTCGTGACCGACCGCGAAATGCCGGGCATGAACGGCCTTGAACTGGCGCGCGAGATTCGTGCCGATCCGAAAATTCGCAGCGTTCCCGTTGTCATCATGTCGGCAAGCTCCGAGCCTCAGCACGCCGAAGCTGCCATTGCTGCCGGGGCGAATTTTTTCATGACCAAGCCATTCAACCTCACAACTCTTAAGGACGTGATCACCCAGCTGATGCGGCCCCCGCAAAGCTAAACGGGCACTTTTGCGATAACTGGCAGCTTTGCGCCCTGCTCCTGACGCGTTGCATTTTCTATGACAAAAAATGCTAGGATTTGGCCGCTGGCAATGTTGCGTACTTCGGGGGGTTTAAGCATGCGCAGGCGTTGTTCCATTCGGCGCCCGGCCGGGTCGGCTACGTGGCAGGTCAGCCGAAAAGCGCAAGGTAACTGGACCAGGCTTGTTATCCCGTTGCTCGTTTCCGCGCCTTTGGCTGTGCTGGCCCTGTCGTCAGCGGGCGCGCTCGAGCTGCCAAAACCGGAGCCTGCCGAGAAATATCTTGGCAAGGCGACTAGCGGTTCCAACTACACCGTCAAGCCGATTGTGCGCAGCGATGGCGTGATGCGTATCTTTGACGTCGATACGCCCTACGGCAAATTTGCATTCGATGGTGTTGAGTTCACGAAGCTGCGCTTGCACGAGCTTGATGCTTGCGCGGCAATTGAAAAGATGTCTCAGTCCGAGGCATTCGGTCAGGCATTCGGGCGCGCCGCACTCGGTCCGATAAAATTTGGCGCCGACCTTATCACCAATCCGGCCGGTACCGTCGAACGATCCCTCAATGGCATCAGCAACATGTTCGACCGCGTCGGAGCGGGACTGTCGAACAATCGCGCCGATCGCGACGGCCTGATGGACAGCTTGCTAGGGGTGACCGACACACAGCGTGAGCTCGCCGTCTCGCTGGATGTCGATCCTTATACCGATTTTCCACCCCTGGCACAGAGGCTGAAGGACATGGCCGGTGTGATGGCAGGCGGCAGTTTGCCGGTGAAAGCTGGACTGTCATTCGTCCCCGGCGGGATCGGGATCGCCGTCTCATCAGTTGCGACAGTGAGCGATGCAAGGGACACCTTGCGCAGCAAGACGGCGGCGCAGGTCATTGCGGAGGCGCGTGCGATTCTCTTATCTCTCGGAGTTTCAGACGAAAGCGCGAGCCGCCTGCTCGAGAATCGGAATTACACGCCCGCCGATCTGCTGATTTTGGCGCTCGCCCTGAAGAAACTCAACGCGCTCGGCTACGGAAAACCCGGCAGCGGCCTCACGTTGAACCTGGTATTCAATCCGCAGGGACCGAAGCTGCCACCCGCGCAGGAAGCGCTGGAAGGCGATTACCATCGCCTGCTGAATGAAAACTTCGGCATCGTCTTCAATCACCTGTTCACCATTACCAACATGCCGATCCAGCGCTTCGGTTCGACGCTGATTTCCAAGGGACAGTTCGACGGCTACATGGATCTGC
>JBGQLL010000058.1:0-14185 GCA_041500065.1 Pseudolabrys sp.
GCCGGCTCGCGAATGGCGAGATCGGACAGAACCTTCCGGTCGATCGTCAAGCCAGCCTTGGCTAGCCCGGCGATGAACCGGCTGTAGTTGAGGCCGAACGGGCGCACCGCAGCATTCAGACGCTGAATCCACAACGCGCGGAATGTGCGTTTGCGCCGCTTGCGATCACGGAAGGCATACTGGTTCGCCTTTTCCACCGCCTGCTTGGCAATGCGGATCGTATTTTTGCGCCGGCCATAATAGCCCTTGGCTGCTTTCAGGACTTTCTTGTGCTTTGCGTGTGACGTGACACCACGCTTGACGCGGGCCATTGGAATTCTCCTTGCGGTACGTGCAAATAATCGACGAGGGACAGCCGCGCTGAGGCGGCAAGGAAAGGCCGGCTAACCGTTCGGCAGCCAGTATTTCTTGATATTGTCGCCGTCGGTCTTGAACAGCACGCTGGTGCCGCGATGCTCGCGGATCGTCTTCGTGGTCCGCTTGATCATGCCGTGGCGCTTGCCGGACTGTTGGTATTTCACTTTGCCGGTCGCCGTGATCTTGAAGCGCTTTTTTGCGCCCGATTTGGTCTTCAACTTGGGCATTTGGCTCTCCTCATCGGCACGTTGCGGGGCATGCCCGAATGGCCGGAATATGCTCGCGAGGCGGTTAGGCCTAAGAGCGGGTGCTCGGGATTGAGCGTTAATCGCCGCCACGGCAGCCCTTACTGGCCGGGCGACGAATGCGCGGCGTTATGGCAGAGGCCGCCGCGCCATGCAACCGCCCGCAGTCGGGTAGGCAAACGGCGCTAAAATGCTGAAGCGCCACCCGCAAATTGCGAGTGGCGCTTTCGATGTGCCTTTAAATTGTCCTGCGGCGCTAGCGTGGCGCTAGCATCATGACCATCTGCCGGCCCTCGAACCGCGGTTCCGATTCGATTTTGGCGAATGAGCCGGTGTCTGCTTTCACGCGTTCGAGCAGCTTGTAGCCAAGCTCCTGGTGCGCCATTTCGCGTCCTCGAAAGCGCAAGGTGATTTTGACCTTGTCGCCCTCTTCGAAGAATCGCTTCATCGAGCGCATTTTGACGTCGTAGTCGTGGTCGTCGATCATCGGCCGTAGTTTGATTTCCTTGACCTCGACGACTTTCTGCTTTTTGCGGGCTTCGGCCGCCTTTTTTTGCGCCTGGAATTTGTACTTGCCGTAATCCAGGATTTTGCAGACGGGGGGCGACGAATTGGGGGCGATTTCGACTAGGTCGAGCCCCGCGGCCTGCGCCATGTCGAGCGCGGCTTGGATCGGTGTGGGACCGTGGTTGTGACCACTGGCATCGATTAGTTGGACCTCGCGGACGCGGATCTCCTCGTTGATGCGCGGGCCGTCCTTTTGAACGGGCAGCGCGGACTTCATCGGACGACGAATGGCTATTTTCTCCTTTTTGCCGTTGCGACAGTCCCTTGACGCATTTTACTGCGCCTTGGGATAGCGAAAGATTGGTAGAAACCGCGCAGATGTCAACGCGGTTCCGCCAATATTGTCGATAGTCAGTCCTGGATTTGCAGTCAAAGCATTAAAATTGCTCTGATTTCGTCTTACTTAACCTTGTTTGGCCGGATCTGGTCGTAAACAAGTAGCGTCTGCTCGCTAACGGTATCAGCATTGAAATGGCCTAGCACCCAGTCACGACCGCGACGGCCGATCGTTGCCCGATTGGGCTCCGGCATGGAAAATAGCCGCAGCAAGGCTGCCGCCAGCGCCGCATCGTCACCTGCGTGGAAGCGGAACCCCGCAATCCGGCTCTCGGGCACTGCCGGAGCGGTGAGCACGACGTCCGTACCGGCACCAAGATCAGACACAATGACGGGCCGTGCCATTGCCTGTGCTTCGAGGATTGCGCGCTGCACGCCTTCGGGCTGGACCGCCGCCGACACTACGACTGAAGATGCAGAATAGGCGGCGGGCATGTCGGCGACGGGTGCAGCCATACGGATCACGTCCATAGTGTCCGTCGTTAGAACGAGATCCCACAATTCGCCGGTGTAGCGGGTGCGGCCTCGGTCTTCGCCGACGAAGACACACAAAAAATCCTTCAGGCCCATCTCTTTGAGCCGCTTCACCGCCTTGACGACCACATGGTGACCTTTGCGCCGCAGGATGCGGCCGGTGATTAAAATCACCTTGGTGTCGCGTTTGACGCCCCAGGTAGCACGCATCGCTTCAATACGTTCGCGCGTGACGCTTTCAGGATTAAAGCGCTCTAGATCGACACTACAGGGTACGACCGTGATCTTTTCCCACGGAGTGCCGTAACGATCGTTGATTAGCTGCGCAATTTGCTCGCTCGATGCGATAACACAGTCGCCGCGCGCCATGATGCCATTGTAAAGCCGCTTGAAGATATTCTGTTCACGGAATCCTTTGTACCAACCCGTTATAAATGGAATGCCGCAAAGCCGCGCAGCGATAAACCCGCTCCAGGCTGCCGCACGGCCGAGGGCATGGATCGCGGCGCATTGGCGCTCGCGTGCCAGCCGCGCCAGGATGAAGGCGCTGCGCAATATCACGACGGGATTGTTGCTCGAAACGTCAACAGGTACGAACTCGCCTCCGGCGGTGGCAACGTCGGCGACGAGACGGCCGGCGCGCGACACCACAGTGGCCCGATGGCCAGCTCCCGAAAGAATCCTCACCAGCTCGACCGCGCCAGCATCGGCAGCGCCACCATCGAGTGTCGGTACAACAATGAGCACGGCAATCGGAACGCTTGCGCCAGAGGGTACGCGTAATGCATCTTCCGAACGAATGCTGTCCAAACTGACGGCGGGCAGGCTCGACATTTCTTCGTCCTCGAAATACCGGCGCTTTTCGAGCGCATGCGGGGAACGGTTTGACGCGCCGCATGCCAATAGCCGGTATAGACGCCGAGAATGCTGTCGGCAACGGTTGCCCTTGCATTAACGAGCATCTTGCGGCGACAAGAAGGCTGGCCATCCAGTTATTCGACGTGCTCATGACGGAAGCTCGCCTGACCTCTCTCACCATAAGTTCATCGACGCCCGCTCGCGCCATTGCTGTGCGGGTGCGCGACGGTGGGAATCCAGGCCTGTTCTGGCTGGGTGGCTTCAAGTCCGACATGAAAGGCACAAAGGCAGAAGCACTTGATAAATGGGCCGAAAATGAGGGTCGCGCCTGTGTGCGGTTCGACTACTCCGGTCACGGAGAATCCGACAGCGAGTTCACCGACGGCACCATCAGCCGATGGCTGGAGGAAAGTCTGGCGGTCTACACGCGCTTCGCCCAGGGTCCGCAGGTCGTGATTGGGTCATCCATGGGCGGCTGGTTGGCGCTGCTGCTGGCACGCGCCTTGGCTGAACGAAAAAGCGGGGCACTGATAGCGGGCATGGTACTGATCGCGCCTGCTGTTGATTTCACCGAGGAGCTGATGTGGAAGCAGTTTTCGGACGCGACCAAACGCGAAATCGAACAAAAGGGTGTGTGGTTGAGGCCGTCGCCGTACGATGAAGCGCCCTATCCCATCACTCGCGGCTTGATCGAAGATGGTCGCAAGCATCTCTTGCTTGGCGGCCTAATTGAAACTCGCTGTCCAGTGCACATCCTACAAGGTGTGCAAGATCCGGACGTGCCTTGGAGGCATGCTGTAGAACTTGTGTCACGTTTTTCACGTGACGACGTTGTGCTGACCTTGATCAAGGATGGGGACCATCGACTTTCGCGGCCGGAAGATATCGACCGGTTGATCACGGCAGTGAAGGAATTCTAAGCGAGCGCTGCTGTCCATTCTTCCTGTACGGCCGCGTCCAAATCCCGATGCCGCCGCGAAAGCGCTGTAAATGTTTCTCGCGACAATAGTTTCGACAACGCCCAGACGGCAGCGCCGCGGACCAGTGGCGACGCGTCGGTAAGTAAGTGCTCGGCTTCAACCGCCAGCGTCGAGTCGCCCGAATTGCCGATTGCGATCAGCACATTTCGAACGAATCGATCGCGTCCCGTGCGCTTAATTGAGGTTTTGGAAAAAAGAGCGCGAAATTGTGCGTCGTTAAGGTGGACCAGATCTGCAAGGCGTGCTGCCCGCAAACTCTCTCTCGCGGCGAGCTTGGCTTCGCGTCCTTGGCTCGCAAACTTGTTCCACGGACAAACCGCAAGGCAATCGTCGCAACCGTAAATGCGGTTTCCCATAGCCGCACGCAGATCCCGTGGGATTGGGCCCTTGTGCTCGATGGTGAGGTAGGAAATGCAGCGCCGCGCATCGAGTCTGTATGGTGCGGGAAATGCCGCGGTCGGACAAATGTCGAGACAGGCGCGGCAAGTACCGCAGCTGTCGTGCTCGGCCGAATCTGCCGGCAGTTCGAGCGTCGTAAAAATTGCGCCGAGAAAGAGCCAAGATCCGTATTGGCGCGACACCAAGTTTGTGTGTTTGCCCTGCCACCCCAGGCCAGCGCGTGCCGCGAGCGGCTTTTCCATCACCGCGGCCGTATCGACGAATACTTTCACGTCGCCGCCGGCATTGGCCGTGAGCCAGCGCGCCAATTCCTTCAACCGCGCTTTGATCAGCTCGTGGTAGTCGTCGCCTCTGGCATAGACCGAGACAGCCGCCCGATCATGCATCTTCAAGATCGCAAGCGGGTCTGAGTCAGGCCCGTAGTTCATTCCAAGCATGACGATCGAGCGCACATCTGGCCACAGCGCCAATGGTGATGCGCGGCGTTCAGTGGTTGCTGCCAGCCATGTCATATCGCCGTGCGCGCCTTCGGCGAGAAAGCTTTCCAGTCGCGCTTTAAGTTCCGGCACCGCATCGGGCTTTGCAACGCCGAATGCGTCAAAGCCGCGCGCGTGCGCCCTCTCTGCAAGTGCGGCTTTTATCGCGGCGGGCTCGCTCAGAAGTCGAGGTCGGCGTATGTCTTTGACGGCGGAATGCCGGCCAGCGCGTCCGCGAGAATGGTCCGGAACGACGGCCGCGATTTCATCCGCGCGTACCAGCTTTTTGTCGCTTCGTCTTCGTTCCACGGCACTTCGCCCAAGTAATCGACGGCCGACAGATGTGCAGCTGCGGCGAGATCGGCCAAACTTAGCCGATCGCCGGCCAGCCAATTGCGTGTCCGCACCAGCCAACCGATATAGGCCAGATGATAGCGGATATTGTGGCGCGCAGCGCGCAGCGCGTCGGTGTCCGGGGGGCCGCCGCCCTGTTCCTGCGTCATGTGACGCTTAAACGCCCGTTCCGTCACGAAGGGGCCGCTAACCTCCGCATGAAATTTATCGTTAAACCAGTTTGCCAGCCTGCGCACCTCGACGCGCCGGCCAGGCAGTGGCGGCAACAGCCGATCTTCACCATTTTGTCCGGCAAAGGTCTCTTCAATATATTCCGCCACGATTGCGGCGCCGGGAATCGGCGGGTCGCCCTCATTTACCAGCACCGGTAACTCCGCCGCTGGATTGAGCAGGAGAAATTCCTCTCGCCGTTCCCAGAAACGTTCTTCTATCAATCGCGCCGCAATGCCGTATTCGCCGAGAATCAGGCGCACATAGCGCGAATGTGGACAGAGCGGATGATGAAACAGTGTCAACATGGCGTGCGGAGCGGCGGCGACGTCGCCGATGGTGGGAATCAACGTTTGCACTATAGAAAGCCGCAGCGGAGGTGCAAACCATCGCGAATTATCACGTTTTTTCGTTGCCTCGGTGGCGCCTTTGCGTCAAAAGCGCTGGCCTACATAGCCCTCGACACCAGAACGCGAATTTTCCCCGGAGCAGTTCATGCAATTGGTTGGCCCAGCTGCGGCGCATATCGACCTGATCAAGGCAGCCGTACTCGGCATCGTCGAGGGGCTGACTGAATATCTGCCGGTGTCATCAACGGGCCACTTGCTGCTCATGGAGCACTTATTTGGCTGGGGAGATGATGCTTTCGGCAAATCATTTGCGGTCCTGATTCAACTTGGCGCTATTCTCGCGCTGCTGACGATTTACTTCGGCAGAATTTTGACGCTTGCCAAAGACATGTTCACGCAATGGGCGGCAGCGCGCTTCGTTATCGGCCTACTGCTCGCATTTCTGCCAGCAGCGGTGATTGGCGCGCTCGGATATCACATCATCAAGTCTTATCTATTCGATGTGCGCGTCGTATGCGTCTCGTTGATCATCGGTGGTTTCATCCTGCTGTGGGTCGATCGCCTGAATCTGCAGGCGCGCTATCACGAGGCGACCGCGTTTACCCTGCCAATGTATCTCGGTATCGGGATTATCCAGTGCATCTCGATGGTGCCTGGTGTCTCGCGCGCGGGTGCAACCATTGTCGGCGCAATGTTGTTTGGAGCCGATCGCCGCTCGGCGGCGGAATTCTCGTTCTGGCTGGCGATGCCGACAATGGTCGGTGCATTTGCCTACGAGGTGTACAAGAGCCGCGGAGAACTTGCGCTCGGCGGCAATATCACGGTGACCGCGGTTGGGTTTGTCTTCTCATTTATTTTCGGATGGATCGTGGTGAAGACTTTCCTGCGCTATGTACAACGCCACAGCTTCGCGTTGTTTGCGTGGTGGCGCATTCTGGTGGGCGCTGGCGGGCTTGCGGCGCTGTACATTCTATAAAGGTTAGGCGAGGCGCTTGCGGTATTGCCCCGTCTTGCGAAAGCGCCAGAGATAAGACGGTACAATCGCCTCCATCGGCTCCGGCTCGATGCCAATACCTTGCAGTGTCCGCGCCTCCGACTTGGCGGATTCCGAAACCAAATTATCGCTGCGCAGCAACTCGACCTGGTCAGGAGTCAGCAGTGGCTTCGGGAGGTATTGCAAAAACACCGCCTGCATTCTGGCCACGAAGAATGGCAACGATACCAGCAGCCGTTTGCGTTCGATCGTTGTAAGTACAAACTGCATGAGCTCTTTGAAAGTCCGCACGTCCGGTCCGCCCAGTTCATAAATCGTGCCCGGACGTGTTTTGCCGTCGACGGCGTCGGCGATTGCGGCGGCAACATCGCCGACGAAAACCGGTTGAAAGCGCGTCAGGCCACCGCCGATCAGCGGCAGCATTGGCGAAATGCGCGCGAGCGCGGCAAAACGATTAAAGAAATCATCCTCAGGCCCGAAGATGATCGACGGCCGCATGATCGTGGTCGACGGTTGCGCCGCGATCACCAACTGTTCGGCATTGGCTTTGGAGCGGCCGTAAGCGCTGGGCGAGTTTGGATCGGCACCGATCGCGGACACATGGACCATGCGCGCTCCGTGGGCATTCGCTGCCAGTGCCACTTGCTCGGCGCCATAAGTATGCACCACGTCGAAACGCTGGCGACCGCGCTCGTACAAGATGCCGACCAGATTGATCAGGACTTGCGCATCGCGGGCGGCAGTTTCCACCGAACGAGCATGGCGCAAATTAGTTTGCACTGCGTGGATCTGACCAACACGGCCGAGCGGTTGAAGAAAGCCGGCAAGCTCGGGGCGGCGTACAGCGACCCTAATGCGATAATTGCGCTTGGCCAAAGCACGCACCACGTGCCGTCCGAGAAAACCCGAGCCACCATAGACAGTGACCAGGGTGTCATAGGGGCTGCGTGCGGTCATGCCGCTCTCAATTTCTTGCCGGGCAGGGATGCCTCGAAACCCGGCAAATACAGGATCGGCCAGCGGCTGTACAGGGCCAAACCCCCTTCATTGACAAGCCGGAAGCGGCTCCGTATCTGGTCCCGACGAGCCCAGGTGGCGGAATTGGTAGACGCACTAGTTTCAGGTACTAGCGGTGAAAGCCGTGGAGGTTCGAGTCCTCTCCTGGGCACCAACATTCCGAGCCTTAGAACCTGATGACCATCCGCCTGCACCGTGGCGACCTTCCGGACCTCTCCGCCTACAAGGGCGCGGTGGCGATCGACACCGAAGCCATGGGCCTCGATCCTAATCGCGACCGGCTTTGCGTCGTGCAGTTATCGCCGGGCGATGGCTCTGCGGATGTCGTGCAGATCGGCGCCGGCCAGCGCAAGGCGCCCAATATCGAGCGATTGCTCGCCGACAAATCAATCCTCAAGATATTTCACTTCGCTCGCTTCGATATGGGCATACTCGCGAAAACGTTCGGGGTGATGGCGGCGCCGGTTTATTGCACCAAGATCGCCTCGCGACTTGCCCGCACGTATACCGACAAACACGGACTAAAAGACCTGGCACGCGAGGTGCTCGGCGTCGATCTCTCGAAGCAGCAGCAATTGTCCGACTGGGGTGCCGATGAGCTTAGCGATGCGCAAGTGGCCTACGCGGCGACGGATGTCCTGCACTTGCATGCATTGAAAGAGAAATTAGATGGAATGCTCGCGCGCGAAGGCCGTGCTGATCTGGCCGCGGCTTGTTTCCGCTTTCTGCCCGACCGGGCGCGTCTCGACCTCGCTGGCTGGGCGGCCGAGGATATTTTTTCACATTCGTCGTAAGCTATTGAGTCTATGTTGCTATTAGTTAATGGCACGCAACCCGGCTTGCCGTGTCGGGGCCATATTCGGACGGCATGTTGCGTTGCGGGGCGTGAGATGATTTCCGAGACTTCCTTCGAACTCAGACGGGCACCAAGCTTGGCATGAGCCGTGTGATCACTGCCAGAAACGATCCAGAAACGGCGCGCGCCTATTGGACGACGAGCCGCGGCGACGCCGAACGCGCGTTTCGCGCTGCGCGCCGGCATAGTCGTCTAGTTCGCATCCTGCGTATTGCTGTTCCGGCTAGCGTGGTGGTGGGAGTCATCATCATTGCACTGATCACCTATTTCAATCCGCTGCGCATGCTCGCCAGGTTACCGATCAATATCGACAACCTGGTCGTGTCCGGCACGAAAGTGACTATGGAGCAGCCACGCCTGTCGGGGTTCACGCGCGACGCTCGCGCTTACGAGCTAACAGCCGATACGGCGGCGCAGGATATGACCAAGCCCGATATCGTCGAGTTGCGCAACATCCGCGCCAAGGTGGAAATGCAAGACAAGAGCTCGATGGAGATGACTGCGGTCACGGGAATTTACGATGCCAAGGGCGAAACCCTCAAGCTTGATCAAAACATCTTACTTAACTCATCAACTGGCTATCAGGGTCACCTGAGTGAGGCATTGGTCGATATCCGCAAAGGCAATGTCGTGTCTGAACATCCAGTCGAGGTAAAACTGCTGCAAGGTACGCTCAATGCCAACCGACTCGATATTGTCGATTCCGGCGATGTGATCCGATTCCACGGTGGTGTCATCATGGACATGATGCTCAATCAGCCTTCGCCACAGCCAAAAGCGGATGCGCAATGATCGTAACGCGCAAATCGTCCCACCTGTCGATGGTCGCTGTTGCGCTGATCATGTCTGTCGCGGGTCTCCGCGCACAGACAGCATCGCAGGGCCCACCAAATGCATTGCAGGGCTTTTCGCAGAACCGCGATCAGCCGGTCCATATTGAGGCGGCGTCGTTGGAGGTTCGTGACAAGCAGAAGGAAGCAACCTTTAGCGGCGATGTGCGTGTGAAGCAGGGCGACACTGGCATGCGCTGCAAAGCGCTGGTGGTGTTCTACGAGCAAGGCAACGAAGGCGCGGACAAGAGCAAGACCATGCAGGCGGCAGCTCCTGGTCCCGGTGGTGAGCAGCGCATCAAGAGGCTGGAGGCTCGCGGTGGTGTGGTGGTCACGCAGAAGGACCAAACCGCGACTGGCGAACTCGGCATCTTCGACATGAAGAGCAACACTGTCACACTGACCGGCAATCCGGTCGTAATGACACAAGGCCAGAATGTGCTGAGAGGCGATAGACTGGTAGTTGACCTGACAAGCGGAGTGTCGCGAGTGGAATCGGGCAAGAACGGCCAGGGGCGTGTGCAGGGATTGTTCCAGCCCGGCAGCGCCGGGCCTGATATCAAGACGGGCGGCAACGGAGCGCAAAGTCCGCGACCGACGCCCGTACGGCCGTTTTAATTGAGCTGCAGCGTGATCGCTGCGTGTCGGGTCACTCCCCGCTTCGGGAATCAGCTAATGTCGTGCGCCCGGTGCTCGCTCGGGCGGATGCGCTGCGAGGTAGCCTGGTGAACATCCTCTCGCTGTTTTGGCGCCGGCCGCCGCGAAGCCGCCGGGTCCTGACCCCGGCCGAAGCGCGCGCGAAAAAGGCTGCTGCGCTGAATGCACCAATGCCGCCGTTGCAGCAGATGTACGGCGCGGCTCAGAACCAGGAATCCGCCCGCCCGCGCCGAGACGGGGATGGACGGCAGCCGGTGCGTCACGCCTATCTCGCTGCGCATGGTGTCGAGAAAAGTTTCGGCGGCCGCATGGTGGTGAGGGGTGTCACGCTCTATGTGCGGCGGGGCGAAGCGGTCGGCCTGCTTGGCCCAAACGGCGCTGGCAAGACCACCGTGTTTTACATGATCACTGGTTTGATCAACGCCGACCGCGGCCGTATCGAGCTCAATGGTTACGACGTCACGACATTGCCGATGTACCAGCGCGCGCGACTTGGCATCGGCTACTTGCCGCAGGAAGCGTCGATCTTTCGCGGCCTCAACGTGGAGGACAATATCCGCTCGGTGCTTGAAGTCGTGGAGCCGGACCGACGACGCCGCGATGCCGATCTCAACGCGTTACTTGAGGAGTTTAACATCGCTCGCGTGCGCAAGACGCCGACCATCGCTTTGTCGGGAGGCGAGCGGCGGCGCGTGGAAATCGCGCGCGCGCTGGCAACCCGACCCAGCTACATGCTTCTCGATGAACCTTTTGCCGGCATCGATCCGATTGCTGTCGGCGATATCCAGGCGCTGGTTCGCCACCTTACCAATCGTGGAATTGGCGTGCTTATTACAGACCACAATGTGCGCGAGACTTTGGGCCTCACGGATCGTGCCTATATCATTTATTCAGGCGAAGTTCTGATGGAAGGCCGCGCGGATGACATCGTGAACAATCCGGATGTGCGCCGCCTGTATCTGGGCGAAGAATTCCGGCTGTAAGGCACCGCGCGCGCAATTCGTTAACGCGCACAATATTTATGCAGTGCATGCTGCTTAATCGTCATATCACGCCCGCGGTCGACCTGCTATAAACAAGCAAGAATCGGACCAATTCCGCCGGGACTCTTATGGCGCTGTCACAACGACTGGAACTTCGCCAGACGCAAGGGCTGGTGATGACGCCGCAGCTGATGCAAGCCATCAAGCTGCTGCAGCTCTCCAGTCTTGATCTGGCTGCCTACGTCGAAGGAGAGCTTGAACGTAATCCTTTGCTCGAGCGCGTGAGCGACGACGATACGCCGACCCCGGGCGCAGAGGCCAACAGCATTGCGTCTGACGGCAACGAAGCGAATGCTGGGCCGACGGACTGGATCGCGGCCGATCTCGAGACCAGTCGCAGCTCGATGGAGCAAGGATTGGGGACCGAGCTCGAAAATGTATTTCCCGATGACGGCGGCGAAAAAATCTCAAAGCCGGCAGAGGCGCCACCACCGGCCTATTCGGAATGGTCGGGCGCAAGCTCAGCCAGTGGCGAAGAATACAATCTTGAGGCCTTCGTTTCGGCCGAAATAACGCTTGCCGATCACTTGGCGGAACAGATGGCGCTGGCGATCTCCAATCCTGCCGGCCGCATGATCGGCCAATACCTGATCGATATGGTCGACGAGGCTGGCTACCTCACCGGAGATGTCGATACCGTCGCCGAAAAACTCGGCGCAAGGCGTAGCGATGTCGACCTTGTGCTAGCGGTGCTGCAAACATTCGATCCGCCCGGCGTGTGCGCACGTAATCTCACCGAATGTCTCGGCATTCAGCTGAAGGAACGCGACCGCTACGATCCGGCAATGCGAGCGCTGGTCGAACATCTGGATCTTCTGGCTAAACGCGATCTTGCCGGCTTGCGCCGCCTGTGCGGCGTCAATGACGAAGATCTCGTAGACATGATTGCCGAGATTCGCACGCTCAATCCCAAGCCCGGTTTGGCTTTCGGCTCTACCATGGTGCAGCCGATCGTTCCGGACGTGTTTGTGCGCGCGGCACCCGACGGCACGTGGCAAGTGGAGCTAAATTCGGACACGCTGCCGAAAGTGCTTATTAATCAGCGGTATTACACACAGGTGTCGAAAACGAGCCGTAACGACAAAGAAAAAGCCTATATCGCCGACTGTCTGCAGACTGCGACCTGGCTGGTGCGCGCGCTCGACCAGCGCGCGAAGACCATACTCAAAGTATCAAGCGAGATTGTACGGCAACAGGACGGCTTCTTCGCCAAAGGCGTGCAGTATTTGCGTCCACTCAATCTCAAGACTGTTGCTGACGCAATTGGCATGCACGAATCGACCGTGTCCCGTGTGACGGCCAATAAATATATGGCGACGAGCCGCGGTATTTTCGAATTGAAATATTTCTTCACTTCAGCAATTGCGTCGGCCGACGGCGGTGAGGCGCATTCAGCTGAAGCGGTTCGTCATCGCATCCGCCAATTGATTGAGGGCGAGAGTGTCGAGGATGTGCTCTCGGACGATACGATTGTGGCAAGGCTGCGCGACGTCGGGATCGACATCGCGCGCCGTACCGTCGCCAAATATCGGGAGGCAATGCGCATACCATCCTCGGTGCAGCGGCGCCGCGAGAAACAGGCTGCCGGCGCCTAAAACGCACGCATCTTGACGCATTGACCTGCGGAACATTTCTAAGCTGAAATCTTTAGCGCCGGACGGAACAACGGGCGGCGCCACGACCCCATGGAGGCAGCCAATGCCTTTACGCGTTTCGGGACGAAATATCAGTATTGGTGCAGCGCTACAGCGGAAAATCACCGATCGGGTCGAGGAGGCCGCGTCGAAATACTTTCGGGGTGGTTATTCAGGCCATGCCACCGTTGGCAAAGACGGCTTTGGTTTCCGGACCGAATGCGTGCTGCATCTCGATTCAGGCGCATTGCTCGAATCTGAAGGAATGGCCCCCGATGCCTATGACAGCGCGGAACAAGCCGTGATCAATATCGAAAAACGCCTGCGACGCTACAAACGCCGTCGGAAAGACCACCAAGCGCGGCGTGGGGGCTGAAAATGTCAAAAAACGGGGCCAAAAGCGTCAACCACAAGCTGAGTTCGCCCATTGACGGCGGGACGGACCACTCTTATGGTCCGCCGCCTTCAACACCCCCCTTTTTGCAAATCGGCGCTACCATTCCCGATCATCGGACATGTCCATGACGCTTACCGACCTCGTCGCGCCGAATGCCGTCGTTCCCGCTCTCAAGGTTAACAACAAGAAGCAGGCGATCCAGGAACTGGCCTCGCGCGCGGCGGAGCTCACCGGACAAGGTGAGAAGGCAATTCTGGAAATCCTGCTTCAACGGGAGAAGCTTGGCTCGACTGCCGTCGGCAACGGCGTCGCCATCCCGCACGGCAAACTACCAAAGCTTGGCAGGCTGTTTGGACTATTCGCGCGGGTGCACAAACCGATCGATTTTGAGGCCCTCGACAATCAGCCGGTCGATTTGATTTTCCTATTGCTCGCGCCGGAAGCCGCCGGCGCCGATCACCTCAAGGCATTAGCGCGGGTTGCGCGGCAGCTGCGCGATCCGGAGATTGCCCGGCGCTTGCGCGAGTCAAGCGACGCTGACGCGCTCTACGCAGTACTGGCTATGCCGCCGGCAAGTACAGCCGCGTGACGTAAGGCGCCACTGTCACCATCCGCGAAAGCGGACGATCCAGCATTTTCTATTTTCTCGGATCGCAGCGTCAGTGATCGCTGGATGCCCCGCTTGCGCGGGGCATGACGACCTTCAGTGCACGCTGACCGGCTCGAGCTCTTGGCTCCATGCATTGGCGAGCGCAGCTTCACGCGTATCGGTCAGCATAATCGGCGTACCGTCGGCTCCGTGCAGTGCGAACAGCTTGATGCCGGGCGCAATCTTTGGCGCCTGCGGAAACAGGGCGGCCACGTCCTCAGAGCGGATCGTCTTGACGTAAGCCAGACGCCCGTCGCCGAGCTGCGCAAGGGCTTCCTGGGTAATCACAGGATGAGTCGTGTTCGGTTCAATCTGTTTGTCGTTGGTCATGGCCCTCGACTCCTTTTTGATACAACGCTTGACGCGGTCGAGTCCTGCTTCACGAGTCCGTCATTCCTGATCGTTGATAGAGATCGTTTTCACGATCCGTTCCGGTTGTGGCCGGACCAGATCAATCGATAGCAACCCGTTCTTTAGGTCCGCTCCCATGACTTCCATGCCA
>JBGQLL010000059.1:0-14159 GCA_041500065.1 Pseudolabrys sp.
CTGGCCGTTACCGAGATCGGTGATTGTTTTCGGCTCCCCGAAATAAACGCCGCCGGTCAGCTCGCGCAGAATGATGATGTCGAGACCCTCGACCACCTCGCGTTTGAGTGATGAAGAATCGGCAAGTGCGGGATAGACAATAGCCGGCCGGATGTTGGCGAATAGTGCGAGGTCCTTGCGCAAACGTAACAAGCCGGCCTCGGGCCGTACGTCGTAAGGTACCTTGTCCCATTTCGGTCCGCCAACCGCTCCGAAGATCACGGCGTCCGCGGCTTTTGCCTTTTCCATGGTGGCATCGGTAATGGCGACGCCGTTCGCGTCATAGCAAGAGCCACCCACCAGCGCCTCTTCGGTGCTGAATTTTTCGGGGCCTCTTTTGTTGAAGAAGTCGATGACGCGCTTAACTTCGGCCATCACTTCGGGGCCTATCCCGTCACCGGGAAGAAGAAGCAGATTGTGGGTCGTCATTACACATTACCTCGCAGGGAACTTGCTGCGCGGATTGCTAAAGCCTCACCGCGGGCTTGGCAACCGCCATGCATGAGTCGACACTAAGCCATTGCAGTCGTCGAGGACGAACCGTGCCATCAGGAAATGCCAGGGTCGTAATCATAGGCGCCGGCTTTGGCGGTCTGGAGGCGGCCAAGGCGCTGAGGCGTGCAGCGGCTGATGTGATCGTAATAGACCGGCAAAACCACCATTGTTTCCAGCCGTTGCTCTATCAGGTGGCGACCGCGGCTTTGTCGCCGGCCGAAATCGCCTGGCCGATCCGCCACATCTTGCGCCCACAGCGCAACGCCACTGTACTCATGGAAGAGGTGCACGGAATCGATCCGCTTAAAAAACGTGTTCATACGCAATTCGGCGCCGTTCCGTATGACTATCTGATCATCGCGACCGGCGCGATGCACTCTTACTTCGGTCATGATGAGTGGTCCGACTATGCGCCAGGCTTGAAGCGCATCGAGGATGCAACCCGTGTTCGGCGCAGCATCCTGATCGCCTTCGAACGGGCGGAGGTCGTGCACGATCTGGACGAGCAGCGGCGCCTGCTTACTTTCGTGATCGTCGGCGGCGGCGCTACCGGAGTCGAGATGGCCGGTGCGATAGCGGACGTTGCACGTCAGACGCTCGCTGCCGATTTTCGCCGTATCGATCCACGCTCCGCACGTATCGTACTGATCGAAGCGGGGCCGCGAGTGTTGCCAACGTTTCCGCAGAATCTTTCAGACTACGCGCGCGATGTTCTCACCCGTGGGGGCGTCGAGATAAAGACGGCGACACTGGTGACCAAATGCGATGCGCGTGGGGTCGATGTCAAGGACGGACGCATCGATGCCGGGACCATAATCTGGGCCGCGGGCGTGGTGGCCTCTCCGGCCGCGCGCTGGCTCAACGTCGAGGCTGACGCGGCCGGCCGGGTTAGAGTTGGGCCGGATCTGTCAGTCCCGGGCCATCCGGAAATCTTTGTGATTGGTGATACGGCCACGCTGACCGAAAAGAAGGGCCATGCCATACCCGGCGTCGCGCCCGCCGCAAAGCAAATGGGCAAGTACGTCGGGAAGCTGATCTCTGCTCGCATCGCGGGCCGCGAGTGGCGCAAGCCATTCCACTATGTGCATCTTGGTGACCTTGCGACGATCGGAAGGCGTGCCGCGGTCGTTAAGTTTGGACGGCTCGAATTGAAAGGCTTCCTGGGTTGGGTGTTCTGGAGCGTCGCACACATCTATTTTCTGATCGGACTTCGTAACCGCTTCGTCGTGGCTTTCAATTGGTTCTGGGACTACGTTACTTTTCAGCGCGGCGCGCGGCTGATCACAGACGTCCCTCGCCGCGAAGACCCGACACGTGGCGCCTAGGCCAATGAGAATTTCGCCACCAAGCCGCAAATCGGGGAGGCAATCATGAACAACCCATGCAAAATACTGTCAACCGCATTCGTCGCAATGTCGCTTCTTGCCATGGCGGCAACCTCGCGCGCAGTTGAACTCGATCCGAAGGTCCTCGCCTATAAACTTCCGGCCCAGATCAACTGGGGACCCGTGACCCCGGGCGGCAATCAGCAGGCAGTGCTGTTCGGAGACCCCAGCAAGCCGGGACTATACGGCGTCTTGGTGAAATGGCCGGCCGGCAATCACTTCAGCAAGCCGCATTTCCATCCCAACGATCGTTTCATCACCGTGCTGTCGGGAACATGGTGGGTCGGCAGCGGATCTAATTTTGATCCGGACACCGCCAGTGTGCCAATGCCCGCGGGTTCGTTCGTGACGCATTACGGCAAACAGGTGCACTGGGACGGCGCCAAAGACACAGATGCCGTTTTGCTGATCGTCGGTGACGGCCCGGCGACGTCAACACCGTTCGGCACGCCGCCTACAACCCGCTGAACCAGTTGTAGCCTTTATCTTCCCAGTAGCCACCCTTGTCGGTGTTGGTGACTTCCATCGCCACCACATATTTCGGATTCTTGAACCCCAATTTGGTGGGAATCCGAATCTTCATCGGGAAGCCGTAGGCACGCGGCAAAATCTGGTTGGCGAATTTGAAAGTCATTTGCGTCTGCGGATGCAACGCAGTCGGCATATCGATTGTATTCGTGTACCCCTCGGCACATTTGAACCAGACGTATTTCGCGCGGGTATCCGCACCGATGCGTTTCAGGAACTCTGAAAGTTGGGCGCCCTGCCAGGATCCAATTGCACTCCAACCTTCAACGCAAATATGCCGGGTGATCTGTGAGACTTCGGGAAGTGCGTGCAGTTCGTCGAGGGTCCATGATTTCTTGTCATCGACCAGACCGGCGACCTCCAGTTTATAAATCTTGCCGTCGACCACAGGCGCCTCGTCCTCGTCATAGTAGGCGTTAAACGGGAATGGCTTTGTGACTGCACTTTCGGGAAAAGTGGGGGCCAGCTTGGTGCGACTGAAAAGCGCCGCCTGGGCGCCGTCGTTGAACTCGGAAACTTTGCGCAGCACGCCCTCGGCGGTATCACCATCGATAATGTCGCAGCCTGTCAAAAAGGTGAGCGCGCCGAGGCTCGCCGCTCCGCGCAGGAATCCGCGGCGGCTGGCGTCGGGCATCAGTTTGGCGGCATCCCTGATGAGCAGCTTCGGATCGACACCGGGAATGATTTTGCGTTGGCGCATAGTCTGTCTCCTAGCGTCCCGTGATCATTGCGCGCAGGCTCTTGGGTACGATCAGTGCCAGCGCCACATGTACAATCAGGAATCCGACGATCGCACTCATTGCGAGGAAATGGACGTAGCGAGCTGCGTCATAACCGCCGAACAATGCTGTCAGCTCCTGGAACTGTACCGGTTTCCAGATCGATAGGCCCGACAACACGATTACGATGCCGGCCAGGATCACGCCGGAATAGAGCACCTTCTGTACCGCGTTGTAGTGCGAGAGGTCGTCATGTGCGAGTTTGAAGGTCAATGCCGCCTTGATGTCCGAGATCACTTCGACAGGGCGAATTGGTAGAAGCTTGCGTCGAAACCGGCCGGAGGCAATCCCAAGCGTGACATAGACGGCACCGTTGACGACCAACAGCCACATGGCGGCGAAATGCCAGAGCAGCGCGCCGGCGAGCCAGCCGCCCAAGGTGATACTTCCGGGAAACGTAAAATCGAAGAGCGGTGAGGCATTGTAGATTTGCCAACCGGAACCAATCATTACGAGAATCGCCAGCGCATTGATCCAATGGCAGACACGAACCCAACGCGGGTGGATGGTTGCGTCGGCTGACGCCGTGGTCATGGTTTCGACGCTCATTGCGCTCTGCATTTATCGGCCTTTTCCCGAGATTTCAGCGAAGATACGGCGCGGCCGGGCCCGCGGATGCGCGAGCCTCGCCATTTAAAGAGCCTACTTCTTCATATTGTCCTTGGACATATTGTCCTTCGCCATGTCGTCTTTCTTCATCGAATCCTTAGACATACTATCCTTGGACATCGTGTCCTTTTTCATGTCATTAGCGACGGCCATCGGTGCTAGTGGGGCAAAGGCGAGCCCGGCTGCGATCGGTGCGGACAACAGCATCGCAATATCCTCCGAACGTTTGATGTTGCACTTTCCGGGGTATCACAGCGTCGGAACGCGTCCTCATCAGTTTCCCGTTGTCGTAAGCTGGCGTTTGGCTCACGGTTTTGTGAGAATGGTCCGCCGGACACGATCAATGAGGAGTAAGTTTGTGCGCCCCGTCCCGAAGACCAGTCCGGGCAATTTCTTCGAGGATTTTCAACTCGGTCAACAGATCCGCCACGCTACACCGCGTACAGTCACCGTCGGCGACGTGGCGCTCTACAATGGGTTATTCGGCGCGCGCTTTGCCGTGCAATCATCCGATGCCTTCGCGCAAAAAATCGGCTACCCCCGCTCTCCGCTAGACGATGTTCTGGTGTTCCACATCGTATTCGGCAAGACAGTGCCGGATATCTCTCTCAACGCAGTTGCCAATCTGGGCTATGCCGAATGTCGCTTTCTCAAGCCCGTCTATCCGGGCTCCACGCTGACTGCGGTCTCTGAGGTTATCGGGCTCAGGGAGAACTCCAACAAGAAGACCGGCATCGTCTATGTGCGGTCCTGCGGCTTCGATGAGGCGGGCGACACCGTGCTTGATTACGTACGCTGGGTGATGGTGCGCAAGCGCGCCGAATCGGCACCAGTACCGGGCGAAAAGGTGCCGGAACTTCCCAAGCACGTGGAGGCTACGAAACTCGGTGGTGCCTGCCCGAAGATCAATGGCGCGGCCTACGACAATATACTTGCCGGAAGTCCGTATCGCTTCGGCGACTACAGGGCTGGTGAAAAAATCGATCACGTCGACGGCATTACCGTCGAAGAAGCCGAGCATCAGATTGCCACTCGGCTTTATCAGAACACCGCACGCATCCATTTCAACCAGTTCACCGAGAGCAAAGGCCGTTTCGGGCGTCGTTTAATTTACGGCGGCCACGCTATTTCACTCGCACGCGCGTTGTCATTCAACGGCCTTGCCAACGCATTTCAGGTGGCCGCAATCAACGGCGGGCGCCATGTGGCGCCGCTGTTCGCAGGCTGCACGGTATTTGCATGGTCGGAAGTGCTCGCATGCGCCGAAGTGCCTGGACGCAAAGATGTCGGCGCGCTTCATGTGCGTACCATCGCGACCAAGGATCGGCCTTGCGCGGATTTTCCGTTCAAGAGCGGCGACGACTATGATCCCGCGGTGATCCTCGATCTCGACTACTGGGTGCTGCTGCCGCGTTAGGCGGCGTCTTGCCCGGCAAGAGGCGCATTTACGCGCTTGCGCGCAAATGATCGACAAGTTGTCGCGCATAAGGCGGCAGGACATTGACATCACGCACGCAGATCGTTAGTTCGCGCGGCGCCCAGGAATCCATAAGCCGCACCGCGCTGATCGCCATAGTGCGCTCGGTGCGCCGCACGGTCGTCTCCGGCACGATACCAACACCGACATTACATTCGACCAGACGACAGATAGCGTCGAAGCTACGTAGCTGCACGCGCAGGCGAAGAGGACGACCAATGCGATTGGCCTTGTCAGCGAGGAACCGCTGGATGGCGCTGGCGCGGTCAAGCCCAACCATGTCGTAGTCGAGGACCTCGGCAAAACCGATACGCGAGCGGCTGGCGAGCGGATGATTTTTTGCGACCACAAGCACAAAACGGTCGCTTCGAAACGGAAACGTATTCAACCCACCATAGTCGACAGTGCCAGCAACGATGCCGATGTCGGCATTGCCTTCCGCGATCAGGCCGACGATTTCGTCACTCAGGCGCTCCTCAAGATCCACGCTGATGTCAGGATGGGCCATCAGGAACGAACTCAGCGTTTCAGGCAGAAATTCAGTGAGGGCATTGGTGTTGGACAGGACCCGCACCTGGCCGGCAAGTCCGCGCGCGTAAGGGCTTAAGTCTTCCTGTAGGCGTTCACTCTCGGCGAGGATCGCCCGTGCGTGTTGTAGCAGCGTTCGGCCGGCCTGGGTTGGAACGACGCCCTGGCGGCCCCGCACCAGCAGTTCGGTTCCAAATCCCAGTTCCATCTTGCGGATTCGGGTCGACGCCGCTGCGAGCGCCAGATTGGAGCGCTCCGCGCCATGGGTAATGCTCCCAGCTTCGACGATGTGCCGGAACAGATTGAGGTCGGTAAAATCGAACCGCATGGCACCTCCTTCTTATTCTACGAAGGCAGGCTACGCAAAAAGCATATTGCAACGGGCTATTTAGGGGTCCAAGCTTCGCAAATCATGAAGTAGCGACTTAGGGGACGGGGTCAAGTGGAAACTTTGCACAGCCCCGCCTCTTCCGGCCGCGCGTTCCGCCAACATGCAATACCGTCTCGGTTCCTCATGCTGAGCCGTTATCCGTCGTCGGCGCTTCGCGAGGAATGCAAGGCGACACAATCGATGGTTGGCAGCAGTTAGTGCATCGAAGCAATCGGGCGGCAGGCTTTTCTGGAGATTGACGATGGCTGAGCTTGAGGCAGGAACGACAACAGGGATGCAGCGGCCGCGCCCGTTATCTCCTCACCTGCAAATCTACAAGCCGATGCTGACGATGATGATGTCGATCGTGCATCGCGTTACTGGCGCCGCGCTCTATTTCGGAATGCTGCTGCTCGCCTGGTGGCTGATCGCAGCAGCGGCCGGCCCGAATGCCTACGCCAATGTCGAGTGGTTCATGGGTAGCCTGATCGGGCAGCTTGTGTTGTTCGGCTACACTTGGGCGCTGCTTCACCATATGCTCGGTGGCATTCGCCATCTGATCTGGGACACGATCCACGGCTTCGAGCCTGCCGAACGCGAATTGCTGACATTTGCGACATTGATCGGATCGATTGCGCTCACGCTCATTCTCTGGGTGGTCGGCTATCTCGTCATGGGAGGGCCGCGATGACAGGATCTCAATCTATGCGCACACCCACACGTCGCGTGCGCGGTCTGGGAGCAGCCCGCTCCGGCACGAGTCATTTCTGGCATCAGCGTGTGACCTCGGTTGCCGGCATCCCGCTGACCATCGGGCTACTACTCATCATCACTGCACTGCTGGGCCGTAGCCACGCGGCGGTCGTGCAGATTCTGGGCTCACCGATTGTCGCGATCATTATGCTGCTATTTATCATCAACACGGCCTATCACATGTGGATCGGCATGCAGGAAATCATCCTCGACTATGTGCACGAGGAAAAATGGAAACTGTTTAGTCTGATGGCCAACACGTTCTTCGTTTTCGCCGTCAGTCTGGCGTCAGTCTACGCCATTCTGAAACTGTCGTTCGGGGTTTAATCCATGGCGACGAACGGAAAATCGAACGGCGCTCCTTCGGTTAACGGCCGCGCCTATCCGATTGAGGACCACAACTACGACGTTGTTGTCGTCGGCGCCGGCGGCTCCGGCTTGCGTGCCGTGGTTGGCTGCAGCGAGGCGGGGCTACGCACCGCTTGCATCACCAAAGTATTTCCGACTCGGTCGCACACGGTCGCCGCGCAAGGCGGAATTGCCGCCGCGCTCGGCAACATGGGCGAGGACGACTGGCGATGGCACATGTATGACACAGTCAAGGGCGCCGATTGGCTCGGCGACCAGGATGCGATCGAATATCTTTGTCGCAACGCGCCGGCTGCCGTCTACGAACTCGAGCATTGGGGCCTCCCTTTCTCACGTCGTGAGGAAGACGGAAAAATCTATCAGCGCCCGTTCGGAGGCATGACCACTCACTACGGCAAAGGCACCGCCCAACGCACCTGTGCTGCCGCCGATCGCACCGGCCACGCCATGTTGCACACCATGTATGGGCAGGCGCTGCGTCATGCAGCCGAGTTCTACGTTGAATATTTCGCGATCGATCTGATCATGGATGATGAAGGCCGCTGCCGGGGCGTGGTGGCACTCAACATGGATGATGGCTCACTCCATCGTTTCTCCGCCAACATGACCATCCTCGCTACCGGTGGTTACGGGCGTACTTATTTCTCGTGCACTTCGGCGCACATCTGCACCGGCGACGGCAATGCCATGGTGTTGCGGGCCGGGCTGCCGCTCCAGGATATGGAATTCGTGCAGTTCCACCCGACCGGCATTTATCCTGCCGGCTGCTTGATTACCGAAGGTTCGCGCGGCGAAGGTGGCTATCTTGTCAACTCGGAGGGCGAGCGTTTTATGGAACGCTACGCGCCGTCCGCCAAGGATCTTGCATCGCGCGACGTAGTCTCGCGCGCCATGACGGTGGAGATTAGAGAAGGTCGCGGAGTCGGCAAGGAAAAGGACCACCTGTTCCTGCACCTCGATCATCTCGATCCGGCGGTGCTGCATGAACGGTTGCCCGGTATCAGCGAAACCGCGCGCATTTTCGCCAATGTTGACGTGACGCGCGAACCGATCCCGGTGCTGCCGACTGTGCACTACAACATGGGCGGCATCGCCACGAATTATCATGGCGAGGCGCTGACCAAGAAGAATGGCGCTGACGACACCGTTGTCCCGGGTTTGATGGCGCTTGGCGAGGCAGCCTGCGTCTCGGTGCATGGCGCCAACCGGCTCGGCTCGAATTCGCTGATCGATCTCGTGGTTTTTGGCCGCGCTGCTGCACACCGTTGCGCCGAATTGCTGACACCGGGAGACAAGCAGCCCGAGCTGCCGAAGAATTCGGCCGATATGTCATTGTCCCGGCTCGACAAATTCCGCAACGCCTCAGGTGGCACATCGACCGCCAAGTTGCGGCTCAATATGCAAAGGGTGATGCAAGAAGATTGCGCCGTGTTCCGCAGCGGTGACGTGCTGGAGCAAGGCCACAAACGCATTCACGAAGTATACGAGGGCATGGCCGACGTTCATGTGACCGACCGATCGCTGATCTGGAATTCCGATCTGATCGAGACGCTCGAACTCGATAATCTCATCGCCCAGGCCGTCGTCACCATGGATTCCGCAAAGAACCGTACGGAAAGCCGCGGCGCACATGCGCGGGAGGATTATCCGGAGCGTGACGACAAGAACTGGATGAAACACACGCTTTCGTGGATGGATGAAAAGGGCAACGTAAAGCTCGATTACCGCCCTGTGCATGCCTACACGCTCACCAACGACGTCGCCTATATCGAGCCGAAAGCTCGCGTTTATTGACGGAAATCCGCCATGGTCGAATTCACGCTGCCGAAAAACTCCAAGATCACCGAGGGCAAGAAGTGGCCGCGCACGCCGCATGCGACGCATGTGAGCGAATTCCGGATCTACCGTTGGAATCCGGACGACGGACAGAACCCCAGCGTCGACACCTACTATGTCGATCGCGACGACTGCGGGCCGATGGTTCTGGATGCGCTGATCTGGATCAAGAACACCGTCGATCCGACGCTCACCTTCCGCCGCTCGTGCCGCGAAGGCGTGTGCGGTTCCTGTGCGATGAACATCGACGGCACCAATACGCTGGCCTGCACCAAGGCAATTGACGATGCGCGCGCGCCGGTGAGGATCTATCCGCTGCCGCATCAGCCGGTGGTGAAGGACCTCGTGCCGGACTTGAACAATTTTTACGCGCAGTATGCCTCGATCGAGCCATGGCTGAAGACAACGACGCCGGCCCCCGAGAAGGAGTGGAAGCAAAGCTACCACGACCGCGCCAAGCTCGATGGCATGTACGAATGCATTTTGTGCGCTTGCTGCTCTACGTCGTGCCCGAGCTACTGGTGGAATTCTGACCGCTATCTTGGCCCCGCCGCGCTGCTGCAGGCTAACCGTTGGGTCCAGGATAGCCGCGACGAGGCAACGGGTGCGCGCCTCGACAATCTCGAGGATCCATTCCGGCTTTACCGTTGTCACACAATTCTGAACTGCTCTAAGGCCTGCCCAAAGAGTCTTAATCCGGCAAAGGAAATCGCCGAGTTGAAAAAGGCTTTGGTCGACCGTCAACTTTGAGATTTCCGACGGCCCACATCGTGCGCGCTCTGCGTACTCGGTGACGCCCACAGCCTGTCGCTCAGCTGAACGGATGATAACCAAATCATTCGCTATTGCCGGCATGCAACTTTAGCTTGAACCAGAAAGTGTGCTGATGCAGGGTCCTGCTCTTCGCAGGGCTGTGGACGTGCGTTGGCGTTTGAAATTTTTGATTGCTGGCGGTTTGCTTTGCACGGCTTGCGGACCGATCTCGAAATTGCCGCCGCTGCCGTCCGAGGAAGTCGAAGCCGAACGGCGCAAGCAACAAATCGACCAGATCCGCGACTACTTCGGCCAGGTCAGTCGACTTCACAGTGTCGCGTTTCGTCTTCGTGTCGCCAATCGTGATGACTGCAAGGATTGGGTTTGGGCGCAGATCGGCCTGGATGCAGGAACGGTAACGAGCCTGCCGCGCAAATATCGCTCGTTCACTCACGAGGCCCTGTCCGTCAGCTGGACTCAGGCTACCGTCTTATCTATTGCCGATACCTCGCCTGCTGCCGCTGCCGGAATCAAGCCTGGCGACCACCTTCTGACATTCAACAATGAGCCGGTGCCACGAGCCGAGACGGCCAGATGGATTGGCGGCTTTGTGCGTAACAACGGCGAGCGGCCGATCCAGATCCTGGTGCGCCGCGATGGCGTCGACGAGATGCACACGGTGACCCCAGTAAAAGCATGCGCCATTCCTATTGAGCTGAGATCCGATTCATCGCCGAATGCTTTCGCGACCAAAAGCGGGATCGTCATCCATTCGAGTATCCTGCGGATGGCGCGCACCGACGAACAACTTGCTCTTGTCGTGGGGCATGAACTCGCGCATGCCAATCTTGGCCATCTGGACAAGCAACAAGCGAACCAGATTCTTGGATGGGCCAGTGGAGCGGTCATCGACGCGGGTCTCATGCTTGGCGGAATTTCGACCGGCGGCGCGTTTACCAGAGAATTCACACGCGCCGGTCAGCGGGCATTCAGCGTCAGTTTCGAACGCGAAGCCGACTACGTCGGCGCTTATTATGCCGCGCGCGCCGGCTACAATCTCTCGGGAGCGGAAGAATTCTGGCGAGCCCTCTCAATGGAAGACCCCGACAGCATTCGAATCGCGGTGACACACCCGATAACGCCGGTGCGCTTTGTGCGGATGCGGAAAGTCGCCGCCGAAATTGCCGCTAAACAGCGTCGAAATGAGCCGCTCATACCCGAGCTGAAAGCGACCCATGCAGACCCGGAACTTGCGACAATTCAGGATGACAAAGGTCACTAACCCGAGCGATCCATTGGCTAAACGCACTTCTTGGCCTGGCAGAGCTTTTCGAGCTCAGGGAACGGCTTATAGGCGGCGTTTCCACACTGTTCCTTTGTCGCCTCGACTAGCTGGTTGAGGTGACCGCCATAGAAATATCCAATTCTGTCTTTGCTGCCGGTATAGAGCCTGCTGGCATCGCGCGAATCCGATCGCACGCACACCACGTAACGTTCATCATTGCCCGCCCGCCGGAGCGCCGGCTCGCTGATATAGGCGTCGCGCACATTGGTCGGATCGTCGAGCGCGGCGGTCATTGTTGTCAGAATTTCACTCTTGTAGTTGGACGGAAAGACATTCGGGTTTTCCTCCGGCTCCGCCTTTTTGCTCGATGAACAATTGACGAGGACCAAAGCAACACTCGAAATCAGGCACAGGTGCGCTATGCGTCGGACCATGAGCGCGGGCTCGCTCAGTCAAGTTTCAATTTGCGCCGCCGCTGACCGAGTGTGCGCAGGCGAAGCGCATTGAGTTTGATAAAGCCCTCGGCGTCGCGGTGGTCGTAAGCCACCGCGCCCTCCTCGAAAGTCACCAGGTCCTGGTCGTATAGAGAGTATCTGCTCTCCCGCCCCACAATAGTGACATTGCCCTTGTAGAGCTTGACCTTTACGCGGCCAGTCACAAATTCCTGGCTCTTGTCTATCGCCGCTTGCAACATTTCGCGCTCGGGTGCGAACCAGAAGCCGTAATAGACCAGCTCGGCATATTTCGGCATCAATTCGTCTTTGAGATGTGCAGCGCCGCGATCGAGCGTAATGGATTCGATGCCGCGATGGGCGGCGAGCAATATGGTCCCGCCTGGGGTCTCGTACATGCCGCGCGACTTCATTCCGACGAAGCGGTTCTCAACCAGATCGAGGCGGCCAATACCGTTGGTGCGGCCAAGATCGTTAAGGTGCTTGAGCAACACCGCCGGCGACATTTTCTTGCCGTCGATCGCAACCGCATCGCCGCGTTCAAATTCGACAGTGATCGTAGTCGGCTTGTCAGGCGCCTTTTCCGGATCGACGGTGCGCGAGAAGACGTAGTCAGGCACTTCCTGGCCGGGATCTTCCAGGACTTTGCCCTCCGAGGAGGTGTGCAACAGATTGGCGTCGACCGAGAACGGCGCCTCACCACGCTTGTCCTTGGCGATCGGAATCTGATGCTTTTCCGCAAACTCGATGAGTCTGGTCCGCGAAGTCAGATCCCATTCGCGCCAGGGGGCGATCACGGTCACGTCCGGTTTGAGCGCATAGTATGTCAGTTCGAAACGGACCTGATCGTTGCCCTTGCCTGTGGCGCCATGCGCCACCGCGTCGGCACCCACCTTCTCCGCAATCTCGATCTGCTTCTTGGCAATCAGCGGCCGCGCAATCGAGGTGCCGAGCAAATATTGCCCTTCGTATAATGCGTTTGCCCGAAACATCGGGAAAACGTAGTCGCGCACAAATTCTTCGCGCAAATCGTCGACGAAGATGTTTTCCTTTTTGATGCCGAGCAACAGGGCCTTCTGGCGCGCCGGCTCCAGTTCCTCGCCCTGGCCCAGATCTGCGGTAAAAGTAACGACTTCACATCCATAAGTGGTCTGCAACCACTTCAATATGATTGATGTGTCGAGTCCGCCCGAGTAGGCGAGCACAACTTTCTTTACATTCTTCTTCGTCTTGCCGTCGGGCATCGGACACCCGCCGCTTTGAAAAATTGCGGCGGACTATAGGGCCAAAGGTAAGCGGCGCAAAGTGTGTCCTGGTTAACGTCACGTCCTGAAATTGCGGCTTTTTCGGTTGTCGCGCTATTTTTCTTTCCGGCTTCCGTTGAACAACCGGACAACAAAATCGTGAGCGGGCAAAGCCACACGCTCGAGCGCATGCTCAACGTCATCATCCGACAGACGCGTAGAGGGCCGCCGATAAATCAAGGCATATACGGTCCAGACAATGAGGAACGTGAAAATGCCGGCAAAGATGACATCGGATGGGAAATGCGCGCCAGCCATCACGCGGATTGCCGCCATTCCGGTGCCAAGCGCGATTGCCGCGCCATAGGCGATGGCGCGCCACTGCGGGGGGGCCAATGCCGCAGGCGCGATCGTCCAGAACGCGCCAGACACGTCGCCGGAGACGAAAGAACAGTTCGATGGACAATTGCCGCGCGGATCCCACCAGGCGACAAAGCGGTCATTGCCGCCGAACTGCGTTACGTCAATCGGCCGCGGGCGGCCCCAGTGATCCTTGAGGAGCACGTTGACCAGCAGCCCCGGCGCCAAAACCATGGTGCCGATCAGGAAAACGACTGCGCGCCCCGATACCAACATTTTGCGCTGGGGCCGGACCAGTTTGATGACGAGCGCAATCACCGCCGGAGCCACCAGCACCGCACCGATCCAGAGACCAACGTCGCGCGCCAACATCAGCGGCGGATAAATACGGAAAGCGAACATATTGTGACTCGCATCTTCAAACGCATAGAAGTAGCGCGCGATGCTTAAGTCGAGTCCGGGATAAAATCCGAAGGCCATGCCGACGATGACGGCAATGGCAAGCGCGATAATGAGTCCGGTACGATTCATGCGCGCCTCATCTAGCCGAGACCTCAAAAAATAGAAAGGCGGCATCGCGCACAGGCGGCTATATTGCGGCCATGGCAACGCCGACACTGGATTTCTGGTTCGAATTCGCGTCCACTTATTCCTATCCGGCAGCAATGCGCATCGCACCGCTGGCCGAGCTCGCCGGTGTCGCCGTGCGCTGGCGGCCGTTCATGTTGGGGCCGATATTCAAGGCGCAGGGCTGGGCGACTTCGCCGTTCAATCTGTACCCGGCCAAGGGCCGCAACATGTGGCGCGACCTGGAACGAATTTGCGGCGCACTTGATCTGCCTTTCGTACGGCCGAAATCCTTCCCGCAGAACACTTTGCTTGCAGCGCGCGTCGCGC
>JBGQLL010000060.1:0-14158 GCA_041500065.1 Pseudolabrys sp.
ATAGGCGCGCACGAATTTTTCGACAACGTCGCGCCGGGTGCCGATTATCTTGGTGGATACGAACAGCGCGCCAAATTGCTGCTCATCCAGGTCCGAATACCAGCCTATGAGCTTGGCCTGATTTGCCGCCAACAGTTCGCGCGCAAGCGATGACGGCATGATCGCTGCATCGACCTGGTTCGTGCCGATGGCGCGTGCAACGGCATCGAGCGTCTTCATCGGCTTTACGGTTATGCGATTGACGTCGATGCGCTTGATGCGCGCGATCTGTTCGAGCTGATAGTGAGAAACCGAACCGAGCGCGCTGATGGCGATCGATCTGTTTACGAGATCCTCGAATTTATGCAGGCCTTTGTTGAAACCGAAATTAGAGACGACGATTTCAGTGCCTTCATAACCACGCTTCTCGCGCGCTTGCCCCGCGATGGCCTTGACCAGACCTTTGCCGGCAAAATTGAACGCAGCCGGTGTAAAGCCGGCGAGACCGAAATCCGTGGCGCCAGATGCGAGCGCTTGTGCAACCGCCTGATCGGACTCATAGGCCGTCATTCCAAGATCGATGCCCTCGGCCTTGAAGTAACCTTCGGCCGCGGCCAGGAACAGCGCGCCGTTGTCGGTCAGCCGCTGCGTGCCGATGACGACGCGCTCTTGCGCGACGGCCGGTGCAACGACATTGACGATGAGGATAAAGATCGCAACCGTGAGGCGAATCATCGCCGCAGATTAACGAAGCCGTGCATAAGAGAAAGTGAATCCGGAACCAACCGATAGGCTTCACAAACACGTGAAGCAAATCGCCTACTTCAGATTTCCGCAGAAGCGCTGGATGCGACGGCAGGCTTCTTCCAGGTCCTCTGTCTTGGTCGCATATGAAATGCGAAAGGCCGGTCCAAGCCCGAACGCGGTCCCCTGCACCACAGCAACGCCCTCAGCTTCCAAAAGCTCCGTGACGAAATCCTCGTCGGTCGCAAGCTTCTTTCCGCTGGGTGCGGTCTTGCCCATGGTGCCGGCGCAGGACGGATAGACGTAGAACGCGCCCTCCGGGGTCGGACACTTGATGCCATTGGCCTGATTGAGCATCGAGACAACGAGGTCGCGACGCTCCTTGAAGATCTTGTTGTGCTTGGCGATGAAGTCCTGCGGACCGTTCAGCGCCTCGACCGCCGCCCATTGCGACACGGCCGCCGGGTTTGATGTTGATTGCGACTGGATCATTGCCATTGCCTTGATCAACGGCTCGGGACCACCGGCATAGCCGATGCGCCAGCCAGTCATACAGTAGGCCTTCGAGCAGCCGTTGATTGTCAAAGTGCGCGGGTAAAGCGACGGCTCAACCTGTGCCGGCGTCGTAAACACGAAGTCGTCGTAGACGAGATGCTCATACATGTCGTCGGTCATCACATGCACGTGCGGATGCTTGACCAGCACGTCGGTGAGCGACTTCAATTCGGCGCGCGTGTAGGCAGCACCGCTCGGGTTTGAGGGCGAGTTTAGCAGCACCCACTTTGTCTTCGGCGTGATCGCGCGTTCGAGTTGCTGCGCGGTCATCTTGAAGCCGTTCGCCATGGTGGTCGCAACTTCGACGGGCTCGCCGCCGGCAAGCAAAACCATGTCGGGATAGCTTACCCAGTATGGCGCCGGGATGATCACCTCGTCGCCCGGATTCAACGTCGCCACAAATGCGTTGTACAGCACCTGCTTGCCACCGGTGCCGACCGTGATCTGGCCCGCTTTGTACTCGAGCCCATTCTCGCGCTTGAACTTCTTGACGACGGCGTCCTTGAGCTCGGCAATACCGTCCACGTTCGTGTACTTGGACGCCCTGCCGTCACGAATAGCCTTGATCGCCGCCTCCTTAATATTGTCTGGCGTGTCGAAATCGGGCTCGCCAGCGCCGAGGCCTATGACGTTGCGGCCGGCCAGTTTGAGCGCGCGCGCCTTGTCCGTGACGGCGATAGTCGCCGACGGCTTGATGCGCTTGAGCTGGTCCGCGAGAAAGGCCATCGAAGCTCTCCAATCCATGCCGCAACGCGTGCAGCGCCCCTGTCGTAATGCGCGCTTCCGAGTCCAGCAAGGGGCGATTTGTTGAAGAAATTCGATCGATTCAATCGGTCCCGGCGATCAATCCATGCGGAACCGGTAATGGCGCCCGCCAATCCCCGCTATTGCAGCGGCCTTCCTAGCGGTAACTAGGCTTCCGGCCGATCCGCCGATAGACTGCTCCGAAAATGGTCCCGGAGAGGGCCGAGCGAATTTGGGAGCACGCCATGAAACTTTCCGCCGAGCAACTGAAATCCTTCGACGAGCAGGGCTACGTCTTCTTTCCCAATTGCTTTTCAGAGGATGAGATTGCGCTGCTGCGCGCAGAGGCGGACAACATCCTCAAGCTCGACCGCCAGGAAGTCTGGCGCGAGAAAACCGGCGCGCCGCGGACAGCTTTTGCCGCTCACAAGTTCAACAAAGTGTTTGAGGTCATGTCGCGCCATCCGCGACTGGTCGAACCGCTGATGCAGCTGTTCGGGGAGAGCGTCTACGTCCACCAGTTCAAGCTCAACGCCAAGGCCGCTTTCGAAGGCGACGTCTGGCAGTGGCATCAAGACTACGGCACCTGGGCACGAGACGACGGGATGCCGGAGCCCCGCGCGATGAATATCGCGATATTCCTGGACGAAGTGCTGCCGATCAACGGCGCGCTGATGATCATTCCCAAGAGCCACAAGCAGGGCGTGCTCGCCGCCGGGCACGACAAGACGACCACGTCATACCCCTTGTGGACGCTGGACAAGGAAACAGTGACCCGGCTGGCGCAAGAAGCCGCAGGCCCCGATGGAGTGGGTATCGTGGCTCCCACGGGGAAGCCGGGCTCGGTATTGATGTTCCACGGAAATTTGGTGCACGCATCGCCGCCGAATATCACCCCCTATCCACGCAAGATCGTTTATCTGACGCTTTGCGCGGTCTCCAATCACATCACCAAGTTCACGCGCCCCGAATGGATCGCGCACCGCGACTTCACACCGATCGAGCCGGTTGATGACGACGCGCTTATCGAGTACGCGCGCGCACATCGGGTGGCTGCGGAATAGAATTCCGCATTTCGCTGCTGCCGGAGATTATGCATTCGCTCGCTGCACTGCAGCGAACACGATTTAGTGTTTTTTGTTATTCGGCGTGCGGCCTTGTAATTGCCAGACTTTGTTCGTCCTATCGCAAGCTTAGTGCTTCGGGGTACGGCGCATTTTTCGGAAATCGGACTCGATCCGACCATGCGCATATGGATCAGACCTTAAATGTATACGCTCTATTCGATGCAGCGTTCCGGCAATAGCTACAAGGTCCGCCTTGCGCTGGCGCGTTTGGGAATTCCGTACAAGCTGGTTGAAGTCGATATCCTGAAGGGCGAAAGTCGCACGCCTGAATTTCTCGGTAAGAATCCGAACGGCCAGGTGCCGTTGCTCGAAGTCGCGCCCAACCGTCATCTCGCCGAGTCCAACGCCATCCTCTGGTATGTCGCCGGCGGTTCGATGCTGGCGCCAGAGGATCGCATTGCGCGCGCGGAAGCATTGCAATGGATGTTCTTCGAGCAGCACAGTCTCGAACCGAACATCGGAGCCGCCTATTTCTGGCTCGCGCTGATCAAAGGCGGCCGGGAATTGCAGAGCCACGCGCTCGAGGATTGGATGGAAAACGGCTATCGCGCTCTTGGCGTTATGGAAACGCACCTCGCCAATCACCGCTTTTTCGTCGCCGATCATTTCACCATCGCGGATATCGCACTCTATGCTTATACCCACGTCGCCGATCAGGCCGATTTCGAGCTCAGCCGCTATCCGGCAATTCGTGCCTGGCTCGCCCGTGTCGCCGACGAGCCGGGCTATATACCCATGACCTGGCAGCCGGAGCTTGTCGAAGCTCAATAGCGCGGGTTTACAGCGTTTTTTAACAATCCGCCACGAAAACGCCGCCGTTCGTAACCGGCTCTGCCTAAATCGGGTCGAACCGTTGCCCGGTTCCGGCGTTATGTTGTGGAGATTGTCGAAGCGAATATTTCCAGGCTTGGTTATGCACGAGCACGTTCGGTCTACCGGCTTTACACCTCCGCCCGACCGCCTCCTTGGCAGTGAGCACCGCACCGTCGCAGTTGCCGAGCTGGTAACCAGTCTCGCACTTGCACTTTCCACGATTATCGCCGCCACCGCCGTATCGGCCGGCATTGCACGTGCCGATGTGGCAAGCAACGTGATCGACAACGAAAGCGGCTTGTTCGCCATCGCGCTTGTGCTTGGCCTTTTGTTCATTGGCTTGAGCGGCCTGACTATGCTGCCGCTTGCGCACCACCGGCAAAAAAAGACCCATAGCTAGACCCAATCTATCGGAACCCTCGGCGATGTCGCACAATTGAGGCGGCACCGATGGAGACGGCATACGCCACTGCCCGGGTAGCCAGTCTGTCACGGCCTGCGGTCCCGTCGGCTGACCCCTGCTCTCCGGGACTGCAAATTTTTTGCTGCCAAAAGCTTCCCGGGCGCCAACCTCACAACTTATGCTAGATATCGTGGCGGTAAAGTCGCCTGCACCGGCCGGGGGCGATACTATGCGCAGAATACGTCTGAGTTTTTTCGTGGCGATGCTCATCGCCGGCACAACTTCGGCGACCGCGCAAAACCAGCCGAGAGGCCAACCGCAGCCGCCTCCCGCCAAAGCCGGCCCCTACAAGGTCGTCGCGATTACACCGCCGCAGGCGATCAACGATCCGGCTTTCGAGACCCTTCGCAAGCAGATGGGCGAAACGGCACAGCGCAAGGACCGCGCCGGCCTTGCTAAGCTCGTTGTCGGTCAGGGATTCTTCTGGGTGCGTGAAAGCGGCGACCGCGCCGACAAACGCAAGTCCGGCGTCGACAATCTCGCGGCGGCGCTCGGCTTGAACAATAAGGACGGCGCCGGCTGGGACATGCTTGCAAGTTTTGCCGACGATCCGACCGGCTCCCCTTCGCCTGAACACAAAGGCGCGCTCTGCGCGCCCGCCGACCCGAGCTTCGACGGCAAAGCGTTCAATGACCTGATGCAAACCACCAAGACCGACGCAAGCGAGTGGGGATATCCGGTCTCTGCCGATGTCGAAGTACGTGCGGCACCACAGGCTAATGCGCCAGTCGTCGAGAAGCTTTCGCTCGCCTTTGTGCGAGTCATGCCGGAAGGCGGCCCCAACGTCCCGACCTTTTTGCGCGTCGTCACGCCGGCGGGCAAAATCGGCTATGTGTCGGTCGACTCGGTCGCGCCGATCGGCAACGACCAGATCTGCTACGTCAAGGATACGACCGGCTGGAAAATTGGCGGCTATATCGGCGGCGGAGACTCACAGTAGCCGCGCTTACCCGTAGCGCAATTTCATCACCAGGATCGGCGTCATCAGTGTGAGCGTCACCGCATTGGAGCCGATCAGCGGCCAATCATCGATGGCAAGTCCGTAGACGAGCCAAAGCATGACGCCGAGGGTGAACGCGCCTGTCGCCGGCAGCGATAGTGCCCGCGCCTCCTTTTCGCGGATGACTTTGAGAGCTTGTGGCAGCCAGCACAACGTGGTGAGCATGGCTCCTGATGCGCCGACAAGATCGATCAGCGATGCAAACGTCATGCGCTTGCCATACGACTGATTCGGCTACTCCATATGACAGCCTTGCCTTTGCCGCCGGCCGCACGCAGGCTCGCGCGCCATGACAACCTCAAAGGGAGAGTCCCCTCGCCGCCTTTCCTGTGCCCGCTATAGCGCAGTATTCGAATGCGGGCTCGACGCCAATTGCTGGTGCGCAGCCAAGGCCTACCGGCTGCCGATGACCAAAGCCTGGATCGAGGATTGTCTTTGCCCTAGCTGCCTACGAAAGGCAGCAGAAGCGCTGGCCGAAAAGGCTGGTTCTCGTCTATAGAGAGCCGCCGCAGTCCGCGGTCCCCAGGCGAGATAATCCCATGATCGACCTTTACGCGCTGACCAGCCCGAATGTGCAGAAGATCTTCATTATGCTTGAGGAATGCGGGCTACCCTACAACACCAAGCAGGTTGACGTCTGGGCGGGCGAGCAATTCAATCCGGAGTTCGCCAAGATCAACCCGCTGCTGAAGGTGCCCGCTATCGTCGACAGCGACGGGCCGGGTGGCAAGCCGTACACGGTGATCGAGTCGGGCGCGATCCTGATCTACCTCGCCGAGAAGACGGGCAAGTTCATTCCGCATGAGCCGGTTGCCCGCTATGACACGCTGCAATGGCTGATGTTGCAGGTCGCCAATGTCGGTCCGATGGGCGGCCAGCACGTGCATTTCAGCAAGTTCGCCGGGCCCGGCCATGACTACAGCGCCAGCCGCTACCGCACTCAGGTCCTCAAGCTGTTCGATCTGTACGAGCAACGGCTGTCGACACGGCCTTATGTGGCCGGCGACGATTACACCATCGCCGACATCGCGGCGTGGCCGTGGCTGCGCAATTTCGAATTGCTTGCAATTGATCCAGCCAAATATCCAACGATCAAGAAGTGGGCGGACAAGATTGCCGCACGCGACGCCGTCAAGCGGGCGCTCGCCCAAGTCGCTACACTCAAATCGATCCGTGACAAGGCCAGCGACGACCAGAAAGACCGATTTTTCGGCCGCGGACGATACGCCCGGGCATGAGATCGGCATTACGGCCGGCGGCGGTGCGCCGACACATGATACTCTTTTCACTACGCGGGGCGCAGATCATAATGCTGCACCTTGACCATCCCGCCAGCGAAAGCCCCAAATATGATCCTCGAAATTGCGCAAATCGACGTGAAGCCCGGCATGGAAGCCGAATTCGAAGCGGGCGTTAAAAAGGCTGCTCCTATTTTCAAGCGCGCCAAGGGCTGCAAGTTCATGACCTTGCAACGCTCCCACGAGATGCCCCAGCGCTACCGGCTGTTTGTGCAATGGGAAACACTGGAAAATCATACCAAGGATTTCCGCGAATCTCCCGATTTCCACGAGTGGCGAAAACTCGTCGGCCACTGCTTCACGACACCGCCTAACGTCGAGCACGTCACCGAGGTGATGCGCGGGTTCTGAGTTGATCATGCGCGCAGATCCATGCTCCGCTCGCTTTTGCGGGGACGAGCGGCTGTAGCACCAATGACCGAACGCATTCTCACGACTCACACCGGCAGCCTTCCGCGCACGCCGAAAGTTGTGGAGTTGTTGCTGGCTGAAGAACGTCATCCCGGTGCCCGCCGCGCCGAATTACAGGCAGCGGTGCGCGACGCGGTCGAGCACGTCGTCAAAAAACAGATCGAATGCAGCCTTGATATCATCAACGACGGTGAGCAGGGCCGCACCGACTATACAGTGCACGTGATGCGCCGGCTGACCGGTTACGACGGTCCAAGTGCGGCGCCCATGGGAACCGGCGACGAGGAATTTCCCGAACTCGCCGCGCTGCTCAAACAGTTTGCCTCACCATTCCAGCATCGGCCGTCCTGCTCCGGCCCGGTCGATTGGAAAGATTGGCCGGCGGCGCAGGCCGACATCGAACTGGCCAGGCGGACGATGCAGGGTGTCAAGGCCGAGGATATTTTCATGACCTCGCCCTCTCCCGGACAAATCGCTCGCTATCTCAAGAACCGTCATTACAAGAGCGACGAGGACTATATTTTCGCGCTCGCCGACGTGATGCGGCGCGAGTACCAGGCCATCGTCGAGGCCGGTTTCATTCTGCAACTCGATTGTCCTGATCTCGCGATGCTGCGCCACATGGTCTATCTCGACCTGCCGCTTGCCGACTACCGCAAGATCATCGCCACCAATGTTGACGCGCTCAATCATGCCGTGCGCGACCTTCCTCCGGAAAGAATGCGCATGCACGTATGCTGGGGCTCGACCATGGCACCGCACCACACCGACGTTGAGCTTAAAGACATCATCGACATCGTGCTCTCGGCGCGGCCGCACGCCGTCTCGTTCCCGGCGGCCAATGCGCGGCACGAGCACGAGTGGAAAATCTGGCGTGAGGTGAGGCTTCCGGACGGCAAGAAAATCATCCCAGGCGTGATCGATTCCACATCCAATATTGTCGAACATCCGGAGGTGGTCGCCGACCGCATCTTGAATTTCGCCTCGGTGGTTGGCCGCGAGAATGTCATCGCCGGCGTCGATTGCGGCTTCGGCACTTTTGCCGGCCGTGTGCAGGTCGACACGAAGATCGTCTGGCTCAAGCTTCAGTCGTTGGCCGAAGGAGCGCGACGCGCCTCGAAGCAGCTTTGGACCAACGCTGCATAAGAACCACGCAGATCGCGGCGTGAACTATCTCACATTCAACATCCAGCGACACCAAGACATACAACGAAGTCGAAAAGCTGCTCGTGGATAAAATGCAGTCCGCCAGGAAGGTTATTTTTCACGAGGCGGCACAGGGCGGCGGGGATTACTGATCCGGCCGCCCTTTCCTCGCCACAGGACTCGCCCCATATTCGAGCTAATGGCGAAATCTCCGGACAAACCGAAGAAAGGCAAGGATCCCGCGCGGCCAACGCGTGCCAAGGCCGCGCGCCCGGACGACAAGCCAACGCCGGACGCGCTTGCGAACCTGCTCAATCCCGGCATCGGCCGCGGGACAGCGGGCCTGGGTTCCGGCACCGGGTTACAGCCGCCACCGGACAATTCGTGGGACCGCCGGCGCGATTTTTCCGAGGCACACAAGGCGCGCCGATCGACGCCGAAGGAATTCAACGAGGCCCCCCAGCGCGACTATACGGCCTCCCCGATAACCGGCCTCGATCCCCAGCTGGAAAAGGAGCTGGGCCTGGGTGATGAAGCCGCGCCCGGACCTGCGCCGGAGAAAAGCGATCCCAAATATCGCCTGCCGCGCGCCGATCTGCCGACACAGCCCGGCGGGTTCGGCGGCATCGCGAGCCAGCAATCGCTCGAACGGCTGCTGCGCGAGGGCCGTCCCGAATTTTCCGCGGTGCCATGGACCCCGCACCGGCCGCCGCGGCCGGAGAAATCCGAAGGCGGCAAGCGCTTCGTCATCGCGTCGGACTTCGAACCGAAGGGAGACCAGCCGCAAGCGATCAAGGAGCTGGTCGAAGGGGTTAAGCGCAGCGACCGCACACAGGTGCTGCTCGGCGTCACTGGCTCGGGCAAGACCTTTACAATGGCGAAGGTGATCGAGGCGACACAGCGCCCCGCCCTCATCCTCGCACCGAACAAGACGTTGGCCGCACAGCTTTACGGCGAGTTCAAGTCATTCTTCCCTGACAACGCGGTCGAGTATTTCGTCAGCTACTACGATTACTACCAGCCGGAAGCCTATGTTCCGCGCACCGATACTTATATCGAGAAGGAATCGTCAATCAACGAGCAGATCGACCGCATGCGCCATTCGGCCACGCGCGCGCTGCTCGAACGCGACGACGTGATCATCGTCGCCTCGGTGTCGTGCATCTACGGCATTGGCTCGGTCGAAACCTATTCGGCGATGACATTCACGCTGAAACAAGGCGGAAAGATCGACCAGCGCCAGCTGCTCGCCGATCTCGTGGCGCTGCAATACAAACGCTCGGGCGGCGATTTTTTCCGTGGCTCTTTCCGCGTGCGCGGCGATACCGTCGATATTTTCCCGGCGCACTACGAGGACCGCGCCTGGCGCGTCCATCTGTTCGGCGACGAGATCGAAAAGATCGAGGAGATGGACCCGCTCACCGGTCAGAAGACCGATGAGCTCGATTTCGTGAAGATCTACGCCAATTCACACTATGTAACGCCGCGCCCGACACTCCTCCAGGCGATCCAGGGCATCAAGCAGGAGCTACGGCAACGCCTTGAGCAGCTCACTGCGGCCGGCCGGTTGCTGGAAGCGCAACGCCTCGAGCAACGAACGATCTTCGACCTCGAAATGATGGAAGCCACCGGGAGCTGTGCGGGCATCGAGAACTATTCGCGCTATCTCACCGGCCGCAAGCCGGGCGAACCGCCCCCGACATTGTTCGAGTATGTGCCCGACAACGCACTGGTCTTCGCCGACGAAAGCCACGTCACCGTCCCGCAGCTCGGCGGCATGTTCCGCGGCGACTTCCGCCGCAAGGCGACGCTCGCCGAATATGGCTTCCGCCTGCCCTCTTGCATGGACAACCGGCCGTTACGCTTCGAGGAATGGGACGCCATGAGGCCGCAGACGCTTGCCGTCTCCGCTACGCCCGGCCCATGGGAAATGGAGGAAGCACGCGGCGTGTTCGTCGAACAGGTGATCCGCCCCACCGGCCTGATCGACCCGCCGGTCGAGGTTCGGCCGGCGCGCACGCAGGTGGACGATCTCGTCGGTGAGGTGCGGCAGGTGGCACAAAAGGGGTTCCGCTCGCTCGTCACCGTGCTGACCAAACGCATGGCCGAGGACCTGACCGAATACCTGCATGAACAGGGCATTCGCGTGCGTTACATGCACAGCGACATCGATACGCTGGAGCGCATCGAGATCATCCGCGACCTGCGGCTCGGCGCCTTCGACGCGCTGGTTGGCATCAACCTGCTGCGCGAGGGCCTCGATATTCCGGAATGCGCACTGGTCGCTATTCTTGACGCGGACAAAGAAGGCTTCCTGCGCAGCGAGACCAGCTTGATTCAGACTATCGGGCGCGCCGCGCGTAATGTGGATGGCAAAGTGCTGCTTTATGCCGACGCAATCACCGGTTCGATGCAGCGCGCGATCGAAGAGACAAACCGCCGCCGCGAGAAGCAAGTGGAATACAACACGGCCAACGGCATCACGCCGGAAAGTATCAAGCGGTCGATCCACGACATTCTCAATAGTGTGTACGAGCGAGATCACGTGCTGATCGCGACCGGCACCGCCGGCGCCGGCGAGTTCGCGGACGCCGCCACCATCGGACACAATCTGGAAGCGGTGATTGCCGATCTCGAGACACGCATGCGCGAGGCCGCGGCCGATCTTGACTTTGAGGAAGCTGCACGGTTGCGCGATGAGATCAAGCGTTTACGCGCAACCGAATTGGCTGTGCTCGACAACCCCACGGCCCGCGACGTGGTAATCGCGCAGGATCCGAAGCTGCGCCGTGCGATGAACAGACCGCACAAGCCGCATCTCGACGAGATGGGCATCGCCCTTTCGCATGAGGTGCGGCCTGCGCGCTCCGGCAAGAGCCCGCGCAAACCGACGCTCGACGAAATGGAACCGGGGGTGGAGGCGATTCCTGCACGCAAGGACGCGCCGCGTTCAACTATGGGCCGCCCCGGGATGCGCGGCGGATTCAAACCGTCGCGACGCCGTTAGCAGCTCGAGTCAAAACGGGACCAGCGCGGCGCAGCGATTAATATCTGTGTCGGTGCCGGCGCGCGGAATATGCGATAGCGGAGGGACGATCGTCCCAAGGATAGGCATAGACGTACCCATCGTAGGCATAGAGACAGTAATACCCCGCCCAGGCGCATCGATCGCGCCAGTTCCAGTAGGGTCCCGTTGTCCTGACGTGCGCGGCCCCAGACCTATAACCCGGCCCAAGCTCCGCCGCCTGTGACGCGGCGCATGCACTGAAAGCAGCCGCTGCAACAGCCACCGCGAATACCAGCCGCTTCATATAGGAGACACGCATGACATCAAGCCCGAGCCAGAATTTGGGGCTATGTCTCCACAACTCGTAGCCGGAGAGCAAATCAAAACGGACGAATTGGTTAAGTATCGGCAGACGTATTTCCTTAACGATTTCAGCCGTCCGCGGAATCGCTGTTAGCCTGAGGTGCAATGCGATGGCGGCTGCTGCTCGCCGTATCAGACGGATTCGCCTTCACCCTCCAGCACCGCATACTGGATCATGTCGGACACGCGTTGCCAGCCGACACCGTTGTAGCCGGCGACGACGCTGATGCGCACGATCTGCACCAGCCTGTTTTGCAGTTTCCTGGTGTCCACAGTCTGATCCCGAATATACGCGATGGCAGCAACGCCGCAGGCGCGCGCAGTCCGCGCGTTGGCGTTGACAGTATTCATCGCCTTATCGGGCGCGGCGCCTTTGCTCCGCAGGCTGACGAATTGTTCCGCCTGTTGCGGTGTATTGCATATGATTCCTACGCCGACGGCTGCATCGCCGTTTGCAGGTTGGCGGCTCGATTCGTCCGCCCGCGCTGCGCTGCAGACGAGCACGGCGGCCGCTGCCGCCACCCAAAAAACACGCATTGTAGCCTCCGGAGGTAGTTCCCGCGTTTCGGTTCGCAGGATCAACGTCCCGGTGCGCGGACCGGTTCGTGCCCTCGCACGCGATTGTGAAAGTAGGTTCCAAGGGCGTTGCGTATCTGGGTCATTTCGGGCAAAAGCCGGTCCTCCGCGCCGCTCGGGGGCAACATCAGCCCAAGTTCAGTTTGGAACGCAAGTTATGAACTCAGTGACTTCCAACACCCGCAGGTTCGTCTTCGGCGCGCGCTTGGCATTGGTCGTCTCATACGCACTCGCGGTTGCAGCCTGCGAAACCGACGGCACCGGTCCCTCGGCAGCCGGTGCGCCAAAGGCGGAGGTAGCCGCAGGCAAGCCGGACGCTGACGCGCCCAAGACACAGGCGGCCAAGCCGGCGGAGCCGACCGTAGACGCGGAGCCGATGACACGATCACGCGCCGCACGGGAATGCTGGATGCGAACCGAAAAAGGCAACACTCGCGAAAATCTCGACAAGCGCGCCGACGTCGTCAATAAATGCATTGACGAGAAACTGAAGGCAGCCGGCACCTCCCCGCCGAAGACCTAACCGACATATCCATAACCCTGCTGGTACCCCTTGCGCCGGCCCACGCGCCGGCTAGCATTCGCCGTCACTCGACTTCAGGGAGGTCGTCATGGCGAAGGGTCAGATGCGTTCGACGAAGGAAAAGAGAAAACCGAAGGCTGACAAGGATAAACCCAAGCAGCTCTCGGCTTATAAGTTGTCGCAGATGCAAGGCTCGTCCAGCAGCCCCTACAATGCCCCGCCCGGTAAAAAGCCCTGACCTTCAGCGCTGGCCGACGGACCCCATTTTCGATTCTTGCGGTAGCTCCTTGGCCTGCTTGGCTATTTCAAGGCAGGTTAGCAATTCAACATAGCTCGGTGCGCGATCGAGTCCGGCAAAACCAGCGCACTGATTCCGTTGCGCGGCCGTGTATTGCGTCCAGTCCTGCTCGAGCTTGCTGCGCGCATCGTTTTCGTCGCGTTGACAAGCGGATGAGTCGCGCCCTGGCAATATGCCTGCCGCGGCAGCAGGCCGGCAGGTCCGCTCGACATCGAATTTCGGCACTGTGTCCGCAGCCAGAACGACGTGCGACGCGGTCAATATAATCGGCAATAGCGCGGGCATGATCGTGCTCCCATTGCCTCGCCTCCCCCCCGGACCTAAGTTAATTCTTCAATCAAGTTCCGGTTTCATCGCCCTTGAACCTTTTAGCCTGTCCGGCCGACCAACAGGGGTAACCCGGGAGGGAGCAGCACGCTGCCTTTGACCGAAAATGATCCAAGTTGTTCCACAGCTTCGCCAAAGTTCCATGGCATTAGCGCAACCAATGCTTAACCGGTTGGCGCCGAACATCGCGCATTAGAGACCGGAGTTGCATTTCCGGGGGAGATTGTGGAATGCGGGCAAGCGCTCAATGCGCATTGTGGACGATCGGCGCGCTTGTGCTCGCCGCTGTACCGGCGTCCGCACAAGAGCCGACGCAGACAGACAGTACTGCTCTCGCTCCTGAATCCCCGCTCACGCCCGAGGAAAACGCGATCATTGCCAACGCGCTGGTCTTTGATCCCGCAGCGCTCGCAACGCCGCCGAAAAAGCCCCTGCGCTTGCCCGGAATGTCGGACAAAGGCTTCGAAGTCATCCGCACAGAAAAGCTCGACGGGTCCTCGACCGTGGTGGTGAAGCAGCCGTTGCGGACGGAATGGAGCAACTCGGTCGGCGCGGATCTCGGCCCGTCGAGGTCCGGCGCCAGCAGCGCCTTTGATCATCCATTGCCGACTGCGCGCGACAGCTCAGGCTCAGGAGCCGCCTGGGCATCGCTGGGTGTACCGAACATCGGCAGTGTGGACGCGCGTATCGATCCATACAATGAACAGGGCAAAGTCGGCACGACCCTCAAGCAATCGATTCCGTTCGGTGGGAGATTCGCGGTGACTCTTCAGGACACCTATTC
>JBGQLL010000061.1:0-14151 GCA_041500065.1 Pseudolabrys sp.
ATTTGGCAGTTATGATAATCTAGCGCACTTGCCGCCTTAGCGCAGCGTTCCTATGCTTGCTTTTTCTACTGCCGGAGATGAAATTTGGCCGTCGTCCTCCCGTTTGAAAGTCCGAACCCCGCCTCGCTCAATCGTCTAGGTGAGTTGGTGGCGCCGGACATGGAACGCGTCAACTCAACGATCCTGGCGCGCACCGGCTCCGAAGTTGCCATGATCCCGGAGGTCGCAAATCATCTCATTTCTTCCGGTGGCAAGCGGCTACGGCCGATGCTTACTCTGGCTATGGCCAGGCTCGGCGGCTATCCCGGCGACGGCCACGTCAAGCTCGCAGCGGCGGTTGAATTCATGCATACCGCAACGCTTCTGCACGACGATGTGGTCGACGAAAGCGATCTGCGCCGCGGGAAAATTGCTGCACGTATGCTTTGGGGCAATGAGGCGAGCGTGCTGGTGGGTGATTTCCTGCTTGGCCAGGCATTCAAGATGATGGTCGAGGTCGGAAATCTGCACGCCCTCGATATACTGTCCTCTGCGGCCGCCGTGATCGCGGAAGGCGAAGTCATGCAGCTCGGCACCGCGAAGAACACAGCCACCAACGAAGACGAATACCTGGCGGTAATCCGTGCCAAGACTGCTGAATTGTTCGCCGCCGCCTGTGAGGTCGGGCCGGCGCTGGCAGCAGGAGAGAAAGCCGAACTGGCGGCCTGCCGGTCATTCGGAATGAACCTGGGGATCGCCTTTCAGCTGATAGACGACGCCCTCGACTACGGGGGAAAGTCCGCGAAACTCGGCAAGAATGTCGGCGATGATTTCCGCGAAGGAAAAATTACGTTGCCTGTGGTGTTGTCATTTCGGCGCGGCACTGAAAGTGAACGCGCGTTCTGGAACCGGACGCTGGCCGACGGCGATATCCGCGATGGAGATCTCGACGAGGCCATCGCGTTAATGGCGAAATATCACTCGATTGAGGATACGGTTGGCCGTGCGCGCCACTATGGCGCGATCGCCACTGACGCGCTGGCGCTCGTGCCGCCGTCGGAGATGAAGTCGGCGTTGGAAGAAGCCGTCGCATTCTGTATCGGCCGCGCGCACTAAAGCGAGACCGGCGAAGTCAAGGGCGCGTGGACGCCGAACCGATCGTTGCTGGCTGTATCCACCAATTGCTTTGCTGATCGCCGAGCTTTTGTGCTGCTGCTATCGCATCGGCTTGAGAGCCAAACAATGCAAAGCACGTCGGTCCCGATCCCGACATGCGAGCGAGTTTGGCCCGCGGCAAACTTTGCAAGGCACGCAGCATCTCTCCGACCACGGGTGCGCAGGCACTCGCTGCTGGCGTGAGATCATTGTCGTGCTGCTTTAAAAATTCGATCAGCGCACCAAACTCGCGCGGCACATCGGCAATGCCATTTCGGCTCTGCGAGCCCGTAAACCTGCTAAACACCTCGCGGGTCGCCAACGCAACGCGCGAATTGACCAGCACTGCCGGCAGCACCGGCAAGTCAATCGGCTCGGACAGCAGCTCGCCGACGCCGCGCATGATGCGCGCACGTGAATCGAGGCAAACCGGCACATCGGCACCCACTGCAAGCGCCGCCGCTATAAGGCGCGGATCGTCGAAAGCAATACCGTTGGCGCGGGCCGCGAGCCGTAGCGCGGCCGCCGCATCGGCCGAACCACCGCCGAGCCCGGCCGCGACCGGGATATTTTTCTCAAGTCGGAAAAGGCCGCCTTTCACGCCGGCAATACGCTCATCGAGCGCGGCGCGCGCCTTGAGAACCAGATTGTCGGCGACAGGCCCGCTTTTGCCGGCGAAGGGCCCGCTGATCTCAAGTCGATCCCCGGCACCCGGGTGCAATCTCAGCGTGTCGGCGACATCGGCGAATGCCACCAGGCTTTCGAGCTCGTGATAGCCGTCGGCCCGGCGGCCGAGCACCCGCAATGTCAGATTGATCTTGGCTGGGGCCTTTTCGAGCAGCGTCGCGCTCACGCCAAAACCTATCGCCCACGCATGCGCTGTCAGCCGCCGTCGCCGCTCTTCTTGCCGGCCTTGGCCTGCGACGAAGTCTCCTCGGATAATCCGGACTTGAGCTTTTCCTCGATCTTGGGGAGATCTTCGGGATCGGGCTTGAGATCGCGCGCATGCGCCCACTGGAACTTGGCCTCGAGTACGCGACCAACCCGCCAATAAGCATCACCAAGGTGGTCGTTGATGGTCGGATCTTCCGGCTTCAATTCAATCGCGCGCTCAAGTTGCTTGGTCGCTTCATCATAATTACTGACGCGGTAGTAGGCCCAACCGAGCGAATCCACGATGTAGCCGTCATCGGGACGCTGCTGCACGGCCTTCTTAATCATGTCCATGCCTTCGTCCAGGTTGATGCCTTGATCGATCCAGGAATAGCCAAGATAGTTGAGCACGTGCGGCTGGTCGGGGAACAGCTCGAGCGCTTTCTTGAGGTCTGTTTCAGCCTTCGCCCATTGCTTTGAGCGTTCGTAGCAAATGCCGCGGAAATAAAAGAGGACCCAGTTCGATTTTTCGGGATTTTGGATACTGGCAACGCCTTTGGAATAGACGGTCGCGCATTCGGTGAACTTCTTGTGCCCGCGCAAAACATTGCCCAGCGCCATGATCGCTTCAAGGTCGTCGGGATGCTGCTTGATCAACCCCTCAAGATGTTTCTGCGCCTCGTCAGCCCGGTCCAGGCTATCGAGATTGGCGGCCATCTGGATTGCAGCATTGCGGTGTAAGGGCGAACTGATGGGGACGCGCTCATAGATCTTGATGGCCAACTCCGGCTTCTTGAGAGACTCGTACAGATCGGCGAGCGACAGAAGCGCGAGTGGATGGCTGGGCGCGAGGAACAACGACAGTTGCAGATAGACCAAGCCAAGATCTTCGCCGCCACGACGGCCGAGAGATGCACCTAGGCCATAAAGCGCTTCAGCGGCGCCAGCTTGAGGGCTCGATACGAGGGGCGGCAACTTCTCTCCCGCCTTCAGTTTGTCCATTGCCTCGACCACAAGCGGGTGACGCGGCAAGGTTTTGTCGAACGTTTCGAAAATCGCCAATGCTTCCTTGGGCGAGCGATTGCGCGACATCCAACTGCCGTAGGCCTGCACGACCCGCAGCGCAGTGGAATCGAGCTTATAGGCATGCTCGAGGCGTTTGCCGGCTTCCTTTGGGTTGCCGGCAGCGTCGTAGATCAGGCCGGCGTGAAGATCTTTGAAGATCGCGTACCATTCAGGACCGGCAAGGTGGTCGATCGCCGCGACCGCACCCTTGCTGTCATTCGTGCCATACATGCTCCAGGCCGAAAGGAGCGTCGCCGTAAGATCAGTGATCGGCCCGCGGATCGACTGTGCCAGGTCGCGACGCGCCGCCGGATACTGCTTGCGCTTGAGCGAGCTTATGCCAAGAACCAACTTGGCGACGCGATCGTTCTTGTCGGCTTGCGCGACGCGTTCAGCGAATTTCACTGCCTCATCGACGTCGCCATCAACGAGGAACGACAAGAAGGCGCGGTCGAGCAATTCGCCATTGTTCGGGTCACGCTTGAGAGCGGCCCGGTAGTAGGCGGCCGCGGCGGCGGCATCGCGCTGCTGGCCGGCGTGACGAGCGGCTAGGTAACTGCCCGAAGCGGTTATACCGGCAACGTCAAGGGTACCCGTCGGCTGCGCGGCAAGCTGGATAGGTGCTGCCGCGAGAAAGGCAGCAAGCGCGCTGCCGGCAATGCAGCGGCCGAGGCTCGAAAACGTCACGGGCGATGCTCCAATGAGGTGGGTGGCCGCGGATGACGCGCGGACCGCCGATGTTATGCCAAGAATGGCCTTTTTGCGCCGCTCCCGCAAGAACGTCTCGCGCGATGCGAACGGGTCACATTGAATGGTCCGATGTGGCGGTATCGTGACGGGGGCGCCTTGCGCAAGTCACATATTCGGATAATTCGGGCCGCCGCCACCCTCAGGCGGAACCCAGGTGATGTTTTGATTGGGGTCCTTGATGTCACAGGTTTTGCAGTGGACGCAATTTTGGGCATTGACCACGAACTTTGGACTGCCTGATTCCTCCACCCATTCATAAACGCCGGCCGGGCAATAACGCGCTGAGGGACCAGCGAATACGTCGTACTCGGATTTTTTCTGTAGCCCCAGATCAGCGACGTGCAGATGAACCGGCTGGTCCTCCTCATGATTGGTGTTGGACAGGAAAACCGACGAAAGCCGGTCGAATGTGAGTTTGCCATCAGGTTTCGGATAGGCCACCGGCGCACATTCGGCTGCCGGCTTGAGAGTGGCATTGTCCGGCTTGCCATGTTTGAGCGTCCCGAGCACTGAAAAGCCGAATGTGTTCGTCCACATGTCGAGGCCGCCGAGCGCAATGCCTGCGAGTGTGCCGAACTTCGACCACAGTGGCTTGGCGTTGCGCACCCTCCATAAATCTTTACCGATCGCCGAGGCACGCCAGCTCGCTTCATACTCCGCCAGTTCGTCATGACTCCGGCCGGCTGAAAGCGCGGCCGCGGCAGCTTCTGCCGCCATCATCCCAGACAGCATCGCATTGTGGCTGCCTTTGATGCGCGGCACGTTCATGAAACCTGCGTCGCACCCGATCAGGACCCCGCCGGGAAAAGACAATTTCGGCACCGACTGGTAACCGCCCTCGGTTAACGCCCGCGCGCCGTAGGCGAGCCTCTTTCCGCCGGCGAAAGTGTCGCGCACCAGAGGATGAGTCTTGAATCGCTGGAATTCCTCGAACGGCGACAGGTACGGATTGGAATAGTTGAGGTGGAGCACGAAGCCGACCGACACCAGATTGTCGTCGAGGTGATAGAGAAACGAGCCACCTCCGGTCGAATTGTCGAGCGGCCAGCCGAAGGTGTGCTGCACAAGGCCCTTGCGGTATTTCTCCGGTGCGACTTGCCAAAGCTCTTTCAGACCAAGCCCGAACTTCTGCGGCTCCCGCTCATTCGCCAGACCGAACTTCGCAATCAATTGTTTGCCGAGATTGCCGCGCGCACCTTCGGCTAACAAAGTGTATTTCGCACGCAATTCCATGCCGCGTGTGAAATTATCCTTAGGCTCGCCATTCTTGCCGACGCCCATATCGCCAGTAGCAACGCCCGCGACCGCACCATTTGCCTCAAAAAGAACTTCCGTTGCGGCAAAGCCCGGATAAATTTCGACACCGAGACCTTCGGCTTTTTTCGCCAGCCAGCGGCAGACATTCCCGAGCGAAACAATGTAGTTGCCGTGATTGCTCATCAACGGCGGCATCATGAGATTGGGCAGGCGCAGCGCGCTGCCAGCCGAAAGATAGTAAAAGCGATCGTCGGTGACGGCGGTTTTGATCGGCGTGTCTTCGGAACGCCAATCCGGAAGGAGACGGTCGATCCCGACCGGATCGATGACGGCGCCGGAAAGAATATGGGCGCCGACCTCGGAGCCCTTCTCCACCACGACCACGGAAATATCTGAATTGATCTGCTTGAGGCGAATAGCGGCAGCGAGCCCGGCGGGCCCGCCGCCCACAACCACCACATCGAATTCCATTGCTTCGCGGGCGGGCAGCTCGGCCATGAGAGTCTCCTTGGCCAATTGTCCACTTTTGCACACGGGGCGGCAATCGCCGAGAGCTCATGCTAATGTGCATAAATGACGGCGACCCGCGATAAACCGGCGCGCGACCTGCTCGACTTCTACACCGAGGCCGGCGTCGACGCGCTCTTGGGTGAAGACCCGGTTGACCGTTTTGCGACGGCTGAAACCTCCACACCCCGCGTTCGCGTGGCGCCTGGGGTCACATCGCCTCCCGCGCTTGAAATCAAGGCTCGCGCGGCGACGTCGGCACCGCCCGCCCCTGATGAAGCTGCCATGACGGCCAGTGGCGCGGCAAAAAGCGCAAAAACGCTCGATGAACTACGCGCCATTCTCGGCAAATTCGAAGGTTGCGCCTTGAAAGCGACTGCGACGCAACTTGTCTTCGCGGACGGCAATCCGACGGCACGGCTGATGTTGGTTGGCGAAGCCCCTGGCCGTGACGAAGACATCGAAGGCCTGCCCTTCGTCGGCCGCTCGGGCAAATTGCTCGACCGTATGTTGGCGGCGATCGGCTTCGACCGCAAATCGGTTTACATCGCCAACATCGTGCCTTGGAGGCCGCCGGGCAATCGCACGCCGACGCCGCAAGAATCGCAAATCTGCCTGCCTTTCATCCTGCGTCAGATCGAACTTGCCGATCCTGACATCCTGGTCTGCCTCGGCGGGCCTTCGGCGCAGGCCCTGCTCGGGATTAAAGATGGCATCACCAAAACGCGCGGGCGCTGGTTCACTTTTGACACGGGCAAGCGCGAAATCCGCGCCATGCCAACCTTCCATCCGGCGTTTCTGTTGCGCAGCCCGCTGCAGAAGCGTTTCGCCTGGCGCGATTTCCTTGCGATCAAAAAGGCGCTCGATCAGCGATAAGCGATCAGAATTGCGCCAACCGATGAGATCGGGTTCATCCGGCAACCGCAAATTTGATTGCGAATAGCACGGCAAGTACCACTATGGCTGGCGCGGCGTCCTTGATTTTTCCGCCAATCAGCTTGGCAAGCGAGTACGTGATGAAGCCGAGGCCTATACCAGTCGCGATCGAATAGGTCAGCGGCATCGTGATCGCAGTCACCACGGCCGGCGCATATTCAGTGACGTCTTCCCAGTCGATCTCGGCAAGACCACGAGCCATGACGCAAGCGACGTACAGCAGGGCCGCGGCCGACGCGTAGGCGGGAACCATCCCCGCCAGCGGCGCAAAGAATAGTGCCAGCAGGAAGAACAACCCGACGAACGCCGCGGTCAGTCCGGTACGGCCTCCGGCGGAGACGCCGGCGGCGCTCTCGATATAGCTGGTGGTCGTTGATGTCCCGATCAGCGCACCGAACATGGCGGCGAAACTGTCGGAAATCAGCGCTTCTTTCATGCGGGCAAGCCTGCCGTTCTTCATCAATCCAGTGCGATGAGTGACGCCGATCAATGTGCCGGCGTTGTCAAACACGTCGACGAACAGGATCGAGAACACCACGATGAGAAACGTAAGCTCGCTGACGCGGGAAAAGTCGAGTTGCAGGAATGTGGGCGCGATCGACGGCGGCATCGAAATGATGCCTGTGAACTTTGCAAGGCCGAACGGCAGTCCGATCAGCGTGACAACGAGAATGCCAATCAGCGTACCGCCCAGGATCCGCCGGTAGTTAAGGCCGGCGATCAACACAAAGCCGAGCAGCATCAGGATCGCCTGCGGATTGGTCAGATCGCCGAGCGTGACCAACGTGGCCGGGTGGGCAACGACTACCTTGGCCTCTTCGAGCGCGATAATTCCCAAGAACAGTCCGACGCCAGCCGACACGGCGAGCTTCAAATTCTGCGGAATTGCGTCGATGACGTATTGCCGTATCCGGAATATCGAGATCAGAAAGAACAGCACGCCCGAGCAGAAAACCGCCGCGAGCGCCTGCTGCCACGAATATTTGTAGGTCAGCACAACGGTGAAGGCGAAGAAGGCGTTAATGCCCATGCCGGGCGCAAGCGCGATCGGATAATTGGCGTAGAACGCCATGACCAACGTGCTTACCGCCGCGGCGACGCAGGTCGCGACGAATACCGCGCCCTGATCCATTCCGGCCTTACCGAGAATGGTCGGGTTGACGAACACGATATAGACCATCGTCAAAAACGTCGTCAGGCCGGCGATGAATTCGGTGCGAACATCGGTGCCTTGTTGCGAGAGACCGAAATATCGATCCGCCATGACGGCGAATTGCGACTCAGCCGTTCGCGTCGCCGGTACCCGCTTTTCCTGCTTGACCATGTCGACCCCCCCAAGGCGCCTGCCGATCTCCAAGCCTAGCGCCGGCGACCGCGTCCGTCAGAAGCCATTGTGGACGGTGTGGATACCGCCGACCTGCATATTATCGCTGCTTCGATTTAGCGCAGCAATGGAACACAATCAGGTCCCCGCGCTTTACGGCTCACGATTATGTTGTAAATGTAACGAGGCCATTTGCTCGGAGCTCGCCATGGATTTTGATCCTGTCCTGCTGGCCCGTTTGCAGTTCGCGTTTACGATCATCTTCCACATTATTTTCCCGAGCTTCACCATCGGTCTCTCGGCCTACATCGCCACGCTTGGGGCGATGTGGATCCGCAGCGGCAATGACCGCTACCGGCACCTCATGCGCTTCTGGACCAAGATTTTTGCGGTCTCATTTGCGATGGGGGTCGTGTCGGGGATCGTGCTTTCCTATCAATTCGGCACGAATTGGAGCCGTTTCTCGGTAGCGGTCGGCAACGTCGTCGGCCCATTGATCGGATATGAGGTGCTGAGCGCATTTTTCCTGGAGGCGACCTTCCTCGGCGTGTTGCTGTTCGGCATCAACCGCGTGCCGCCGTGGCTCTACGTGCTCTCTGCCGCGATTGTCGCGATCGGCACAGCGATTTCGGCGTTCTGGATTTTGTCCGCTAACAGCTGGATGCAGACGCCGAACGGCCATGAGCTGCGTGGCGGCATTGCTTATCCGGCCGATTGGCTCGCAGTGATCTTCAACCCGAGTTTCCCCTATCGCTTCGCGCATATGCTCAATGCGGCGTACCTCACGACAGGTTTTGTCGTGCTGGCAGTCGGCGCTCGCTATTTGACCGCCGGTCGATACATCGAAGAGGGCCGCACGATGTTGCGGATGGCGATCGGGCTAACCGCGATCCTGGCGCCGCTGCAGCTATTCCTTGGCGACCAGCATGGACTCAACACGCTCAAACATCAGCCGATCAAGGTGGCGGCGATGGAGGCGCATTGGGACGGCAGCAAGCCTGGCGATTTTCACATCTTCGCCTGGCCGGACGAAAAGGCAGCTGAAAACCGATTCGCGATCTCCATCCCGCACGGCTCATCGCTCGTCCTCACGCATCATATGAATGGTTTGTTCCCCGGCTTGAATAGCGTGTCAGCTTCCGAGCGCCCACCCGTTGCGATCGTGTTCTTCGGCTTCCGTATCATGTTGGCGATCGGTTTCTTCATGATCGCGGCTGCGCTGTTTGGCGCCTTCCTGTGGTGGCGGGGGACTCTGTTCGATACTCGCTGGTATTTGCGGCTGATGGCGCAGTGCTGGTGGGTCGGATTCGTGGCCGTGATTGCCGGCTGGGTCGTGACGGAATCCGGACGGCAGCCCTGGATCGTTCAAGGTGTACTGCGCACCGCCGATGCAACCTCACCGGTGCCGGGCGCCACCATTGCCGGCACGCTCGTGCTTTTCGTCATCGCCTACGGCGTCGTGTTCTCGTTCGGCATCTACTACATCAACCGCTTGATTGCCCAAGGTCCAACCGGCCCTGCAGCCGAAGAGACCGCGCATTTTTCGGCAAATCCGATCTCCGCCGCGCATGAGGCCGGGCGCACCGCGGTGGGGCGGACTTAGGACATTCTATAGCGATCGCGAGGAGCCAAGCCATGGAATGGTATCTCCCGGTGATCTGGGCCGCGCTGATCGGCACTGCCGTCGTCATGTATGTCATCCTCGATGGTTTTGATCTTGGCATTGGCATTTTGTTTCCCTTCGCGCGCAACGAAATGGAGCGTGACCAGATGATGCGATCGGTCGCGCCATTCTGGGACGGCAATGAAACCTGGTTGGTGCTCGGAGGCGGAGGACTATGGGTCGCATTCCCGAAAGCCTACGCTGTCGTAATGCCAGCCCTCTATCTCCCGGTGATTGTGATGTTGCTGGCGCTTGTGTTCCGCGGGGTCGCATTTGAATTCCGCACGGTGTCGCGCAGCAAAACCTGGCTCAACGCAGCCTTCACTGTCGGCTCCACGGTTGCCGCCTTTGCGCAGGGCATCATTCTCGGCGGGTTGATCCAAGGCATCCAGGTGCGCGATGGCGCCTTTGCTGGCGGCACGTTCGATTGGGCAACGCCGTTCGCATTCCTATGTGGTCTGTCGCTGATCGCCGGCTACGGTTTGCTAGGTGCGACTTGGCTAGCGGTGAAAACCGAAGGGCCGGTCGGCGACCGCGCTCGCAGCCAGGCAAAAATGCTGCTGCTGGCAGTCCTCGTCTTCATGGCCGCCGTGAGCCTGTGGACGCCGCTCGCGCAGCCACGCATCGCTGAGCGCTGGTTCTCGCTGCCGAATTTCTACTTCCTGTGGCCGATACCGGTCATTACGGCACTGACCGCCTATCTTGCCTGGCACTGGATTGAAACCGGACGCGAAGTGCCGCCATTTTTGGCGACAATTGTCCTATTTCTGCTTGGCTTTCTGGGCCTGGTCATTTCCAACTTCCCGTATCTCGTGCCGCCCTCACTCACTGTTTGGGACACGGCGGCGGCGCCAGCGAGTCAGATTTTCATGTTGCTAGGCACGCTGCTGCTGTTGCCGATCATCCTCGGCTACATAGGGTTCATCTACTGGCTATTCCGCGGCAAAGTGCGCGAGGGCGAAAGCTATCACTGACGCGCGCCCCAAAAAGGGAACCGGTTTTCGGATTGGATCATGCGCGGAAGTTTCAAGGTGAAGCGGGACGCTGCATCGCCCAGCCGAGCCGGATGAGTGGCAACATGCCCTGCACGGCGCGCGGGAATGAGCGCGGCACTTCCGGTACCATGTCGGGAAATTGCACCTTCAGCGTCTCGGGCGGCGTACCGCTATTGTCGGCCGCCGGCCATACCAGGATGCCACCTTGTGCACGAATCTCGGCTGCGCTCACCCACGGACTGCGTTGCGGTGCCCAGGCAAAGTAGAGATGCGGACGGCTTGGCGCTGCAAGCGCGACCAGCGGGGCGACCCGTGGGTCGCCACTTAAATAAGCGAGCGGCTTACCGGTACGCCGTAGATAGATCTCAGAATAAAAGCGGCCCTCGGCATTTGCAGGCTGTGCAATTTTGAAGTCGATGCCCAACGTCCAAGGGAATACAGCAGTCGCGAGCACAACCAGCACCGGCGGCGCGACCAGCAAACCAAACCAGGCAGACGATGCCAGCCGCTCTCGGTAGAGGAGCACCTTGTCGCCGGCAGCGACGATCACCGCAAGTCCCGAAAGCACAACGAGTGGCGCTATGCGGTCGAGTGGTCCGAGCCGAGCGCTCGCAAACGCAGCCGCAATCGCCATCAGACTTGGCACCACGGCAAAGACGTACACGAAAACGCGGGCAAAGGGCTCGACAGGATTGCGATCGATCTCCGGGGCGCGCTCGCGGGGATGGCGAGGCCAACCGCTCGTCAACGTCACGAGCAATGCGAGGCCGAGATGCGTCAGCACCAACGCGAGGCAGAGCCACATCCCCGCAGACAGGCGGCCTGCCGCGGCCATGCTCTCGTTGATACCTTCGACAATGAGCAAACGTTCGCTTCCGAGCCAAAGCGCATGAGGAAATATAACGATGCACAAGAGCAGAGCGGCGATCCAAGGCTCAGGATGGAAGATCGTACTGCGCCCGCGAGGGGTCGCTATCGTAAACGTGATCATGAGTGCGAGCAGGATCAATCCGACATAGCTCGCGAGAAGCAGCAAGCCGAGATCGAGCGCAAGCAGAAACCAGTAGCCACGCCTCGCCTCGCCGACAGCGCGCCAGTAATACAGCAGCCCCAGCGCCCACAACGGCGCCGCCAGAATCGCCGGACCAAAATTGGGACTTGGCACCGTGAAGGCCGCGATACCAACCATCAGCAGCACGGCGAGTACTGCGTGCCGGGTGCCCATGATGCCGCGGCCGAGGGTGAAAACCGCCCAATAGGCGACGACGATGCAAGCTTGTGCCAGTGCGTAGAGCCCGAAGCTGCCGGCAATCCTGAAGGCGAATTCCCCCAGCCAAAAAGCCAATGGCGGCCCAAGATAGCTGCCGAGCACGAATTCATGGCCGATGGCCAACAGCAGCGGTACGTCCCCGGGAGGAGCGCTGTAAAAAAGGGCTGGGATCAGCGTCCAAAGCGCGGCTTGCGTCAGGGTCACCGTCCAGAACACGACCGTCGGACGCCCGCGCAGGAATTCAACAAGCAGGGAAACGTAATGCATTGGCCCGAGAAGGGTGAAAGCAACAGGTTTTATTCGCCCGCAGCAATAGAGAAGCCGCGCTAAAGAGGCAATAACTCGGCAACGACGTCGTCGGAGGCGGCACCTAAGGCAGCGAGTTTGGCCGCCACCGGCGCAAAGGATTTGCGGTGGTGGATCGTGGGCCCCAGGCGCGCAAGCGCCGCGAAATGTTCGGGCACGCTGTAGCCCATGTGCCGTTCGAAGCCGTAGCCGGGGTGAGCAAGGCCCAGCCGGGTCATCAGCCGGTCGCGAGTTACTTTCGCCACGATTGATGCTGCGGCAACCGATACCACCAGCGCATCGCCAGAGACGACCGTTTGGCACTCGCAACCACAGTCGATCTTCTGGTTTCCGTCCACGAAAACCAATTTGGGTTGCACCGGCAGCGCCCTGACGGCGCGGGCAAGTGCCCAGAGCGAGGCACGCAGGATATTGTCGCGATCGATGCGCTCTACTGCCCCGAACGCCACCGCCACCTGCGCTGTAGCGCATATCTTTTCGTAAAGTTTCTCGCGCTCTTCGGCGTCAAGCTTCTTGGAATCGTTTAGGCCGCGCGGAATACGGTTAGGATCGAGCACGACTGCGGCTGCCACCACAGGACCGGCGAGCGGACCCCTGCCCGCCTCGTCGCAGCCTGCGACCGGAAAAATCCCTTTATTCAGAGAGCGCCGCTCGCGCCGGAAGGTCGGGCGCAAGATCGGCTCGTTGAGCGGCAGGCGCGCGCTGGGCTTGGATGTCCTGGCCATTGCCGCGATGAGTGCGCGGCAATGCACCTCAAGTCAATGCGGCGCAATACGGCGTGTGGATGGCGGGGACGACCGCCTAAAATAGATTCAATTGTTCCGCGCCGGGCTTCGGCTTGTGAAAATGCTCGGTGGTGAGAGAGCTGCGCGCGATATTGAGGCCTAGTTTCTCGCAAGCCATCTCGAAACGGCGGCCGATCATCCAGGCATAGGGACCGGTACCCTTCATGCGCGTGCCCCAGGTCGAATCGTAGTCCTGGCCGCCGCGCATATCGCGGATCAGCTTGAAAACGTGACGGTAGCGATCGGGGTAGTTCGCCATCAACCATTCGCGGAACAAGTCGCGCACTTCGAGCGGCAGGCGCAACAGTACGTAACCGGCTTCCTTCACTCCGGCCGTGCGCGCGGCTTCGAGGATGCGCTCGATCTCCATATCGTTGAGAGCCGGAATTACCGGTGCAACCATGACGGTCGCTGGTACGCCGGCTTGAGTTAAGCGCCGCAGCGTCTCTAAACGCCGCATCGGCGTTGCCGCGCGCGGCTCCATCTTGCGGGCAAGTGTCGCATCCAGCGTTGTCACTGACAGGGCGACCTTTGCCAGATTTCGCTCGGCCATACGCGCCAGAATATCGAGATCACGAAGCACCAGCGCTGACTTGGTGACGATGCCGACCGGGTGGCCCGCGCGGTCGAGAACCTCCAGGATGCGGCGCATCACTTTGTAGCGCCGCTCGATCGGTTGGTATGGATCGGTATTGGTGCCGATCGCGATCACCTTCGGCTCGTAACCTGGCGCCGATAATTCCTTTTCGAGCAGGTTGGCCGCTTCCGGCTTCACCAACAGCTTGGTTTCGAAATCAAGTCCGGGGGAGAGACCAAGGTAAGCGTGCGTCGGCCGCGCGAAGCAGTAGATGCAGCCATGTTCACATCCGCGGTAGGGATTGATCGAGCGGTCAAAGCCAATATCGGGCGACTCATTTCGGGTAATGATCTTGCGAGTTGCGTCGACGGTGACCGTGGTCTTGAAGGGCGGGAGTTCGTCGAGCGTGCGCCAGCCGTCGTCGAAGGCGATGCGGGCGAGTGGCTCATAGCGTCCGGAAGCATTGCTTTGCGCGCCTCGGCCTCGCCGGCGCTCATGGTCGACAACGACGCCCAGCAATTCGCTGACATCGTCATAGCCGCCCGCCGGCGCGGAGGGCAGCTCCTTCACCGGCGGGCGTCTTTGGGCTGCTTTCGATCGCGCCATGGCGTCACCCTAGCGAGCGTATGTGAACATAACAAGAACAGTTTTCAACTTTGCGGCCGCCTACAAGTTAGGCACTTAAGGGCCGATGTCGTGGGGCGAAGGC
>JBGQLL010000062.1:0-14055 GCA_041500065.1 Pseudolabrys sp.
CATCACATCGGCCGCGCACGTGGCGCGGCTCACCCAGTTCAACCAGCGCATCTTCCCGGCCACCATGGAGACGCGCGGCGGCACCGCGCACTACGACAAGGCGAGCGACAGCTACACGCTGTACGCCTGCTCCCAGAGCGCCGACGGTCTACGCGGCCAAGTCGCAGCGGTCATGGGCGTGCCGAATGAGAAGCTGCGTGTCATCACCGAGGATGTCGGCGGCGCTTTCGGTATGAAGACCCCTCCCTATCCGGAATATCCGGCGCTGCTGGTGGCGGCGCGCCAACTCGGCCGTCCGGTGCATTGGCAGTCGACACGCTCGGAAGCCTTTGTGACCGACACACAGGCGCGCGATACCGTCACCGAGGCTGAGCTCGCAATCGACGAAAAAGGGAAATTCCTCGCGCTGCGTATCCGGCACCTGTGCAATCAGGGCGCCTATGTGAGCACCGCGGGGGTCAACATCAACACCAACAATTTTGCGCGTTGCGTGCCCGGTATGTACCGGATCCCCAAGGTCGACGTTTCGGTTGCCTGCTACTTCAGCAACACCATTCCGATCGGTCCCTATCGCGGTGCAGGCCGGCCAGAAGCGAACTACGCGCTCGAGCGCGTGGTCGAGGAGGCCGCGCGAGTCACCGGCATCGACCCCGTGAGACTGCGCAAAAAGAACCTCATTCCACCATCAGCAATGCCGTTCAAGACACCGATCAACACCTATGACAGCGGCGATTTCCCCGCGATCGTCGACAAGGCGCTGGCACTGGCCGATTTCGACAACTTCAGCAAGCGTCGGCGCGAATCGGCCAAGCGGAAGAAACTGCGCGGCATCGGCGTGTCCTGCATGCTCGAGCATGCGGGCGCAATGCCGATGGAGCAGGCATCAGTATCGTTTCCCGGCGGAGATCAGCTCATTCTCGGCTGCAATGTACAGTCGACCGGCCAGGGCCACGCCACCGTGTTTCCGCATCTGCTTGCCAGCAAACTCGGTATCGATGCTGCGAAAATACAGCATCGCCATGGCGACACCGCACTGGGGCTGACCGGTTTTGCCTCCGTCGGCTCGCGTTCAGCGATGTGTGCGGGCAGCGCGATTGTGCTCACGGCGGATGTCGTGCTGGCGAAGGGCAAGAAGGTGGCTTCAGCCCTGCTGGAAGCTTCCGAAGCCGATATCCAGTATCGCAACGGAAATTTCGAAGTGGTTGGCACTGACCGCAAGATCTCGCTGTTCGAAACCGCAAAACGCGCAAAGGAGATTGGCGAAAGCCTCGACACGAAAGAGAAGACCGAGACGCCGCTGACGTTCCCGAACGGCTGCCATATCGCTGAGGTGGAAATCGATCCCGATACCGGCGCCGTCGATCTCGTCACCTACACCGCGGTCGATGATCCGGGCGTCATGCTCGATGCGATGATCGTGGAAGGACAGGTACAGGGCTCAATCGCAAATGGTCTCGGCCAGGCCCTGACAGAAAACGCCGTTTACGATTCCGGCAGCGGTCAATTAGTGGCGGGCTCATTCATGGACTATGGCATGCCGCGCGCCCACCATATGCCGGTCGAGCTGCGCGAGGCGGTTCATTCAGTGCCGGCGAAGAGCAATCCGCTCGGTGTAAAGGGCACCGGTGAAGCCGGAACCACGGCGGCGATTGCCGCAGTGATGAATGCGATTTCCAATGCGATCCCCAATGGAGCCGCTGATCACATGGATATGCCCGCCACACCTGCGAAAGTGTGGGAAGCGTGCCAGAAGGGGATGGCTAAATAGAAGCGTCATGGCCGGGCATAGCCGTCCAAAGGACGGCGTGCTTTCGCGCGCCTATGTCCCGGCCATCCACGTTTGTTTAGTCGATAAAGTGAAAGGCGTGGATGCCCGGCACAAGGCCGGGCATGACAAATCTCCTACGCCTGCGAGATGAATTTCGTATTCAGGTAAGCCTGCAGACCTTCGATGCCGCCTTCAGAGCCGTAACCCGATTCCTTGATACCGCCGAACGGGGTCTCTGGTGTCGAGATCGCGATGCTGTTGACGCCGACCATACCGGACTGGATGGAATCACCGATCGCCGTTGCAGTCGCACCCGATGACGTGAAGGCATAGGCCGCAAGGCCAAACGGCAGCGAGTTTGCGCGCTCAACGACTTCATCAAAGGTCTTGAACGGCACGATCGGGGCAACGGGACCGAACGGCTCCTCGGTCATGATCTTTGCATCATCCGGCACATCGGTAATCACGGTCGGCTGAAAGAAAAAGCCTTGATTGCCATAACGCGAACCACCGGTAGCGATCTTGCCGCCGCGGCTCTTGGCATCGTTGACGAAAGATTCCATGGCATCGAGCCGACGCGGATTGGCGAGCGGCCCCATCGTGATGCCTTTCTCCAGTCCGTCGCCCATCTTGATTCCCTTGGCGTATTCAGTGAAGCGCGCCACGAATTTGCTGTAGGACGACTCCTGCACATAAAAGCGCGTCGGCGAAATACAGACCTGGCCGGCATTGCGGTATTTAAATGCAGCGATGGTGTCGGCCGCTTTCTCGGGGTCGGCATCCGCGAAGACAACGACCGGTGAGTGGCCGCCCAACTCCATGGTGGCCTTTTTCATGCCTTTGGCGGCGAGGCCGGCGAGATGCTTGCCGACCGGAATCGAGCCCGTGAACGAAATCTTCTTCACGGCTTTCGCCGGAATCAAATGCTCAGAGACAGTGGCCGGCACGCCAAACACCATATTGAGCACACCCGCAGGTAGCCCAGCATCGGCGAAGCATTTCACGAGCTCGACGCAACCTCCCGGTGTCTCCTCCGAAGCTTTAATGATGATCGAGCAACCGGCGGCAAGCGCTCCGGCAATCTTGCGCACCGGAGTCAACGTTGGGAAATTCCACGGCGTGAATGCGGCAACCACGCCAACCGGCTCCTGCAACACGATCTGACGCACGCCTTTTTGCCGGCCCGGCACGACGCGGCCGTAAGCCCTGCGGCCTTCTTCGGCATACCAGTCGATAATGTCGGCGCTGGTGAGAACTTCCGCCCGCGACTCCGGATAAACCTTGCCTTGTTCCTGGGTCATCACCTTGGAAACGTGATCGAAGCGTTCGCGCAGGAGGTCAGCGGCCTTGCGCATGATCTTGGCGCGGTCATAGGCCGTGGTCGCCCTCCATATCGCAAAGCCCTTTTCCGCGGCGGCGAGCGCGGCATCGAGATCGGCCTTGCTGGCGTGCGGCAGATGCGCCAGCGCCTTGCCAGTTGCGGGATTGATCACGTCCTCGCCCTTGCGGCCTTCGCCGTTGAGCCATTTGCCGTCGATGTAAAGACCCAGCTCGGAATACATAGGAACCTCTTTGTGACCCGGAACAGTCGTCGGGCTATGGGTTAGCATTTATGCGCAGACGCGACCACCCTGCCCGCCGCGCAAGGTATGCCCGCTATGAGCCGAGATAAGCGCCGCCGCTGACGTGAATGGTCTGCCCGGTGACATAACGGCCGCCGGGACCGCATAAATAGCGCACCATGGCCGCAACGTCTTCGGACTTGCCCCGCTCACCAGTGATGGTGCCGTGTGTCAGGTGATGCGCCGGCTTCTGCGCTGAGGCCGGCCGCGTCGTGTCAATCGCACCGGGCACCACGCAGTTGGCTGTGATTTTATCGCTGGCCAGATCGTGGGCGAGCGCACGGGAAAATCCGACCAGCGCAGCCTTGGCGGCTATCACGTGAGCGCGGTCTTTCGAGCCGATGTGTGCGCTCATCCCGCCAATGTTGATGATGCTCCCGCCGTTCTTCTTCAACGCCGGCAGGCAAGCATGCACGCAATGGAAGGTCCCATCGAGGATAACGTTCATCACTTCCCGCCACTCGGCGTAACTCATGTCAGCGATAGGCTTTTCGCGCCGAAGTGCCGCGTTGTTGACCAGAATGTCGATGCGGCCAAAGCGCTTGAGCCCTGTGTCAGCAAGCACACCAGCGGTCTTTTCATCGCCAATATCACCAAGAACAACGACCGCCTTGCCGCCGGCCGCTTCGATCTCGCGCACGACGGCGTCGCCTTCCGTCTGGTTCGATCGCACGTTCACCACGACTGACGCGCCGGCCCGCGCCAGTGCCAGCGCGATCGCACGTCCGATGTTGCGCCCGGCACCGGTGACAATGGCAACCTTGCCTGCGAGTTCCTTATTGTCGGCCATGCCCTGACCTATCCCCGTAAGAACGCCAGATCAATCTTGCCGTTATACAGTCCCGCCAGCTGTCTAAGCGCCGACGCGGCACGTTTGTCATCCCAGCCGCCATGACGGACATTCAACACGAACTTCTCCTCGATGTCTGCCCGCGCCAGCGGCTCGTGCGCGCCGCCGCGAAAATGGGGCTGCCGCTCCTCAACGACACGGCCGTCGTTGAGCACAGCGCGGATGTGACCGGTGAAATTATTCGGGTACGGATTATCAGGATCAATGACGTAGTGCGCTTTCGATGCGAGTGCGAGCACGTCTTTGTCGCGAACCGCCTGCTCGGTAAATGCATCGAGCCCAACACCGCCACGAATGAAGCCGGTGGCGAGCAGAAACGGCGTTGAAAACTTAGCCGCATAGCCGTTGGGCGGGCGTTGCTTGTCGGCAAGCGGCTCCCATAGACGGTGCACAGTACCTTCCGCCACTTCGCAGATGAGCTCTTTTATCTCTCCGGGCTTTATGCCTTGCGCGGCAAGGCGTCTGGCACAGTCTATGTAAGGATGCGCCATCGTTCCGCACGGATAGGGTTTGAATGCCAATGTCTCGGTCACCCAACGCTTGCCGAAGTCGCCGGTAAGCGCATCAAAGTCACCTTGCGTCGTATGCGCAAAACCGTGAAACAGCCCATGCACGCCCTCGAAGACTGTGCGCGGGCCGAAAAAGCCGCCGCGCGCCAGTAATGCGGCACGGACACCGGACTGCGCAGCCCAACCGGGATGCAATCGTTTGGTCCACGCGCCCTCGGCCAGATATTCGATGATGCCTCCCGCAAAGCTTGCCGCAATGCCGAGCGCATCGACGACCTGTTTGGCGTTGAGGCCGAGCGTGGCGCCGACACCGGCCGCCGCTCCCATCACGCCGAAGATGGCGGTCGGATGGAAACCGGCCTTGTGCACAGCCTTTGGCACGACCGTGCTGAGGCGGCACATGACTTCGGTCCCGACCGCAATGCCGAGCAAGGCGGCAGATCCCTCAGGCCTGTGCCGCTCACAGGCCGCCAGCACCGCCGGCACAATGACTGCACCGGCATGGACGGGCCCACCTTCGAAGGTGTCGTCGAAATCCTCGCCATGCGCTGCCGTGCCATTGATGAAGGCCGCGCTCGCCGCGCTGAAAGTGCGGGAATGGCCGAGGGCCGTACAGGGACCTTCGTCGTCGCAGCCGGCAAGCGCACTCTTGATGTAGTCTTCGTTGCGCGCGGTAACGCAGAGGCCGGCGACGTCGATCAGCAGATCCTCACATTTCCGTCGCACCGCCGCCGGCAAATTGTCTCCACGCTGCGCCGCAATGCGCTGCGCAAGTTGCTCGGCAACCGAGGTGGCAGGAAGCTTCGCTGTCATTGACATCAGGTGCGGAAACGCACGTTGCCGAAACCGGGAATCCGATTGACTGCTATGACCACGGCAAAGGTAATCAGTAGCATGCCCAAGCCGATAACGGAGATGGCTCCGAGATCTCCGCTTTCATTGAGATCGTAAATCAGGACAGACACCACTTTGGTTTCCGAGGTGAACAGAATGATCGCCGCAGACAATTCACGCATCACACCCACGAAGATGAAGCACCAGGTCGCGATCACTCCTGTGCGCAAGAGCGGCGCCGTGATCTGCCACAAGGAGCGCAAGCGTGTGGCACCGAGAATGCGGCTTGCGTCTTCGAGCTCGGGATGAATGGTACGGAATGCAGCCTGAAGCTGCTGATAGGCCGACGGTAGCGCGATCGTGACAAAGGCGATCAGCAATATCCATAGTGTGCCGTAAAGGACGAAAGGCGGCCGCGTGTAGCTCAGAAAAAGACCGACACCGAGCACAATGCCGGGAATGGCGATCGGCGCGGTCGCAAGGAATCCCAAGGCACGCCAACCCGTCACCGCCTGCCGTGCGGTCACATAAGCGATCACCAGCGCAATCGCAGTGCCGATAGTGGCGGTAGCAGTGCCCAGGATCACCGTGTTTTTCAGCGCGAGCGAAGCTGCCGACAACTCAAACAGCACGAAATTAACATTGTGCAACGTGAAATTATGCACGGTGAGAAATGTGGATGCCACCGGCGAGAAGGCCGCATTGAACAGCGCGGCGTATGGAAGAAAGACCGGATTAAGCAACACAAACAGACACAACGCGAATGCGGGCCAGCGCCAGCGGTGCAACGGAATGAGCCGAGGCGCTCCGTATTTCCCGCCAACCACGGAATAGCCGCGTCGCCCCAGGATCATGTGCTCGGCGCGCAGCAATATGACTGTGAGCACCAGCAGCGGCAACGAGGCGGCAGCGGCGAGCTCAGGCTTCGGCGGAAACTGGAAAAGGCTCCAGATCTTGGTCGTCATGGTGTGGAACCCGGCTGGCAGAGCCAAAATCGCCGGCGAGCCGAATAACGTCATCGCCTGCAAAAAGGCGATCAACGCTCCCGCGAGCAAGGCGGGCAGCACCAGTGGAATAGTGACGCGCCTGGCGGTGTACCAGCGGCCGCCGCCAAGAATCGAGGACGCATCTTCGAGCTCGCCCGGCGTTCGGTCGAGTGAATTGGCGACCAACACGAATACGTAAGGGAACGTATAACAAGAGATCACGAAAATGATCCCGGGCAACGTGTAGATATTGAACAGATGTTGGTCCGGCGCCATGCCAAACCAGTCGCGGGCTATTTTGTTCAACAGGCCGCTGTTTGGCGCCGCAAGAAGCTCCCAGGCGATCGCGCCGAGAAATGGCGGCGTCACAAATGATGCGGTGACAAGGGCGCGGATTATCGGGCTGAACGGCAGATCGGTACGCGCCACCAGCCATCCCATGGGCGCGGCTACCGCACAGCAGATAAAAGCAGATGACGTTGCGAGTATGAAAGTGGTGACCAGCGGATCGTAGAATGAGGATTCTGTAAACAACCGATAAAAATTGTTCAGCGTGAAAGCGCCTTTGGCATCGGTCACGCTGTACAGCAGCAGCCACGACAGCGGTAGTACAATCAGCAGGCAGAGAATAATCGCAAACCCATAGAGCACGGGCTTCGAAACATCGATTCCGAAGCCGCGGCGCTCGCTGCGTGCAGGCAAAGCGATGGTCATCTCACCAAAATTCCAGTCCGGGCGCGGCAGACCAGTGCCGCCGCACCCGGATGTGCGGACGCGCTACTCAAACGTGAAAGATCTTGACGTAGTGCTGCTTGATCTCGTCGCTCATTTTCTCGACGGCGGCGGGGTCGTCTTTCATGACTTTGATCTGCTTGAATGGCGTGCGGCCAGGCTTTTCCTTGGTATCGGGATGCATGGAGCGCAGGCCACCGACATCGATGATCAGCTGCTGGCACTCCGGCGTGAAACTGTAAGCTGTGAACAGCTTGGCGGCGTTCGGATTCGGTGCAGCCTTGAACATACCGGTCGGACCAACGATGAGCGGCGAGCCCTCGGTGGCATAGACCGGTGCGACGGGACCGCCCTTCTCGCTGATCTGGAAGATGTTGTACTCATTGCCGTCAGCCATCACCGCGCGCTCGCCGAGCGCAAGCCGCTTCGGCGGATCGGCCGACGACTGCACTTGCATGATGTTCTGCGCGGCGAGCTTCTCGAAGAAGCCCCAGCCTAGGTCGCGCTGCATCTGGTAGGTCGCGGTCATGATGGTGCCGCTGTAGCCAGGATGCGCTTTGACGATCTTACCCTTCCATTTTGGATCGAGCAGATCGGCAAAGCTCTTGGGCGCCTCTTCGCTTTTCACCAGATTGGTATTGTAGGCGATGATGCAAACCCAGACGCGGAAGCTGGCGAACATGCCATCCGGGTCCTTGTGTTCGGCCGGATAGGCCTTGGCGACATCTTCCGGCACGTACGCCTCCAGAAGCCCCTGCTTCTTCCAGACGATGAAATGCGCGGCGTCAGACGAGTTTGCGACGTCAACTGCGTGGATATTGCTGCCATATTCCTGACCGATACGCTGAAACACGCGCTCGGCCCCAGTGCGTTCGACGCGTACGGCGACGCCGGGAAATTTCGCTTCGAAGGATTTGGCGATCTTTTCGGCGAGTGGCAGGTCGACCGAAGTATACCAAACGACTTTGCCTTCTTTTTTCGCCGCCTCGATCAGTTGCAGCGTGATCGCACTCGCGGGCGGCGCAGCCGACATGACCTTGGTTGAAAAGGCGCTGCCCGCGGCGAGCGCGCTTGACCCGATCAGTACATCGCGACGCGAAATTCTTAAGTCCTTCATCGACGTATCCTCCACGCTACCTTGTTGTTTTCGCCCCGCGATATTGTTACCCGCTCAGCGCGCGGCACCGCTCGGGCGGCAAGTGCAGCCAAACGGCGCTGCCTTGTGGAATGTTCTCGCCCGCACCGGTGAGCACGCGCAGTTGCGTGCCGTCCTTGGCCTCAACCATATAGTCCCGGCTGCCACCGAGGAAGACCTGCCGCACGACGGTTGCCGGTACGATATTTTCACCCTGCTTCTGAGCCGCGGAAATGGCGATGTCGTGCGGACGGATGGAAACCGGCGTCGCTGCACCCGAATTGATTTTTTCGCCGCTGCATCGCAATACCGCGCCTGCGAAATCGATCCGCGAGGCGTCCAGACCCTTGCCTTTAATGACGTTGCTCGATCCGATAAAGCGCGCGACAAATTCAGAGCGGGGAAGGTCATAAATTTCCTCAGGCGATCCTGCCTGTTCGATCTTGCCGCCATTCATCACGGCGATCAGATCTGCCGTTGTCATCGCCTCGGATTGGTCGTGCGTGACGTAGACGGTCGTGTAACGATAGGTGTCATGCAGCCGACGCACCTCGAAGCGCATTTCCTCGCGTAAATTTGCATCGAGATTGGAAAGCGGTTCATCGAGCAATAATGTCTCCGGCTCTACAATCAATGCGCGCGCCAGCGCCACGCGCTGCTGCTGGCCGCCCGACAGCTCGCCCGGATAACGCTCGGCCAGCGGCGCAAGCCGTGTGGTGGTGAGAATGGTGCCGAGTTTCTTGGAGATCGTTGCGCGATCCATCTTCCGGAGCTTGAGGCCATAGATGATGTTTTCGGCCACCGTCATATGCGGCCAAAGTGCGTAGCTCTGGAAGATCATGGACATGTTGCGCCGTTCGGGCGGCAACGTATGCGTTGGCGAGGAAACCAGCTTGTCGCCAACGCGGATTTCGCCTGCGCTGGGCTCGACGAACCCGGCAATCAGGCGCAGCGTCGTTGTTTTGCCGCAGCCGGATGGACCTAAGAGGCAAACCAGATGACCGTGCTCGATGGTGAGCGATATGTCGTCGACAACCGCGACCGTGCCATATCGCTTGGTCAAGTTTCGCAACTCGACAGACGCCACGCGCTTCCTCCCCTCAACCCGCCGCTTGTCGCGGCTGTATCATTTGGCACGTATTGTACCAAAATCGCAGGCGAATTTCCCTTCGTCGCCTGCCGCTCGCGCTAGGACCCGGTGAATGCCGGCTTGCGTTTCTCCATAAAAGCCTTACGGCCTTCCTTGTAGTCATTGCTGGCAAAACAGGCCTGCACAAGCTCATCGCATTTCTTCAGATCGCGTTTGCTTTCGTCAGTGACCGTTTGACCAACAATATATTTGATCGAGTCAACCGTCAGGGGTGCGTTGGCCGCGATAGTGTCGGCATAGTCCTTCACGTAGCTCTCAAGCTCCGAATCCGGCAGCACGCGATTGACCAGACCCATCACCTGCGCCTCGGCGGCCGTGAATTGCCGGGCGGTGAAGAAAATTTCCTTGGCGAAGGATGGACCGACCAGATCGACGAGCTTTTTGAGGCCATCAAAACGATAACCGAGGCCGAGCTTCGCGGCCGGCACGCCGAACTTCGAGCCTTCAGTGCAAATGCGCATGTCGCAGCACAGAGCGAGCCCCACTCCGCCGCCGATACAATAGCCGCGGATCATGGCGATGGTCGGCTTGGGAAAGCTGTAGAAGGCATTGTTCGCGCGATCGACAGCGGCGTTGTAGCGGTCGACACCTTCCTGGGTTGAGCGCTCCTTCTCGAACTTGGAGATATCGGCTCCCGAGATGAAGGCCTTCCCCCCGGCGCCGGTAACGACGACGACACGGATGTTTTTGTCGTTCTTGAAATCCTCGAGAAGGCCCGATGCCGCTTCCCACATTTCGAGCGAGACGGCGTTATGGCGCTCCGGGTTGTTGAAAGTCAGGTAGCCGACCTTGCCTTCCTTGCGCGACAGCATCTTGTCGGTGGTCATTCCGCTCATCTCCTTAAACTGCCTTCACCGCGTGCAGCTCCGTGATGTCCTTGTCGGCGAAACCAAATTCCTTGAGCACCTCGTCGGTATGCTGGCCCTGCGCCGGCGGCGTTGCAACGATCTTGCTTGGCGTGCGCGACAGCTTCACGGGCTGGCCAACAAAAACCTGTTCGCTGCCGTCCGGCCGCTTGGCGCTCTGGGCGATACCGATGTGCTTCACCTGCTCGTCGGCGAACATCTGGTCGATCGTATAGATAGGTCCGCACGGGACGCCGATGTTGTTGAAGGTGTCGATCCAATCGGCGCTTGTCTTGTGCGCGGTGCGCTTGTCAATCTCAGAATTGAGCGCGTCGCGATTCTTCGAGCGTAGGGCACCTGTGGCGTAGTCGGGATGCTTGATCAACTCCGGTGCCTGGATCGCGTTGCAAAGCCGCTCCCACATCACCTGCCCGGTAGAAGCAATGTTGATGTGGCCGTCCTTGGTTTTGAATACGCCGGTGGGAATGCTGGTCGGGTGATTATTGCCGGCCTGCTTGGCGACTTCGTGCATCTGAAGCCAGCGCGCGGCCTGAAAGTCGAGCATGAATATCTGCGCCTGAAGCAACGACGTGTTCACCCACTGACCTTCCCCGGACGTTTCGCGCTCCAGCAACGCAACCATGATGCCGAGCGCGCAGAACAACCCGGCGGAAAGATCGGCGATCGGAATGCCGACGCGCACGGGACCCTGCCCGGGCAAGCCGGTGATCGACATTAGCCCGCCCATGCCCTGCGCGATCTGGTCGAAGCCCGGTCGGTCGCGATAGGGGCCATCCTGGCCAAAGCCGGAAATACTGGCGAGTACGGTGCGCTTGTTGATCTTGCGCAGGCTCTCATAATCGATGCCGAGCCGATCTTTTACGTCCGGACGGAAGTTTTCGACCACCACATCCGCTTTCTCAACCATGCGCCTGAACGCCGCGAGTCCCTGCGGCGATTTGAGATCGAGCGTAATGCTGCGCTTGTTGCGATGCAGATTCTGGAAGTCCGCGTTCTCGCGTGGCCCGCCTGGCCCTTCGCCTTTTTCCAGATGCGGGGGCGTCTCAATCTTGATGACATTGGCGCCCCAGTCGGCGAGCTGGCGGACGCAGGTCGGACCTGAACGAACGCGAGTGAGGTCGAGAACGGTAAAGCGGGAAAGGGCCTGGGAGGCCCTGGGAAACGGCATTTCAACGCTCCGGAGTGTCGACTACGTCCCAAAACGGCATTTTCGCGCCGACATTCCCCGATCTCCGCTGCCTTGTCCATCGCTGGAAAGAAGCCCTTAGACCCACTTTATTCATCATTCAGCGCAATAAGAGGCGCTGGCGCCTTGAAAAGGACATGGCCAGCTGGCATATGAGCCCCAGCGGATGAAAGACCCGATTTCGGGTTTGCGGGCTGCGTGCACGAAACTCACTAAAACGAATTTCGCCCCGCCTCTTCCGTTTCTCCAACGCAATCGACAACCCTGGTCACGCGGGATGTCTTTAAGAACCCGCGATCCCGCCGGCTGCAATGGCAGCATGGCCGTTTCGCCGTATTAAGAAAGAGACTCTTTGACTTCATTTAACGAGTTCGGCCTCGCAGCGCCGATCCTTCGCGCCCTCGCCGAAGAGAAATACGTAACCCCTACCCCGATCCAAAATCAGACCATTCCGATCGCCATGCAAAACCGCGATGTCGTCGGCATCGCGCAAACCGGCACCGGCAAGACCGCGGCCTTCGCGCTGCCGATCCTGAATCATCTGTTCAACAAGCGGCAGCGCCCCGCGCAGAAATCCTGCCGCGTGCTGGTGCTTTCGCCGACACGCGAATTGTCCAGCCAGATCGCCGACAGCTTCCGCGCGTATGGCCGGCATCTCCGTCCGCTCGAGATCGCACTCGCCATCGGTGGCGTGCCGATCAATCGGCAAATACGCTCGCTGGCACGCGGCGTCGAGGTCCTCGTCGCCACACCCGGCCGTCTGCTTGATCTGGTTCACAGCCGGGCTCTCCGTCTCGACCAGATCGAAGTGCTGGTATTGGACGAAGCTGACCGCATGCTCGACATGGGCTTTATCCACGACATCAAGAAAATCGTCTCCATGCTGCCGAAAGCGCGGCAGACGTTGTTTTTCTCGGCCACCATGCCGCAGGAAATCACCCGGCTCGCCGATGCGATGCTGCGCGATCCCGCCCGCTTGGCCGTCACGCCGCAAGCCACAACCGTCGACCGTATCGAGCAACGCGTCATCCTCACCGAAAAGGCTTCGAAGCCGTCGTTGCTGGTCGAGGTCCTCAAAACCGAAAAGACCGATCGCGTGCTGGTTTTCACCCGCACCAAGCACGGCGCAGACAAGGTTGTGCGCAGCCTTCAGAAAGCCGGCCACACTGCGGAAGCGATTCACGGCAACAAATCGCAGAGCCAGCGTGAGCGCGTGCTGGCAGCCTTCCGTGACGGAAAGCTGCGTACGCTTATCGCGACCGACATCGCCGCCCGTGGCATCGACGTCGACGGCGTCAGCCACGTGGTCAACTACGATCTACCGAACATCCCCGAGAGCTACGTTCACCGCATCGGCCGTACCGCACGTGCGGGCGCCGAGGGTGTAGCGATTTCGTTCTGTGATCATGAGGAGCGGGCTTACCTCCGCGACATCGAGCGGCTGATCCGCATAGCAATCCCGGTAACCGACAGACGCACCGGCAAACCGCCGGCGCATCCGGCTCCGCAGCACGCGGAAGCCCGCCACGGAGGCCGGCCGCATCCCGGCAGCCGCCAACGCGGTCACGGTGGCGGCAATGGCCGTCCGAATAACAATGGCCACCGTTCCCATAATGGCGGCAAAGGCCATCACGGCCGCCCGGGCCAGAAGGCCGGCGCCCGGCAGGAAGCCACCGCGGGGGAGCCAAGCGGCATTGGAAATGTTACATTTATGCAGCGCCCGGGGGAGCCGCGCCGTAACGCTGGCTACCGCGCGCCGCGTTAACGCGACGAGGAGAGGACTGGATGGCGAAGGAAGAACTGCTGGAGTTCGACGGTACGGTGACCGAGGTTCTCCCGGACGGCAATTTCCGGGTGAAGCTCGACAACGAACACGAGGTGCTGGCCTACACGGCGGGCAAGATGCGCAAGTTCCGCATCCGGACCGGTGTCGGCGACCGCGTGATTGTGGAGATGTCGCCCTATGACTTGCAGCGCGGCCGCATCAGCTTCCGTCACAAAGGCGACGCGCCGTCTCCGTCTCCGCAGCAACGCCGACCGAACTTCCGCCGCCGTTGACAAATTACACCCGGCCGGGCTGGCCGGAACCGGGCGTTGGGGGCACGTGTATCGACCGCTGGAGTGCCGAGCGCGCCATGAATCTCTCCATCATTATGCGTTTGGCGCTGGCGATTCTTATCGCCGGTGCCATTGGCTCGGCCACGGCGGAGGAACAGCCGGGCCGCAGCGAGCAGCGCGACGCCAAGGGCCTGCTGCGGCTGTTACCGGCCGACTCTGTCACTGAACATTCTATCGATACCCCCAGCGGCAGGCTCGCGTACACGGCAACCGCCGGCACGCTCGCCTTTTTCGATCAATCCGGCGATCAAAGCGCGTCCGTGTTCTATACCGCTTATGTCGCAAAGAACGCCCCGCTC
>JBGQLL010000063.1:0-14031 GCA_041500065.1 Pseudolabrys sp.
ACCAATGTGCTCAATGGCGAGGAATTCGAGCAGCCGGCCACCATGGTGCTGCTATGCGCTTACGCCATCAACAATGTGCACTTGATGCTGCTGTCCGGCATCGGAACGCCTTACGACCCGGTCGCGCAGAAGGGCGTCATCGGCAAGAACTATTGCTACCAGACCGGCGCGGGCGCGACGCTGTTCTTCGAAGGCAAATACTTCAATCCGTTCATGAGCGCCGGCGGCTCCAACGCCACCATTGATGACTTCAACATCAATTGGGAGTTCGACCGCGGTCCCCATAATTTCGTCGGCGCGTACAACGTCAACGGCGGCTTCAATACCGCGCTGCCGATCGGATACCGCCCGGTGCCGAGCGGCACGCCGCAATGGGGCAGCGAATGGAAACGGGCGACGGCGAAGTGGTACCAGACCGCGATGACGATTGGCGCCAGCGGCAGCGTGATGGCCAATCGCTACAATTGCTACGACCTCGACCCGACCTATCGCAACGCATTCGGCCAGCCGTTGATGCGAATGACGTTCGATTACAAGGCGAACGAACACAGGATGGGAACCCACGCCGCGCAGGTGATCAACGATATTGCCAAGTCGATGAACCCCACCAAGCTCAATCCGGCGGTGGCACGCACCGATCCATGGACCGTGGTGCCCTACCAGAGCACGCACAACACCGGCGGCACCATCATGGGCATCAATCCGCGCGACAGCGCGCTCAACAAATATTTGCAGAGCTGGGACTGCCACAATCTGTTCGTGGTCGGCGCCAACGTCTTTCCGCACAACGCGTCGTACAATCCAACCGGGCCCGTGGGTGCACTGGCCTATTGGACGGCGGATGCGATCAAGAACCGCTACGTCAAAAATCCCGGTCCATTGGTGACCGCATGAGAGTTGCGACTTGCGCGGCTGCGGTCTTGAGCCTGACGCTGTTTTTGATGGCCGCTGCCCGCGCCGATGGCGGTACCGCGCGCGGCGAAGCGCGCTTCCAGGATTGCGCCGCCTGCCACAAGTTGGAGGCCGGCAGCAATGATGTCGGCCCTAGCCTGCATGGAATTTTCGAGCGCAAGGCGGCAGCGCTGACGGATTTTCGTTATTCGCCGGCGATGAAACGCAGCGGAATTTCCTGGACGCCGGAGACGCTCGACAAGTTCATTACCGAACCGCAGGCCATGGTGCCGGCCAACCGCATGCCCTATGCCGGAATGGCGAACCCAAACGACCGTGCTGACCTCATCGCGTACATCCAGAAGATGTCGAAATAGGTCATTGCGGCTCATCTTGACATCAGACGACGAGCGCGCCGCCGTCGATATACACGATGGATCCGGTCGCGAAGCCGACTGTCATAAACGTAAGAATTTGCTTCGCGATATCGTCGCCCTCCCCGACGCGGCCAACCGGCAATGAAGCCGCTGTCTTGGTAAGCATGTCGCGGCGCGCGGCCTCCGGCATGCTGGAGCGTATGGGCGTGTCGATGGTTCCGGGGGACACGGCATTGACCCTGATCGGCGCGAGCTCGAGCGCCAAACCGCGCGTCAACGACTCGAGAGCACCGTTCACCGCCCCGACAATCGCAGCACCCGGTCGAGGACGAACGCTCAGATAACCCGTCACCAGTGTGAGCGACCCGCCAGCGCGGATATTTGCCGCGCGCGCGACGCGCCAAGCGCCCCAGAACTTGCTTTCCATGGTCGCGCGCACGTCATCCATGGAAACGGTTTTAAAGGGACCGGTGCGCAGCTGCGCGGCAGTCACGACGACATGGTCAACCGCGCCGCAGTTTTTGAACAGACCAGCAACGCTTTCATCGCTGGTAACGTCGGCCGGAATCGCAGTCACACCAAGCTTTCCCGCCGCGGCCTTCAGGCGTTCGGCGTTACGGGAGGCGATGACAACCTCGGCGCCTTCGCTCTTCGCCAGTTGGGCGGTCGCAAGACCGATCCCGGAAGAGCCCCCGACGACAACGACTTTTTTCCTGCAAGCACCATCTTGTCCCTTACCTCGTTTGTAGATTTTTTGTCCGCGCCCGCGCTTGCGGTGAATGCGCGTTCCGACGCTCAATCAAGAACTGAAAACGTGTGAATCTCCCGCCGCTCGAGAAGCGGCACGGCTTGTTCCAGCACCAAGGTTTTGAAGTGCGGCGTCTGCCGGTGATCAAGAAACGCTTGCTCGCTTACATATTGCTCGTACAGCAGAAACTCATTTGGGTCGTCGTGCGATCGGTTAACGATGAATTGGAGGTTGCCGGGCTCTCGACGAATTTCCTTGGTCAACGCGCGCAAGATCGCTTCGATTTTCTCGATTTGGCCGTCGCGAGGACGCCAGCGGGCTACGATTACATGTGTCATTGTTTCACTTGGCGGACGTCGGGGGAGATCCGAAGGCTTCCGACAATCGCTTCGCCGCCTCACTAAGGTCACGCGTTTTATTCTGCAGTGCCTGCACCGACAGACGCCATACCGGCCCGGAAATTCCGATTGCGCCTACCACCTGGCCGCTAAAATCGTGCACAGGCATGGCCGCACAACGCACTTCGTTGTTGAATTCACCGTCGTCGAAAGCAATCCCGGTGCGGCGGATCTCCTGGAGTTCGCGCCGCAGCCGCGCCGGACTGGTAATCGTCTTTGACGTCAACGGCTCCAGCTCCACGCGGTCCAGATAGCGGTCGAGCTGATCCGGGCGCAGCGCAGCAAGAATGACCTTGCCCAACGCCGTGCAGTAAGCCGGCCGAACGACACCGACACGGTCGGTGAGCTGAAACGCGCCCGGTCCCGGCGTGCGCGCCATAACCACCACAGCGTCGCTCATCCGCGCCGCGAAGTGGCTGCTTTCGCCCGTTTCACGGGACAAATCGTCGAGCACGGGCGTCGCCATGCTCACCATTTCCATTTCGTCGAGTGCGCTCGCAGCGAGCGCAAACAGCGGCCGGCCAATGCGATATCGTTTGCTCTCCTTGATCTGCCGGATATAGCCGAGCGAGACCATCGTCTTGACGAGATGAAAGGTCGTGCTGTTGTGCAATCCGACGCGTTTGCTGAGGTCGGCGAGTGCGATCCCATCGCGATTGCGTGCCACTTCTTCCAGAATAGCGAAGGCGCGTCCGATCGATTGAAGTCCCCCACGCGCTCGGTCCTCAACGTCATCATCGATGTCCGGCAAGGGATGTCTGACGATACGTGCGATTGCTGCGCTACCGGGGGCGGGGCGTCGCGGTTCTACGTTAGTTTTTGATTTTGTTCGGCTTCTCAAAACCCTGCTCCCCAACATTCCTGCCTTCGCTGAGTACTAGATCGGTTCGTCAGTCACCGGTGAGGTGGCGACGATAAAGACGAGATCGGCCACGCCAGTGTTGTTGATTGAGTGCTCTACACCCGGCGGCAGATAGATCACGTCGTGCTTGCGCACGACATGCGTCTTGTCACCGACCTCCATCAGCCCCTCACCTTCGAGCACGTGGTAGACCTGCTCCTGAACCTTGTGACTATGTTTCTCCACGTAGGCCATCGGCTGGTACATCGAAATGCGGTAGTCGAGATGCCTCGACTTCATCGTTTCCGGCATGACCAAGGGTTTCGACAGCGCGCCGCCGAAATGATTGGGAAACTGCCGCCACGGCGTCTCTGCTACGTTCTTGATTGAAGCCCGCCGGTCATCCTTTGACATTGTCTTCTCACTTCACCGGAGCCGCATCGGGAAGCCAACGCTGTCCGAACACCGGCTCCTTGTAAGGCGTCGGCGGCAATTCCCAGGCGCCCGTCGACGGCGGGCGCACCTCTGCGTCCACATGTACGTCGAGCACGAACGGCTTGTTGGCCTTCACCGCGTGTTCCAGCGCGCCTTTGAAATCCTGCGACTTGGTAACGGTCATCGCCTCGACGCCGGTTGCCCTGGCCCAGGCGGCGAAATCCGGATTGTACGGTTTCCTGTTTTCGCCCTGGTGGAACATGGTGCCGTGCTCGCGGCCGCCGAACATGCCGAGCTGAATGTCGCGGATCGAAACCCAGCCGAAATTATTCCAGATCACCCAGACCACCGGGATGTTGTACTCGACCGCCGTACAGAGAACGTGCGGCACCATGGTGAAGCAGCCGTCGCCGGCGATCGCCACCACCGGACGGCCGGGCGCTGCGAGTTTTGCGCCAAGTGCCCCGGCGGTGCCGAAACCCATGCCGGAGAAGCCCCAGGAATTGAGCATGGTCTGCGGCTTTCGTGCCTTCCAGAACTGCATGTACCAGTTGTGATTGACGCCTACGTCACAGGCGAGAATGGCGTCGTCCGGCAGCACCGCCTGGCAATCCGCGACGATGCGCTCGGGGCGGATCGGCGAAGCATGCAGATCGAAATTCGGCTTGGTGAACTTGTCCCATTCGGCCCGCCATTTTGCGATGTCGGCAAGCCAGGCGTTGGTGTTGCCGCTCTTGTTACCGCGCCGCTCAAGCTCGGCGAGCAACTGACGCAGGAACGTGCGCGCGTCGGCGAGAATGCCGAGGTCAGGCGGATAATTGCGGCCGAGTTCAGCCGGATCGACATCGGCGTGGATGAGCTTGGTTGCCGGGAAATTCCAGGAGTACCCGGGCATCCAGGACGACGCCGAGCGATCGTCAAATCGCGCGCCAATCGCCACCACAAGGTCGGCACGGCGTCCCGCTTCATTGGCCGGAAACGCACCATTTCGGCCGATGAAGCCGAGCGACAGCGAATCCGTCATGTCGAAACAGCCCATGCCATTGGGCGACGAAATCACAGGGATTCCGAGCTTCTTGGCGAATTCAGTCAGTTCGCGGCTCGCTTCAGACAATGTGACGCCGTGACCAATGAAGATCACCGGACGCTGGGCCTTGAGGATCATGTCGAGCGCGATGGCGATTTCTTCTGGCGAGGCACCGCTGCGCTGCGCGTTGAGTGGGGGAGCCGCCGGCGGCAACTCGACGTCGTCTTCCTCCTGAAACACGTTGAACGGCACGTCGACATTCACCGGCCCTGGCCGGCCTGACAGCATGGTGGTGGTTGCCTGCCGTAGCGCGAGCGGCAACATGTCAACGCGTGTCGGCTGATAGCTGCGCTTCACCACCGGCCGCACGATGTTCACGAAATCGGCCTGGTAGTGCTTGTTGATCTCCTGGAACGGACTGCGGTTGAACTGCGACGTCGGGACATTGGCCGTGATGGCCAGCATGGCCGAGGAGTCAGACAGCGCGCATGCGAGCGGCATGATGATGTTGCAGGAGCCCGGCCCGCACGACGTCAGCGTCGCAACCGGCTTGTGTTTCACGCGGAAATAGGCGTCTGCCATATGCGCGGCCACCTGCTCGTGGCGCGGCGAAATCAGCTTAATGCGGTCGCGCGCCTGATAGAGCGGGTCGAGCATGCCGACATTGCCGTGGCCGCAGATGCCAAAGACATAAGGAATGTCGTTGGCGATCAGATACTCGGTGATCAGCTCGGCGCCCTTCATCCTCGGCATTGTGGCTCCCTGCCCGCCTTTGCGGGAAATAGCGCTCCGTCAGGTGGCGAGCGCTTGAAGGGACATTATGCCCGCCCCGGACGCTTCTCAAGACTTGAAAGCGCTTCTGACATTGTGAGATGCTCCCTCGCCATCCGGCAATAGGGTCACGAACCGGACTGGACGCTTCAGAACAAACTCGGCCGCGCTAGCCGCCAAGAACAAACCATGGGAGGGGACAGGGATGACCACAAACACGCGACGTAACGTATTGAAAGGCGGGGCCGCACTGACTGGCACGCTCGCTCTTGGCTTTCCGGCGATCGTCCACGCGCAGGCAGACAAGATCAAAATCGGTCACCTCACGCCGCTGACCGGATTCCTCGGAGCGCTCGGCGCCTACGCGCAGTTGGGCATCAGAATGGCCGAAGAGGAAATCAACAAAGCCGGCGGGGTCATGGGACGCCAGATTGAGATCATCTCCGAGGACTCGGTCAATCCAGCGACCGGCGCCACCAAAGCGCAGCGCATGCTCGATCAGGACGGCGTGGCCTTCCTGATGGGTGAAATCAATTCGGCTGTGGCCTTGACGATCATGCAAGTCGCCGAGCGCAACAAACGTTTCTTCATGCAGATCGGCGCCCGCTCGGACGCGCTCCGCGGCAAGAACTGCAATCGCTACACGTTCCACGTCGATATCCCCAGCACGGTCATGGTCAATGCCGTCGGCCTTGCACTGGTGCGCGACAACATGATGAAGGGCAAGAAGTTCTATACGTTGACCGCGGACTACCTTTTCGGCCATGACCTGGCCGGCGCGGCGCGGAATTTCTTTAAAGGCAACGGCGGCGAACTGATCGGCGACGAACTCGTTGCCACCGATGTCACCGACTTCAGTCCCTACTTGCTGAAGATCCGGCAGGCCAAGCCAGACATTGTCTGCTCCAACCTCGCCGGCAATCAGGTGACCAACCTGATCAAGCAATATGCCGAGTTCGGGCTTCCGTACCCAATCGTCGGCTTCAATCTGAACACCGCCGATGCATGGGCCGCCGGCGAAGGCAACTTGAGCGGGACCTGGCCGACGGTCTGGTACCACACGCTTGATTTGCCCACGTCGAAGACCTTCGTTGACGGCTTTATCAAACGCAACGGGAAACCGCCGGAGAACCATGCCTGGATCGAATACATCTCGCTCAAGATGGTGGCACAAGCCATCAACGAGACGAAGTCGACCGACACGGACAAGCTGATCGCCTACTTCGAGAGCGGCGCGCAGTTCGACATTTTGAAGGCTCGCAAAGCTTACTTCCGGAAGTTCGATCATCAGCTCATCCAGGAAGCCTATCCTTTCACAGTCAGGAAGAAGGGCGAGGCCAAGGACAAATGGGACTTCCTCGCGCTGGGCGCCGCCGTGCCCAACGCCGACCAACCGCTGGAGGTCCTCAACCCGACCGAACAGCAGAACCCCTGCACGTTCAAATCGTGATCGCAAGCTGAACGCGGGCGCTTTACGGCGCTCGCGTCCGGCGGTGGCCGGTGTAAGCTGCCGCCGTATTCCTTCAGCGGCGATGGTCTGAGAATTCCGTTCATGTTCTTGCTGGAACAGGTGGTCAACGGCCTCGTTCTCGGAGGCTACTACCTGCTGATCGCGCTTGGTCTTTCCCTGATCTTTAGCGTCGGCGGCGTGGTGAATCTGGCGCACGGCGCGTTTTACGCTTTCGGCGCCTATGTAGCGGTCGAACTCACGAATCATCTCGGTTTCGGCCCGGCGATCGTGGTCTCCCCCATCGCCGTCGGCATGCTCGGGATTTTGTTCGAGCGTTTCATCTTGCGTCGTTTCTACACGGCCGATCCGATATTGAGTCTGCTGGTGACCTTCGGTCTCGCCCTGATGGCCGAGCAATTGTTGCGCATCATCTGGGGTGCAGCGCCGTTATCTCAGACGATGCCGCAAAGCCTGAAAGGCGCGGTTTTCATCGGGGACTTTCTGTTTTCACGCTACCGGCTGATGCTGCTCGCCGTCGTGGCGTGCGTCCTCCTCGGCATCTGGTTGCTGTTGCACAAGACATCCTTTGGTCGTGTGGTGCGCGCCGGGATTCAGCGGCCGGACATGGTCGCCGCACTCGGAATCAAGCTGCAACCCTACATGACCATCATCGTCGTGCTCGGCGTCGCAATGGCGGCAATGGCCGGCGCACTCTTCGCTCCGATTACCATCGTGCATCCGGCGATGGGCGCGGAAATTATCACCGTGGCTTTTGTCGTCGTGGTGATCGGCGGCCTGGGCAGCTTTTGGGGCGTCGTGCTCGCCGCACTTTTGGTTGGCGTGGTGCGCGGCATCACCATCCATTTCGCGCCGGCCGCGGGCGAAGCCTCGATTTATGTCCTGATGTTCCTGGTCCTCCTGTTCCGGCCGCGCGGTCTGCTTGGCGAACGCATCGAGAAATTTGAATGAGCAAGGCTTGGTCTCACTCGAAGTATCGGCCACTGTGGATCGCCGCAGTCGCGCTCATCGCGTTGCCGTTCGTCATGCGGGCATTCGGTCTGTCGGTGAACACAGCGTCGATGGTGGTCATCCTCGCGATCGCGACGATGGCCCTCAACTTGTGCGTCGGCTACACGGGTCTGGTGTCGTTCGGCCACAGCACGTGGTTTGGCATCGGCGCTTATGCAGCCGGCCTGATCCAGCTGAATTGGTTTCACAACCAGATCTGGCTTCCAATTCTGCTTTCGACGGTGATGGTGGCGGCGATGTCGACGGTGGCCGGCATCCTCATCTTGCGTCGCCGCGGTGTTTATTTCTCGCTGCTAACACTGGCTCTTGCCGCGCTCACCTACACGATCGCGTTCCGATGGACCGAGGTGACCGGCGGCGAAGATGGCCTCAGTGGCCTCAAGCGCGGCGCGATCGGGCCAATATCTCTTGATGACGGCCTCGCCTTCTACATCGTCGTTGCCCTGATCGGGTTGTCGGTTCTGTACGTCCTTTTGCGTGTCGTACGCTCGCCCTTCGGGCATGTGCTCGTGGCGATCCGGGAAAACCAGCTGCGTGCCACGTTCCAGGGTTATCCGATCGACCGCTACAAGCTGGCGGTTTTCGTGTTGTCGGCGGTGGTGACTGGCGTCGCGGGCGCGCTGCTTGGCTTCCAGACTTATCTGGTTTCGGCGGAAGCAGTCTCGGTACCGTTTTCTGGCGAGCTCCTCGCCATGGTCGTGATCGGCGGCATGCATCACATCCTTGGGCCGGCGCTCGGCGCATTGTTCTTCATCCTGTTTCGCGAACTATTTTCGATCTGGACCCAGAACTGGCTGCTTTGGTTCGGCCTCGTCTTCGTCGGGTTTGTATTGTTCTCACCAAGCGGCCTCGTGGGTATTTGGAGCACAGTCAGCCGGCGGTGGCGCCCTGCCCCCGAAGAAGCGGCCGCAATGAGCAAACGAAAGATTTATGAAGGATTGCCCCTTCCTGCATTCCTGCGCCCGAAGGCGACAGAGGGCACCGTGCTCGACGTCATCGACGTGTCGAAGCATTTCGGCGGCATTCACGCCGTATCGAACGCAAGCCTTCAGCTCCGCGCTGGCGAAATCCACGCGCTGATCGGCCCGAACGGCGCAGGGAAAACGACATTATTTAACCTGGTGTCGAGTTTGTTTCATCCCGACCAAGGGGCAATACGGCTCAATGGCCGAACCATCCACGGCTTGCCCGTGCAGGACGTCTGTCAACAGGGCCTTGCCCGCTCGTTCCAAATCACCAGCCTGTTTCGTAATTCGTCGATCTACGAGAACATCCGCCTTTCGCTGCAGGCACGGCATCCTGGTCGCTTCAATTGCTGGCGCGACATCGACAGCTATGACGACATCCATACGGAAACTGCCGAGTTGATCCGTTTTCTCGGACTCGAGGGCATCGAGGACATACAGGGCGGCGAGTTGTCCTATGGCGGACAGCGGCTGGTCGATTTGGGCATTGCGCTCGGATCCAAGCCGCATGTCTTGTTGCTTGACGAACCGCTCGCTGGTCTTGCCGCCGCGGAACGGGAGCGCGTATCAAGCCTCATCAAGAACATCGCTACGAACATTCCGGTGCTGATCGTCGAGCACGATATCGATCGTGTGCTCGGCTTCTCCCGTCGGGTCACTGTGATGAACCAGGGTGAAGTACTCATGACCGGCACGCCCGAAGAGGTGCGCGGCGATCATCGCGTGCAAGAAATCTACACCGGCACCGGCAAGCCGCCCGAGACCGGTCGCGCCGCAGACAGCGCAGGTGAAAAATGCGTTTTGCGCTTCGAAAACGTGAATGCGTTCTACGGCAAAAGTCACATTCTCAACGATGCGTCCCTTGATGTGCGCGAAGGCGAGATTGTAGCGCTGCTGGGGCGCAACGGCGCCGGCAAGTCGACACTGCTCAAGACACTGTGTGGCCTTGTGCCGCCGGCTTCCGGATCGATCGAGTTTGATGGAAAAAATATCGCCGGGCTGCCGACGCCGGACATCGCACGCATGGGCGTAGGCTACGTTCCGCAAGGGCGCGGCCTGTTTGCCGGTATGACTGTTGCCGACAATCTGGCCCTTGGACGGCTGGCGCGGAAAACCGACGGCAGCTCCGGGGTGGTATGGAGCGAAGAGCAAATCCTCAGCTTCTTCCCCGGCCTGAAAGCGCGCATGCACGTGGCGGCAGACTATCTGTCCGGAGGCGAGCAACAGATGGTTGCCGTTGCGAGAGCGCTATCAGGCAACACAAAGCTCCTGCTGCTCGATGAGCCCTTCGAAGGACTGGCGCCGACGGTCGTGCTGGAGTTGTTCCGTGTGTTCGACGCATTGCGCCAACACGTTTCGATCGTCATCGTCGAACACAATCACGATTTGGTGCTGGCGCTGGCCGACCGCGTCTTCGCGCTGGAGCGTGGCGAGGTCGTGCATCAGGGACCGGCAAAACCATTGCTGGACGATCTGGCCTACCGAAAGAAAATCTTGTGGTTGTAACTGCGGTCTAATCCACGCCGCCGAGTGTCTTCCGGCGGTTGAAATCATACGCAAGAGACTTTAACCATGTCGGCGTCCTTTCGAGTGCTGCGTACCCTGTCATGAAAGCAGCGCCCTTCGAGTATTTCCGTCCGGCCACGCTCGACGAGGCCTGCGCAATGCTCGCCGCCGACGAGAACGCGCGCGTGATCGCGGGCGGGCAAACGCTCGTGCCAATGATGGCGATGCGGCTGGCGAGGCCGACGCAGCTGATTGACATCGCCCGTATTGCCGGCCTGTCCTATGTCCGTGCCGATGGCGACACGGTGGCGATCGGTGCCACGACCCGGCAATGTGCGGTCGAGCGCGACAAGCTGGTCGCGACGAAATTGCCCTTGCTGGCACGCGCCATACCCTTCATCGGCCATACGGCTACACGCGCGCGCGGTACCGTCGGCGGATCGCTCGCCAATGCCGATCCGGCGGCAGAGCTGTCATTGATCGCGGTGACGCTCGACGCGACGTTGGTCTGTCGCACGGGCAAAAAGACTGCCGATATCCCCGCACAGGAATTCTTCGTCGGCCCGATGACCACTGCCCTTCCCTCCGGCGCGTGCCTGACCGGTGTGCGCTTTCCTGTCTGGCCAGGCAAAGTCGGTGTCGGCTTTCACGAGGTCAATGCGCGGCGTAGCGATTTCGCATTCGTTTCGGCAGCGGCGCAGGTAGAGCTGGGCGACGACGGCAAGGCAAAACGTATCGCCATTGGCGTCGGCGCCATTGCCGATTGTCCGTTGCGGCTCAAAAGCGCTGAGCGGCAATTGCGTGGCACAGCCCTCGACGAGGCCGAAGTGAACGAGGCCGTGCGCGCAGCGCTTGCTGACGTCGAGCCACTCGCTGATCTGCACGCCTCGGCCGACTACCGGCGCCGCGTGGCAGCCACACTTGCCACGCGCGCGATTGCTGATGCACACGCTCATGCGCAAGGAAAAGCCCAAGGAAAAACCCAAGGAAAACCACATGCGCATTGAGCTGACCGTCAACGGTGCGCAGCACGCGCTCGACATCGAGCCTCGCACAACGTTGCTCGATTGCCTGCGCGATCATCTCGGCCTCACCGGCGCGCATGCCGGCTGCGAACATGGCGTATGCGGCGCCTGCACTGTGCTGGTGGATGGCATCGCTGTGCGATCCTGCCTGATGTTCGCCCCGCAAGCCGAAGACGCGGCGATCACGACAATAGAAGGCGTCACACCTGGGCCCGGCGAATTGTCGCCGGTGCAGGACGCGTTCTGCGAGACCCACGGCATGCAGTGCGGCTACTGCACGCCGGCACTGGTCCTGGTTGCGCACGCACTCCTTGCCGACAATCCGGAGCCGACGCGCGAACAAATCGTCGAGGCCATCTCCGGCAATATTTGCCGCTGCACCGGCTATGCGCAGATTGTGGAGGCGATTGCGCTCGCAGCCGAGCGCATGCGCGGCGCCAACAGGCCTTCGGAGCTACGCAAATGAGCCAAGCCCGACACCGCTACGTTTCGAGCGACCGCCGGGTGCGCGAGGACCGCCGCTTTGTGGTGGGCAAAGGCAAGTTCGTTGCCGACATCGATTTACCCAATACAAAACACATCGCTTTGGTGACGTGTCCGCACGCGGCCGCGCGGATCAAATCGATCGACAAACGAGCGGCGCTGAAAATGCCCGGCGTGCATTACGTCGTCGACGGACGCGAACTTGCCGAGGCAACTCTGCCGTTGATGACCGGGCTCGACACGCCGAATGTGCCGCGCCGGCCGCTGGCATTGGACATTGCACGCTATTCCGGCGAATGGGTCGCTGCCGTCGTGGCCGACACACGAGCGCAGGCTGAGGATGCGGCCGAAGCGATCGATGTCAGCTACGAGCCTCTGCCCTTCGTGCTCGATGCCGAGCAGGCCATGGCGCCCGGCGCCGTGCTGGTGCATCAGGCGCACGGATCCAATGTCCTGCTCGACAAGACCTTCGTGTGGGGTGATGTCGACCAGGATTTCAAGGAAAGCCCTCACAAGCTTTCCCTGCGGGTGAAATGGGCCCGCTCATCAACGGTCCCGATCGAGACCTTCGGCGTGGTGACGACATGGGATCCGTGGCGTGAAATCCTCGACGTGTATGCCTCGATCCAGATGCCGCGCTATGCCGACCAGATCGGCGCCGCGTTGAAAATACCGAGTTCCTCGGTGCGCGTGCATTACGATGTTGATGTTGGCGGCAGCTACGGAGTTAAACGCGGCATCAAGAACACCGTGCTCGCAGGCTACCTCGCCCGGCGCTTGGGCGTTCCAATCCGTTTGATCGAGGACCGACTCGAAAATATGCGCGGTGGTGACGCGCACGGACCGGAGCGGCTGTTCGACGTGGACGTCGCGTTTGACGACAATGGCGTCGTTCGCTCAATGAAGATGTGTGCGTTGGAAAATCTTGGCGCCTACGCCGGACGTTCCCCGTTCCAGCTCGGCAAGCCGATCGGCTCCATCGTCGGTCCGTACAAGATCGGAAGCGTGCAGTACCGTGCCATCGCGGTCGTCACCAACAAGACCACGCAAGATGCGGTCCGCGGCTTCGGCCAGGGACCAACCAATCTCGCGCTTGAACGCGTGATGGATGAGGTCGCTAACGTTCTGAACCTCGACCCACTCGAGGTGCGCCGACGCAACCTGATCCGCCACGAAGAATTCCCCTACATGATCCCGAGCGGCACCACCTACGACAGCGGCGACTATCATACCGTCATCGACAAGGTGCTCGCCGACACCAACTACGCGGAGCTCAAGAAAGAACGCGATCGGCTGCGCGCCGGAGGCAAGCTTGCCGGCATCGGCATTGCCGCCTGCCTTGAGCCTTCGGGCGGCAACGCGACCTTCGAGGCGCTGCTCAACCCGGCGATCACCACATCCACCTTCATGGATTCCTGCCGCATCGTCGTGGACGGCATGGGAGCCATCACGGCTACCATGCACACGACGTCATCGGGCCAGGGCCACGAGACGCTCGTCGGCACTGTGGTCGGCGAAGTCTTGCAGATCGATCCCGACACCATCCGGGTGGCGCGGCCGGATTCCCTCAACTCTTTGCCGAGCGGCACACCGGTCGGCAGCCGCATGGCGATCATGCTGGGCGGCGCGGCGTTCCACGCCGCACAAAAGCTCAAAGCCAAACTCGTCGCCATCGCGGCGCATGATCTCGGTATCCCGCCTGAGCGCGCAGTCTATAAAGAAGGCAGCGTGTTCGATCGCAATGCGCCACAAAACAAGCGGACCTGGGCCGATCTTGTGCAGATTGCACACCGCAACCTTCATCGCATGCCGGACGGCTTCGAACCGGGACTGGCGGTCAGTCATATCTATGACGTGCCGACCGGCGGCACATTGCCGACGCCCGATGGGCGCGTGCAGATGTACCCGTGTTTCGCGTTTGAATTCCATCTGATCCTGCTCAGCATCGATCCTGATCTGGGCGTGCCTGAGATCGTGCGCTACCGGCTCGGGCACGACTGCGGCACTCAGATCAATCCGAAGATCGTGCGCGGCATGGCCATGGGCGGCATTGCCCACGGCATTGGCGCCGCCCTGCACGAGGAA
>JBGQLL010000064.1:0-13762 GCA_041500065.1 Pseudolabrys sp.
GGCGCTGCAGATGCAACCCGCACCAGACGCTCGTTTGGTACTGCTTTGACCCGTGCAGTTGCCACTGTCGCGGGGGCCGGCAATGGGGGCGCGCCAGCGGCTGCGGCCTGGCCGGCAACGCCATGGAGACCGGCACCTGTACCACTACCGGCGCCCGTAACACCGCCTTGCGCGAATGCGACAGTGCGGGCGGAATCAAAAAGGCGAGTTAGCTTTCCGTAGACTTCGCCAACGCTGCGCGCGCGGCCGGACGCATCATAAAAAATGCTGTGGTTGGCCGCTGCCGCATGCGGAAACATAGCAGCAGCGCTCGCCCGCGGCTGCGTCGCTGCACCATTGATCAACTTGCCGGCACCGTCGGCTCCCAGAAAATGCGCGATATAGAGCTCACCATTGGTCGGCTGACGGCCAATGCTCGAACTGACCAATGTCGCATTGTTGCGAGTGAGGGCCCCCGCCAGCATCGCGCTCGCCTGCGGGTCGCTGCGTAGCCGCAGGATCGCAGCGCGCATGCCAGGATCGGAGACTTCATAGTGCCCATCAGGAGCCCGCGCGATAGCGTCCGCATAACGGCCAAGCCCGAGGGCTGCCCCGTCCTGCTTCATGGTGCCGAGCCAGGTCTGGTCGATAAACTGGTAGAGTCCTTTTGCTGACGAGGTCGAGGCTTGCGCGGCCGGATTGAGGTTGGACTCGATTTTGGCCGTCGTCAGGAGATAGTCGAAGCTGATGCCGGTCGATTGCGCCGCCTGGCGGATCGCTCCAGTGATCTGCGGTGCTCCGCCGGAAGTAGCCGGGTTGACGGCCATCGTGTTGCGCCTTGCGAAGTTCTCGGCTTATGGATGATTGACGCGACGCAACAGCTCTCGCGGGCCAGCGGAGCATGGGGGAATTATGGTAAATGAACCGTAAACAGGGTTCGCAAACCCCCTATAGTTCAAGGATTTTCGGAGGAAACGATGGCGGAAACGATGCAGCGGCACAAGCGCGGCGGCCTTTACTTCGAGGACTTCGAGGTCGGCAAGACCTACGAGCACCGTTACACGCGTACGGTGACGCAGATGGACAACATGCTGTTCTCCAACATGACGCTCAATCCGCAACCGCTGCATATCGATCGTCATTTCTGTGAGACGGAAACTGAATGGGGTCAGCCGCTGATGAACTCGCTGTTCACGCTCGGGCTGATGATCGGCATTCAGGTCTCGGACATGACGGTCGGGACCACTATTGCCAATCTTGGCATGACCGACGTGAAATTCCCCAACCCACTCTTCGAAGGCGACACCGTGCATTGCACGACACAGGTCGTGAGCAAGCGTGAGTCGAAATCGCGGCCTGGCGCGGGCATCGTGGAATTTCATCACAAGGCCTTCAAGCAGGACGGCACGCTGGTGGCCGAATGCGATCGCCAGGCTTTCATGCGGATGCGGCCAAAATGAAAAGGCCCGGCTACCGCCGGGCCCCTAATTTTGTCGCAGTCCGTTTAAATGCCGCGCCCGTAGTAGCCGCACCAGCGGTGAACGTTCCACTCGATGCTCGCGCCAAAACCGCGCACCCCCGCCATATTTGGGCTAAATTCCAGGACCTCAACAAGGACCACTCTATGCGCTCTTTTCTGTTCGTTCCCGCCGACGGTGGATCGAAGCTTGATAAGGCCGTGGCCAGCGGCGCGGATGCCGTGATCGTCGATCTCGAAGACTCAATTGCGCCCGAGCGAAAGGAAACCGCGCGCACAATGGCTCTGGATTTTCTCAAGCGTGCTGGGGTCTCCAAGCAACGCCCGCGACTGCTGGTGCGCATAAACGGCCTCGACACCGGTATGACTGACGCGGACCTTGATGCGGTTGTCGCGGGTAGGCCCGATGCTGTCGTGTTTCCAAAGGCGGAAGGCGGCGCCAGCGTTGTGCACCTCGATGCCAAGCTCACTGCGCGCGAGGCCATCGCCGGCGTGCCGGAAGGGCAAATCAAAATTCTGGCTCAAGCGGTCGAATCTGCTGCCGGACTGTTTGCCGCCGGCACATTCCGTAACGCGAGCGCGCGGCTGATCGGATTGACTTGGGGCCCGGAGGATCTGTCCGCAGAATTGGGCGCGGAAGCCAACCGGGACGCACAGGGAGAGTTGACCGAGCCCTATCGTCTCGCTCGGTCGGTTTGCCTCTATGCCGCTGCCGCGGCAAAGCTGCCTGCGATCGAAACTGTTTATGTGGATTTCCGCAATTCAGAGGGTCTGCGCCGCGATACCGAAGCCGCCCGCCGCGACGGATTCAGCGGGCGCCTCGCCATCCATCCGGCTCAGGTGGCGGTGATCAATGACGTGTTTACACCCACTCCGGCTCAGGTCGAGAAGGCAAAGGCAGTCGTCGCAGCCTTCGCCGCGCAACCTGGAGCCGGCGCGATTGGCATCGACGGCAAGATGTACGATCGACCGCATCTCGCGCGGGCGCAGGCTTTGTTGGCGCGTCACAAATCGTGACTGTTATGCCTTGCGATAGACCGCCTCGGGATCGAAGCGCTTTTCGGCGTCGCGAAATTCGAGCGTAATCGCGCCTGTCGTGCCGATCGGGACCGCGCGATAAAAACAGGAGCGTCGGCCAGTGTGGCAGGCTCCGGAGCCCTGCTGTTCGACCTTCAGCCAGACAGCATCCTGATCGCAATCGACCCGCAATTCGATCACACGCTGGACATGGCCCGACGTTTCGCCCTTTTTCCAAAGCGCCTTGCGCGAGCGGCTATAATACCAAGCCTCGCCGCTCGCGACGGTTTTCCGAAGTGCTTCTTCGTTCATGTGCGCCACCATGAGCATGTCGCCCGATGCGACATCGGTCACAACAGCGACAATCAGGCCGTTGGCGTCGAATTTGGGTGTGAAGGCTAGGCCTTCTTCGATGTCGTTCAATTTGTCCGCCATAGGAGCACTGCGAGTTCGACAATGTGAGCGTCACGCCCAGGCTTGATCCGGGCGGCGGATATGGCAACGCGAGAGGTCGTGACGCTGGATGCCAAAGCGCTCGCGTCGGCGTTACCGCTGTCCGCCGCGCAGCATCGTCATGAAACGCACCTGTTCGCCGGCGTCGTCGCGGAACGCGCCGGTGAAATGCGTCGTCACCGTCAGAGCCCCCGGTTTCTCTACCCCGCGCAGTGACATACACATGTGCTCCGCTTCGATCATGACCGCAACTCCGCGCGGTTTCAGAATTTCGTCGATCGCGGTCGCAACCTGTGATGTCAGATGCTCTTGCGTTTGCAACCGGCGCGCATAGACGTCGACCAATCGTGCGAGTTTCGACAGCCCGACAACACGATCCACCGGCATATAGGCGACATGCGCCTTGCCGTAGAACGGCATCATGTGGTGCTCGCAGTGCGAATTGAACCCGATGTCGCGCACCAGCACGAAATCATCGTAGCCGCCAGTCTCGGTAAAAGTCCGGTCAAGGACCTCAACCGGACACTCGCGATAGCCCTGGAAGATTTCCTCATAAGCGCCGATCACGCGCTTGGGCGTTTCCAGCAAACCCTCACGGCTGGGGTTGTCGCCCGCATAGGCGATGAGCGTGCGCACTGCGGCTTCCGCTTGCTCGCGCGAGGGCCGCGGCTCAATCGGCGCAGGCGCCGCCCGCACATGCTCGGACAATGCCTGCTTCGGCCACGGCTTAACATTCGTGTTCTTAGCGTCCATGACGGGTCTCTCCGTTCGACCGGCACGCAACGGTACCGGGTGTGTCACCGGGTTGGCCGCGTCAGTTAACCGAGCTGGACCGTTGCCGGTCCAATGCGGGCGCCTGGACGCTGCATTCCCATTCGGCAGGCTATTTTCTTCAGCCTGCCCGGCGCCAAGAACCCTTCTCGCGCCGCCTTATCAGCCCCTATATATTCATTTGTGACGCCGAGGCAAACTATCGAAAAAACGCCAATGCTTAACGAGGTTTATAACGCGAAAATTCTGGAACTTGCGGGCAATATCCCCCGCTTGGGCCGGCTGGCAGCGCCCGATGCCAGCGCCACTGCCCATTCAAAGTTATGCGGTTCTACCGTGACCGTAGACCTCAAGATGGTCGGCGGCGAGGTCGCGGATTTTGCCCATGACGTGAGAGCGTGTGCACTCGGTCAGGCCTCGTCCTCAATCATGGCGCGCCATGTCATCGGGGCAAAGCCTGCCGAACTTCGCGAGTTGCGCGAAACGGTGCGCAAAATGCTGAAGGAGAATGGCGCCCCTCCTACCGGCAAATGGGCCGACATCGCTGTGCTCGAGCCCGTGCGCGACTACAAAGCGCGTCACGCCTCCACATTGCTGACCTTTGATGCGGTTGTTTCGGCGCTCGACCAGATCGAGACGAAGTCAGAAAGCAAGCGCGCCCAGGCAGCCGAATAATCTATTTGACCGCCGCCAAACCGCCGGTCTTCGCCCTGGCCAAATCCGCACGGTCGCCAATTGGCTTGCCACAACTCACGGCCAGCCGCGGAAGATTCTGGGAAGCACCAGTATTGCCGATGCGAATACCCGTCACCAGCTCCGCGGCTTCCGTCTTGATAAGCATCGAATGGCTGCCCGCAGCGGCAAACGCACCGATCAGCGCTGCCGGCACGCGTCCGGCTGCATAAGTCACAAGCTCGTCGGGAGAACTGCGGCGTTCAGAGGACACCACTTTGAGTGCGGCCGAATTGCTGCCGACCCGCAAGCTGATGGTGTCCAACGCATCGGGTAACGGCTTCTGTTCGGCGCTGTGGCGGCGCTCGATATAGCTCACGTCATAGTTTTCACCGCCGGCAACGCAAGCAACGACCAGATCGAAGCTGCCGATTTCATCGCCTTCCACGGTCAGGGGATGGCGGCGAGCCAGCGTGGCAACGCCCGAGCGATCGACAAGCGCCCACCGCTGCTCGCTGATTGTGATCGCGTGCAGACCATTGGTCATACGGGGTGCAGGTTGCGACACTACCGGCGGTGACGACGTCGCGACCGTTGCAGCCGTCGGCGCGTCAGGCTCCTCGGTCGTCAGACGAGTGCGTTTTAATTCATTGCGCGTCAACGCATGCATCGGCTCCCAAGGCGGTATACGGAGCGCCAGGTCGAGCAGATCGACCGTAGCCCCCATTTCGGCCGTATATTGTGCGAGGCGCCCGATGTCTCGCTGGACCAGCACGAGATCTTCGGCTGAGTAATTTGCTGCGGTGGGGTCTTCGCGACGATCGCCCAGCCAAATCTGATGGACCATCACGCGTGCGCTCGTCGGGACCGATCGCTGCACGCCCCCGAGCAAAACGAAGGCGCACATCGACTCGCAATCCCCAGTCGGCGAAAGTACGGCCCGCTGCTCGCCTTTCCCCTCTGCGGGAAGATCGACGAGGCGTCCGACCGTGGTAGCCAACTTCAGGTTTCGAATTTGGCGCCCCAAAGCAATGGCGCCGAGCACTGAGCCTCCATCGGAGTCGATGACCAAGGTGGCACCAGCGAGATCATGGCTTTGTGCGAAGTGCAGGAAGTGCTGCGGTGTATCCGCGGTAATTGCGCCGGCTGCTGAGATGAAGATCTTGCAGTTTGTACTGCAAGCATCAGCAGGCCCTTGCGCGCGCAATTCGAATTGCATCGGCAACGTGCGATCGGAAGCGCGCAGAGATGCCGGCAACAGTAAGAGCGGCGCCGCCAAAGCGAGCGCAGTAGCCAACAAAAGGGAACGGCTCATTCTTCCCCTTCTCGCCACCGAGCCCTTCTTCTGGCGTGGTCAAACCACGTTCTGGCTGAGCTTTGGCGGCGCCTGATACCCCCGGCGTGTGTCAGTCTTAGTGCAGTTGCCAGATTCGGGTCTAGTGTAAAAAAGTCGCTATCAGGGTTGCTCTTGCTAAAATTCCAAGTTGTTCCATTGGTTTGTAGCCTCGTATGGAACTTTTCCGACGCTAAACTTCCACTGGAACTTGAATTGGGACCTATGCCGTCGAAGAGGCTTCAACTTTACTCGCCGCTAGCCCGGCTCCCCCGCCTGGCGGGGCGAGGGCTTGTCGGCCTCTATCGCGTTACACTTTCACCTCTGATCGGCCCTCGTTGTCGGCACTTACCGACCTGCTCGGATTATGCGGATGAGGCGATTGGGCGCTTTGGTCTGTGGGCGGGCGGATGGATGGCGCTCGCACGTATCATGCGCTGCCAGCCCTGGGGAACATCCGGCTTGGATTTCGTCCCTGAAGAGCTACCTGAGCGCGTGCACTGGTTTCTGCCCTGGCGCTACGGGCGTTGGCGCTCCGTCAATGAAACGCCGCACGCCTAATTGCACCGTCCGACGCGCCTGTTATATCGAGTTCCACGCTTACCTGCATTCGTAGGCAGCGAGTGAGCAATAGGAGACGCTGATGGTCGCGCTGACCTTTCCCGACGGCGCTCGCCGTGAATATCCCTCAGGCACGACCGGTCTTGACGTCGCCAAGGGCATCTCGCCCTCGCTGGCAAAACGCACCGTGGCGATGGCCCTTGACGGCACCCTCACCGACTTGAGCGACCCTATCCAGCGCGATGCCAAGATTGAATTCATCTCACGCGAAGACCCCCGCGCGCTCGAGTTGATCCGGCATGACGCCGCCCACGTGCTCGCTGAAGCGGTGCAGAATCTTTGGCCCGGCACACAGGTCACCATCGGGCCGGTCATCGAAAACGGATTCTATTACGACTTTGCTCGCAACCAGCCGTTCACGCTGGAAGATCTGCCGGTCATCGAAAAAAAGATGCGCGAGATCGTCGCGCGCGACAAACCTTTCACAAAGGAAGCCTGGGCGCGTGAGCAAGCGAAGAAGACTTTCCGCGACATGGGTGAGGCCTTCAAGGTCGAGCTCATCGACGCCATTCCGGCCGACCAGCAGATCAAAATCTACAAACAGGGCGAGTGGTTCGATCTTTGCCGCGGCCCGCACATGACGTCGGTCGGAAAGGTCGGAAATGCTTTCAAGCTCATGAAGGTGGCCGGCGCCTACTGGCGTGGCGATTCCAAAAATCCGATGCTGACGCGCATTTACGGCACCGCTTTCGCCAAGCAGGAAGAGCTCGACGCCTATCTCAAGCAGATCGAAGAAGCTGAGAAGCGCGACCACCGTCGCGTCGGGCGCGAGATGGACCTGTTCCACTTCCAGGAAGAAGCGCCCGGTTCGGTGTTTTGGCACGCCAAAGGCTGGACGCTTTTCCAGGCACTCGAGAATTATATCCGTCGCCAACAGACCGCTGCGGGCTATGTCGAGGTCAACTCTCCGCAACTCATGGACAAGACCCTGTGGGAGCTCACGGGTCATATCCCAACTTATTCGGACATGATCTTTCTCACGCAGAAGCGCGAGGAAGACGAGCGGGTCTACGCGGTGAAGCCGATGAATTGCCCCGGCCATATACAGATATTCAAGAATGGGTTGCGGAGTTACCGCGAACTACCAGTAAAGATTGCGGAGTTCGGCAAGGTGCATCGGTTCGAACCATCGGGCGCATTGCATGGACTCATGCGTGTACGTGCTTTCACGCAGGACGATGCACATGTCTTCATCAGCGAAGGCCAGATCGCTGATGAATCACTCAAGATGAACGATCTAATCCTCTCAATATACGAGGATTTCGGCTTCTCGGACGTGCGCATCAAATTCTCCGATCGTCCGGACAAACGCATCGGCGAGGACGCCGTCTGGGACAAGGCGGAAGCCGCGCTGATGGCGGCGCTAAAGGCGTCCGGACGGCCCTGGACCCTGAACAAAGGCGAAGGCGCCTTTTATGGGCCGAAGCTCGAATATGTCTTGCGCGACGCGATCGGCCGCGACTGGCAGTGCGGCACTGTGCAGGTCGACCTCAATCTGCCCGGCCGATTGGGTGCCTTCTACATCGACGAGCATTCAAACAAAGTCACCCCGGTGATGCTTCACCGCGCCATGTTTGGCTCGCTTGAGCGCTTTACCGGCATTTTGATTGAGCACTATGCCGGCCACTTGCCGCTTTGGTTGTCACCGGTGCAGGCGGTGGTCGCCACCATCACGTCAGATGCAGACGAATTTGCTCGCGGGGCCATTGAAGCCGCGCGAAAGCTGGGTTTGCGCGTCGAAGCCGACCTCCGCAATGAGAAGATCAACTACAAAGTGCGCGAACACTCACTCGCCAAGGTCCCTGCCATGCTTGTGGTTGGCAAGAAGGAAGCGGCCGAGCGTACGGTCTCGATCCGGCGGCTGGGAAAGGAAGACCAGCAAGTCATACCGCTTGATGCAGCGCTCAAGGCCCTGGCGGAGGAAGCGGTGCCGCCGGACGTGAAGCGCGCGAAGACCGCGTGACGTCTTACTTGCCTTGGCTCACGATATAGGCGGCGAGATCAGCGGTTTCTAAGCGCGACAAAGTCATGGCCGGCATATGCGGGTGCGGCAGCAGCAGGAACAGCGCCAGCTTGCTCGCATCCAAGTCGGGCGTCCTGCCGATCGAAGAGAATGGCGGCGCCTCGCCAGTGGGATGCTGCTGATCGGACGCCACCACATGACAGGTTGCGCACCAGCGCTTGGCCAGCGTCTCGCCCTGGCGCACGTCGGCCGCCGAGACGTCCTCCGCCAGAGTTGCGGCAACAAACAGGGAGAGCAGCCCAAGGGCGACACGATGCATGACGATGGCCTCAGTGATTATTGTTGAATCATCATATACGGCAACGCGCCTTCTGTCCGCCTTGCCTCTGCACTGCCCGGCGGTTGCTCGAGTGTACGCAGAAAGCGCTCCGACCAATGGCTGATATCGTTGCGCACGAGCACCTTGAAAGTAGCCGCATGACGTTGGCGCCGCTCATCCAGCGGCATCGACAGCGCGCGATTAATGGCAGTGCCGACGCCCTCCGAATCGTAAGGATTGACCAGCAGTGCCGCAGTGCATTCGTGCGCGGCTCCGGCAAAGCGCGAGAGAATTAGCACCCCCGGATCGTCAGCGTTCTGCGCCGCTACGAATTCCTTGGCTACCAGGTTCATGCCGTCGCGCAAGGGAGTGACAAGTCCGGCGCGCGCGGCGCGATAGAGACCGGCAAGCGCCGTGCGGCTGTGCGCCTTATTGATATAGCGCACTGGTGTCCACGAGGCCTCGCCGTAAGCGCCATTGATGCGGCCGACCGCCTCCCCTACAGCACGGCCCATATCCGCATATTCGGCAATGCCTGTGCGGCTGCGCGGCGTGATTTGAAGGTAAGTGACCTTGCCTCGCCAATCGGGGAAGTTGATGAGGAATCGCTCAAACGCATTCATGCGCTCCGGGATGCCTTTGCTGTAGTCGAGCCGGTCGACGCCGATGATCATGGCCCGCCCTGAGAGGCTCTCCAGGACACCGCGTACAAAGTCGGTTTCGACGGCGCGGCGCGCCAGGCGCGCGAAGGCTTCGGTCTCTACTCCGACTGGGAACGTCCCGATCCTCACGACGCGGTTGCCGAAGTGGAAGCTATTGCCGTTCGCCCACGGCAGACCGCATTCGTTCGCGATGTAGCGGGCAAAGTTAGCGGCATCGACCTCAGTTTGGAATCCGACCAGGTCGTAGTGACAGAGCGCCGGGATCAGTTGATCGTGGTTGGGTAATGCAGTGATAATTTCCGGCGGAGGAAACGGGATGTGAATGAAAAAGCCGATCTTGTTGTTATGGCCGCGATCGCGCAGCGCTTTGGCCAGCGGAATTAAATGATAATCGTGCACCCACACGACGTCGTCGGGCCGCAGCAATGTTTCAAGATGAGTGGCGAAATACTGATTGACCCGGAAATAACCACCGAGGTCGCGCCGGGTGAATTCGGCGAGGTCAAGCCGATAGTGCAGAATCGGCCACAGCACTCGATTGGCGAAGCCGTTGTAGAATTCCTGGTAGTCGTCCTTGCCGAGGTCGACGGTAGCGTAAGTAATATTGTCGTGCGTGACAGATTTGACCGTCCGAGGCCGGTCTTCAGCAACGCGCCCGCTCCAGCCAAACCAGAGGCCGCCATGCCTCTTAAGCGCCGGTCTGATCGCCACTTCGAGCCCACCGGCCCGCGTGCTGCGATCAGGAACCGCAACTCTGTTCGACACTACGACGAGCCGCGCCAATACCGGTCTCCCCAGCTTCGCGACAGCTTGATTGCCGTCAAAATCAATCCAGACATTGAATAGGTCTGCGGAAAATTCCCCCACAACTTTCCGGTCACAGGGTGCACGTCCTCCGACAGGAGGCCGTAGCGATTTCTCATTCGAAGCGCATCGACAAATATATCGCGGGCCTCGTCCTGTCGGCCAATCTCCCACAATGCATCGGCCAGCCAGAAGCTGCAAATCAAAAAGGCCGATTCCGGCGTGCCGAAATCGTCGGCAGCAACATACCTCATAACGTGAAACCCGCGCCGAAGTTCATCGCTGATCGTCCCGACAGTCGCCACAAAACGAGGGTCTTCGGGCGCGACCAAACCGAGCTCGGCCAGCAACAGCGCACTGGCATCAAGTTCGTCGCTGTCGAACGCCGCCGAAAACGCCTTGCGCTTGGGATTCCAGGCGCGCTTGAGCACTTCCTCGCCGATGCGGTCGGAAATGCCGCCCCAATGGGTTGCCCGTTCAGGCAACTTGAGATGCTTTGCAATCGCCGCAAGACGCTGACAGCCCGCCCAGCACATTGCCGCCGAATGCGTGTGCACACGCGTGCGTCCGCGATATTCCCAAATGCCAGAATCCGGCTCGAGCGCGAACTTCACTGCCTGCTCGCCGAGCGGCTCGATCGTGTGAAATAACGCGGCATCGCCCGGACGCGGCAGCCTTCGATCAAAGAACATCGGGGTTGCCGCCATGATGATGCTGCCATAGACGTCGTGCTGGCTCTGATTGACTGCCGCATTGCCGATCCGCACTGGTCCGTCGCCATTGTACCCGGCAAGCGCGGGAGCGGTTCTTTCCTCCAGCACATCAGTATGCACCACGCCGTAAAGTGGTCGGACCTGATCCGCGCGGCCGCCGGCGATACTCAAAATATAGGAGATGAAATCCTCCATCGTGCGCGTTGCGCCGATGCGATTGAGGGCCCGCACGACAAAAAAGGCATCGCGCATCCAGCAAAACCGATAATCCCAGTTGCGACCCGACCCTGCCACTTCAGGTATCGAGGTGGTGAGCGCGGCAACGATCGCGCCGGTCTCCTCGTAGTTGCACAGCTTGAGCGTGATGGCGGCGCGGATGATCTCGTCCTGCCAGTCGATGGAAAAGGCGAGCCGCCTCACCCACTCCACCCAATAGTCGTGCGTACGGTCGCAGAAATCGCGACACGTACTTTCGAGCGAACCCTCGAACGGCTCGTCAGTACCAAACACCAAATGCACCGGGCGGGTGAGTATGAAGGAGGCTTCATTCTCCACATATGAAAGCGGTGCATCAGTCGTGAGCCTGACCGGCACCTCATCACGCCAATAACGAATGTGGTTACTACCTGAGGACCGCGATGTAACCGGCTCGCCATAACGGTGGGTGGACCGGAAGCGGATGGTGACGCGCGGCATGCCTCTGATCGGCTCAATAATGCGCATGAGCTGAGGCGGACGAAAGGTGCGGCCAAAGATCTGAAAGCGCGGCGCAAAATCGGTGATGCGCACGGCGCCACCATTATTGTCGATCAATTCGGTCGCGACGATCGCAGTGTTGCGGACGTAATCGGATTTGGTCTCGACCAGACCGTCGAGCACGACGTCGGTAAATCCCTTGTCCTCTTTGCCGGCAAGCAGCCGACAGAACACAGGGTCACCGTCATAGCGTGGCATACACCACCACACGATGCGTGATGACGGCTCCAGGAGCGCTGCCGTGCGGCCATTACCGATGACGGCAAGATCGAGTCCGTAATCGGTCATGGCCGAACCTGCCCATTGTCAGCAAGAATCCGCAACGCGGTCCGCACCTCAGCCGGACTCTTGAATATGCCAGTCAGCCCAGGGAAGTGGCGGCTAACACTGAATCCTTTGCCGCCAATGTCCGCCAATACCTCGAAAACCGATTCATCGGTGATGTCATCACCAATGAACACGGGCACCCGGCCGCTAAATGGTGGATGAGCCATCAGCTTGCGAATGCTGTCGCCCTTGTTGATACCGGGACGTTTGATTTCGAACAGCGCCTTGCCCAATAACAATTCGGTTGGCTCACCGGGAAATGCCGTGCGGCAACTGGCGATGTGACGGCGGAGGCGCTCCGCCTGCGCCGGTGCATTTCGGTAGTGCAGTGCAAGCGAGTAGGTCTTGTCTTCCACAACAATGCCTGGACCGAAGCTTGCCGCATCGGCAAGTTGTTGCCGCAAATCTTGCGGCAACGGCTCGGCCCAATAAAATACCTGGTTGTCGTTCAGGCGCATTTCGGCCCCATGCCCACCGATCACCGGCAAACGCAGCGGTGCGAACAAACGATCGAGATCGCTGATCGGACGGCCGCTGACCAAAGCAACAGCGCCACCCGTCAGATCGAACAGGTGCTTGAGCGACTCAAGCAGCGCTTCGGAAACCTGCACTTCGGTCGGCGACGGGCCGATATCAATAATTGTGCCGTCCACGTCGAGCAAAAGGGCAACCGTTCTCAAATCAAACTTGGCGAAAACGTCCGTGACAGGGTCGTTGGCAATCGTCTGCACTATTATAATTCCGTTCGGTACAAGAAAGTTCGGCAGGTCGCTTGCGTTTCAGCGCGCCTGCACCTCGACATCGCCATCGACGCCGGTAACGACCTTAAATTCGCGCTCGAACACTTTTCCCTCATTGCGGGCTATAGCGCGATATTCGCCTTCGGCGAGGATCACTCGCGGAAACGCGCCAATCGATTCCTTGATCACGTCGCCGCCAGGCGTAAGCACGGACCACGCGGTGTTGGCAATTGCTTCGCCGCCGCGGTCGGTTACCAATTTGAGCGTAATGGCGGCGGCGCGGTGCGTAACCGTAATATCGGTTAACTTGCCGGCCTGCACACGAATGTCGGACCGTACGACCGAATTGGCGTCGCCGTAGTTTGACACAATGTAATAGGTACCTTCCGGCACCACCAACACGTCGCTCGTTATCACGTGCTCGGCAATCGGTCGACGATCGCCAGCTTCGAACTGGCTGCCTTTGTATACGTCGAAGGAAATTTGGCCGGGCGGGATGCGCACGTCGCCCACCTTGCCTTCGATCCGAAGACCTCCCGCCGGCAAATCGAAATCTTCGCGAACGTTCGCGCCGCGCAAGTCGACAGGCTTGACAGCCGTGGCAAGTCCAAAGCCCACGTGCACGATGTAGGTGCCGGCCGGAAGTACGAGCGTTGGCGTCGGAGACTTGTCTTCTTTCACCAGTTTGAAACTTCCGTTCGCGTCAGCTTTGGCGTTGTAGACACGCCAGGTGAGGCCGCCGCCAATTGGTTGTGTGTCCTTGCCGAAGCGGGCGCTCAGTGCAAGCGCCACCTGCCCGGCCGGGACTGCCGGAATCGAAGCCGTGGTGGTCGTCGAATTCGGCGCCTGGGACGGCGATTGCGCCGGGGGTGCTGACGGCACCGGCAGGTTGCTTGGGCCGAACATGTCGCTGCGCGTGGCCGGCACCGGTGAGATCAGCCCGGTCGACGGCGTGGCGGAGAAAAGCGAATTCTGCGCAAGCGCCGGCGTCGTGACTGCAACGACCACGGGCACAAGAGCCGGCCATAGCCCGCCGCGCAAGGCGGCAATTGCAGATTCCCTCTTCATGGCGCGGTTGTTTTCGGCCGAAATCGAGGCGATTTCAAGCCAAGCGGCAGGCGGTTTGTGACCACGTTAACGCTGTGGTAGGCGCAA
>JBGQLL010000065.1:0-13678 GCA_041500065.1 Pseudolabrys sp.
CTCGACTTCATCAACCTGTTCCTGTTCCTGCTGCGCTTCCTCGGCGATCGCCGGTAAGCACCAGCGACAAGACAGCGATGCGCGCCCCGGCTATAGGCCGGGGCGCTTTCGTTTTGCTAGCTTCCCCAGCCTATGACCGTAACCTTACGCCCTGCCCGCACATCCGATGTCCCGGCTGTTACCGGGATCTACGCGCATGCGGTTGAGCAAGGCACGGCATCATTCGAGCTCATCGCACCCGACGAGGCCGAGATGGGCCGTCGGATGCAGCATCTGCTGGCCGGCAATTTTCCTTATCTCACGGCAGAGGTTGCCGGCGTAGTTTGCGGCTACGCCTATGCAGGACCTTACCGTGCACGGCCGGCGTATCGGTGGACGGTCGAAGATTCGGTCTATATCGCGTCGGATATGCACGGCCGCGGCATAGGGCGCGCGCTTCTAAAGGCGCTGATTGAAACATCGGCAGCGCGCGGATTTCGGCAGATGATCGCGGTGATCGGGGATTCAACCAAGCAGGCTTCGTCCGTCGGTCTGCACGCAGCCCTCGGCTTCCAACACGTCGGCATTTTGCAGGACGTCGGCTTCAAGCATGGCCGCTGGCTCGATAGCGTGCTGATGCAGCGAGCGCTGGGAGATGCCGGCTCGACAAGCCCTTGATGGCCGTACCCGACGCAAATAAGGCATCCGATTGCGTTGACGGGGTCCTCCGCCTTCGCGGCGGACGACGGCTCTGCGACTAATTCACCACCGCCAACTGCGATCGGTCGATTGAGCGCAGCACACGCTCAAGTTCATGGCCGCGGCGAACGATCAGCCCGGTCGCCGAAATTATGCTGTAGGCGCCCTGACGGCGTTCGAGCTTCGGATTTTTTTCGATGCGATAGATCGGCACCTCCGAGCTGCGGCGGAACACCGAAAAAACCGCCCGGTCTTTCAGAAAATCGATGGCGTAATCACGCCACTCACCGGCGGCAACTTTGCGGCCATAAAGGTCAAGAATGCGATTGAGCTCGCGGCGGCTGAAAGTCACTTGATTTGCGAGGGCGGATACTGAGCGCACCGGGGTACCGCCCCCGAGGGACTGGCTGGGATCAATTTCGCCGGAACCGAACGTCATGCGGCGCCTCCTTTTGTGCTCTGGGCAATGATCGCGCCACAGATGGCGTACGGCAAGGCCTTCCTTCCAAGGTCAAGTGACTTAAAAACGGGCAGAAAAGGACAATTGGGCGATCACGAACTCGTTAAAAGCTCCCACAATAACGCCCAATTTCCGTCAACCGCCGGTCACGCTGGCCTGGGATAAAGACGTCGTTGCCTCAAGGCCCGGTCCGGTACGAGCACCGGATTCCTCAGCCCCCCAGCCCCCCGGGGTTCGATCGGCCGGGCCAGTTGAGTTCCGCGTACGGTTCAATCCCCTAATGCCTTCGGGCCGGCTAACAGCCGGCCTGATTTTTTGTCTCAATAGATCTGGGGTCAGTTCGTCGAAGCAGTGCAGCAGCTCGTGGATGCGGCACCGAGAATCGGTCCGGGTTTCGCGGCCACGCCGCTTTGCACGACGACATCGAGCCGGTCGATGTCTTTGAGCGAATATTCGCCTTTTGGAAGTTCGGCCAGCGGCACGCTGAAGGTTTCGGACTTGCCGTTCCAATCACCGAGCTTCACCCAGCGACGCACTACATTGTGGTAGGTCAGGTTACGGTCGCGATTCTCACCGCGCCCGATCTCAACTGACACCTTGCTCGTCACCGGGCAGAGCCACACTTCGCCGCTGCGGAGTTCGTTCTGTGTGGCAGCAACGTTTACCATCACTTTGCCGTCGCGAAGGGTCATGGTCACCGGCAGCGCGAGTACGCCGGGTTTATGTCGCGTCTGCGCAATTGCTTTTTCGATTGCCGCCTTATCGCTTCCAAGGACATGCACAGTGCCGTTGACGACAACCTGCGGGGTGTAGACCTCGCGATCGCCGCGGCCCTCAGCATAAGCGCGTTGCCGATCGGAATGGCCGTGCAATGCGAGAGTGTCTTTCCAGCCGAGATAATCCCAATAATCGACGGCCAGGCTCATTGTCACGAGCGATGGATCGCTCGACAACTCGCCGAGCAACTTGTCGGCGGCCGGACAGGATGAGCAACCTTGGCTGGTAAAAAGTTCAATAACGGCGCGTGGCTCAGCTGAGGCTGCTGTAGCCGCAGAGGTGCAGATGAACGCGACTGCAAAGGTGACGTGGCGATAGTTCATATCGATACCGCAATCCCCTGCCTCGCCGGTGACTTATAGAGTGCTCTTCCCTTCACCCGCCACTCACTTCGAGGTGACCGGCCCTTTTTTGCTCATCTTTAATTAACCGGCCGTCAACCCGCCAAATGACGCAAGACATATTGGAGAATGCCGCCGTTCTTGAAGTAGTCCAGCTCGTCGAGGGTATCGATGCGGCAGATTAGCGGCACTCGCTTGAGCGTGCCATTACCCGATACGATTTCGGCGATCAGCCGCTGGTGCGGTTTAAGCTCACCGTGTAACCCACGGATTGTCACCTGCTCGTCGCCCTTGAGGCCCAGAGACTGCCAGGAAGTTCCCTCTTCAAAAACGAGTGGGATTATGCCCATCCCCACCAGGTTGGAGCGGTGGATCCTTTCGAAGGATTGCGCGATCACTGCACGGATACCGAGCAATACAGAACCTTTCGCGGCCCAGTCGCGGGACGAACCGCTGCCGTATTCCTTGCCGGCGAACACCACCAGCGGGACCCTGTCGGCCTTGTACTTCATAGCCGCATCATAGATCGGCATGCGCTGCTTCGACGGGTAGTGGACAGTGACTCCACCTTCGACACCCGGCACCATCTGATTCTTGATGCGGATGTTGGCGAAGGTGCCGCGCATCATCACCTCGTGATTGCCGCGGCGCGTGCCGTATTGGTTGAAGTCGGCTGGTTTGACTTTATGCCCGACCAGATATTTGCCGGCCGGCGAGTCGATCTTGATCGAGCCGGCGGGAGAAATGTGATCGGTCGTGATTGAATCGAGCAGCAAGGCCAGGACGCGTGCGTCGACGATATCCTCAAGCGGTTTCGGATGTCGTCCCATGCCAACGAAATAGGGCGGGTTCTGCACGTAGGTCGATTTTTTGTCCCAGTCGTAGGTGACGCCGCCCTTGACGCTGATCTTGCGCCAGTTGGAATCACCTTTGAACACATCGGCGTATTTCTTGGAGAACATCTGGCGGGTGATGTTCTTGGCGACGAAGTCGCCGATTTCCTTATTCGACGGCCAAATATCTTTCAAGAAGACCTTCTTGCCCTTCTGGTCGATGCCGAGTGGCTCCCTGGCCACATCAACATTCATCGACCCGGCGAGGGCGTAGGACACCACGAGCGGCGGCGACGCAAGATAGTTGGCGCGCACGTCTGCATTAACGCGGCCTTCGAAATTGCGATTGCCCGACAGCACGGCCGCGGCGACCAGATCATTGTCGTTGATCGCCTTTGAGTTTTCCGGCGGCAACGGGCCGGAATTGCCGATGCACGTCGTGCAGCCGAAACCGACCAGATTGAATCCGAGCTTGTCCAGATCCTTTTGCAGGCCGGACTTGTCGAGATATTCGCCGACCACTTGCGAGCCCGGCGCGAGCGAAGTCTTCACCCAGGGCTTGACGGTCAGACCTTTCGCCGCAGCTTTGCGGGCGAGCAGCCCGGCACCAATCATCACGTTGGGATTAGAGGTGTTGGTGCAGGATGTGATCGCGGCGATCACGACATCCCCGTGGCCGAGATCATAGTTCTTGCCGGAAACCTTCACGCGCTTTTTCGCCTCGGCGCTCTTGCCGAATTCCTTATCCATCGAAACGGCAAAGCCGGATTTTACTTCCTTCAACGCAACTCGATCTTGCGGACGTTTCGGTCCCGCGAGCGACGGCTCGACCGAGCTCAGTTCAAGCTTGAGTATGTCGGTGAACATCGGATCGGGCGTTGTTTTAACGCGGTACATGCCCTGCGCTTTGGCATAGGCGGCCACCAAAGCGACCAGTTCAGGCGAACGGCCCGTATCCTTGAGATAGCGGATGGTGTCGTCATCGATCGGCGAAAACCCGCAGGTGGCTCCATATTCCGGCGACATGTTGCCGAGTGTTGCGCGGTCAGCGATGGTTAAGTGCGCCAAGCCTGGACCAAAAAATTCGACGAACTTGCCGACGACGCCGCGCTTGCGCAGCATCTCGGTAACGGTCAGCACCAGGTCGGTGGCGGTAACGCCCTCTTTCAGCTTACCGGCAAGCTTGAACCCGATCACCTCAGGCAGCACCATCGACAATGGCTGTCCGAGCATGGCCGCTTCCGCTTCGATGCCGCCAACGCCCCAGCCGAGCACCGATAGGCCGTTCACCATTGTGGTGTGGGAATCGGTACCGACCAGTGTGTCGGGATAGGCAACTTCCATGGTGGCAGCTTTGCCGTCCGCCTTGACCTTGTCCTTGCGGTGCCAGACGACGCGCGAGAGGTATTCGAGATTCACTTGATGGCAGATGCCGGTACCGGGCGGTACCACGCTGAAATTATCGAATGAACGCTGGGCCCATTTCAGGAACTTGTACCGCTCCTGGTTTTGACGGTACTCCTCCTCGACGTTTTTCTTGAATGCTTGATTGTTGCCGAAGAACGTCACCGCTACCGAATGGTCGATGACCAGATCGACCGGTACTTGCGGATTGATCTTCTTGGGATCACCGCCGAGATGCTTCATCGCATCGCGCATGGCGGCAAGGTCGACGACCGCCGGCACACCGGTAAAATCCTGCATCAGCACGCGCGCCGGACGGAACGCGATCTCGCGGTCGGACGTCTTCGTCTTGAGCCATTCGGCAACCGCCTTGATGTCATCCTTGGTCACCGTGCGCCCGTCTTCGTTGCGCAGCAGATTCTCCAGCAGCACTTTCATGGAGAAGGGCAATCGAGAAATGCCCTTGAGGCCGTTTCGCTCGGCGATGGGAAGACTGAAATAGGCGTAACTCTTGCTACCAACCTGGAGGGTCTTGCAGCATCTGAAGCTGTCGAGCGAAGTCATTTCGGCTGTTTCCATTCCCGGCCATTGCGCGGCGCTGGTTCGGACTAAGTAATTGGCAAGGTGATGTTTTTCTCGCTGGCGAGACTTGCGCCCGATTTCGGATTACGTAACGTCGCAAGTCGGGGCTTATAAGGTCTTTTCACGCCCGACGCTATATTGACCGGGGAACTTCGCCAAAAATGCTCGAAATATCGAGGTTTTCCAGGCCTGGCGCAGTCCTGCCGCCTCCTCCGAACGGGCCACGGCAGCTATGATGCGGCTCAACGCCGAGGAACTGGCCTGCAACCGTGGCGGGCGCGAGGTATTTCGCGGCCTGAGCTTTGCGCTATCCAGCGGCGAGGCCATTGTCGTTTCCGGGCGTAATGGCGCCGGAAAATCCTCCCTCTTGCGCATGATCGCCGGCCTGGTCCGCAGCGCCGCCGGACGGCTGACGCTCGACGGCGGAGAGCGTGATACGCCACTCGCCGAACAGTGCCATTACCTCGGCCATCAGGACGCGATGAAACCGTCACTCACTGTCGGCGAAAATCTGCGATTCTGGACCGAGTTTCTCGGTGCGCGCACGCACACCATAGTGTCCGCGCTGCAAGCTGTCGGTCTTGCAGCCCTCACCGATCTGCCGGCCGCTTACTTGTCGGCCGGCCAACGCCGTCGTCTGTCGATCGCGCGTCTGGTTGCCGTACAACGACCGATCTGGCTGCTCGACGAACCCACCTCAGCGCTCGATTCGCCGTCGCAAAAAAGACTCGCTGAACTCATGCAGGGTCATCTGGCCGGTGGCGGAATGATCATCGCCGCAGCGCACGGACCGATCGGACTCGAACGCGCCCGCGAGTTGAAATTGGACCCAGCATGACCGCAGTGAACGCCCTCCTGGTTCGCGACATGCGGCTGGCGATTCGCGTTGGCGGCGGCGCATTGATGGGCGCGCTGTTCTTCCTGATCGTGGTCACGATGATGCCGTTCGCTATCGGCCCGGACCTCGCGCTGCTCACGCGTATAGGACCGGCGATTCTTTGGCTTGGGGCGTTGCTGGCGAGCCTGCTTGCACTCGACCGGCTGTTTGCGACCGATCACGAGGATGGTTCGCTCGATCTTTTGATGATGGGCGCCTTGCCACTTGAGCTTTCGGTCGCGACGAAAGCGATTGCGCATTGGCTGACAACGGGCCTGCCGCTTGTCGTGATCGCGCCGTTGCTTGGACTGATGCTCAATATCGAATTGCATGCAATGGGCTGGCTCGCTCTGACGCTCCTGGTCGGTACCCCCGCGCTCACCTTTATCGGACTCGTCGGTGCCGCACTGGCCGTGGCGCTAAGACGCGGCGGACTGTTGCTCGCAGTCTTGGTGCTACCGCTCACCGTTCCGGTCCTGATTTTCGGCGTCGCCGCAGCTAATGCCGCGCTATTCGGAGCCACGCCGTTTGGTCCACCTTTCACCATTCTTTGTGCGCTAACCTTGGCGAGCCTGGTTCTTGGCCCGATTGCTGCAGCGGCGGCCCTGCGCCATGGACTGGAGTGAAATGACGAGAGATTGCAAATGCCGACAATCGATCTCGCCAACCCGACGCGCTTCTTGACCATCGCCAACCGCGCGTTGCCGTGGCTGATCGCGGTGACCGTTATTGTGTTCGCGGTCGGTCTTTTCTACGTGATGAATGCGCCCGACGACTATCAGCAGGGCGCTACCGTCAAGATCATGTTCCTGCACGTGCCGGCAGCCTGGCTTGGCATGCTTGGCTGGGGGTTAATGAGCGTCGCTGCACTCGGCACGCTGGTTTGGCGCCATCCGCTGGCGGACGTCGCCGGCAAAGCGGCGGCACCTATCGGGGCAGCTTTCACATTCATCTGTCTCGTCACGGGCTCGCTCTGGGGCCGCCCGACGTGGGGCACGTATTGGGTCTGGGACGCGCGGTTGACTTCGATGCTGGTGTTGCTGCTTCTTTATTTCGGGGTGCTCGCTCTTTACTGGACGGCCGAAGAGCCCGGCCGCGGTGCGCGCGCCGCGGCGATCTTGTCCCTGGTCGGCGCGGTCAATCTTCCAATCATCAAGTTTTCGGTCGACTGGTGGAATACGCTGCACCAGCCCGCTTCGGTCTTTCGAATGGGCGGATCCACGATCGATCCGGCACTGTTGACCCCGTTGCTGATTATGGCATTGGCCTTCACGTTGCTGTTCGCGACGCTGCATCTTGCCGTCATGCGCAACGAGATTTTACGCCGACGCGTGCGCAGCATGCGGCTCATGCAGGCGCAAGAATTGGCGGAAGCGACATGAATCTCGGGCCGCATGCCGATTTCATCGTCGCCGCTTATGCGGTAACCCTGTTCGTGGTGGCCGCGCTTGTCGGCTGGGTCGTGCTCGACTATTCGGCGCAAAACCGCACTCTCAGTGACCTCGAAGCGCGCGGCGTGACGAGACGGTCGCAGCGCAAAGGCTAGGTGATGAGTACCGCAAGTGAAGAGTCAGGAAAGAAGCGGCCCAACGTTTTGATATTGTTGCCGCTGATTGTGTTCCTGGCCCTGGCGGCGCTGTTCTTTTACCGGCTCGGTGCCGGCGATCCGTCACATCTTCCTTCCGCGCTAATCGGACGCCCGGTACCGACGACCGAGCTACCGCCGCTGCCGGGGCTTGAACGTGACGGCAAGGCGGTGCCGGGCCTCACCAACGCGACATTTCAGGGTGCCGTGACTCTGGTGAACGTATGGGCATCGTGGTGCGTACCTTGCCACGACGAAGTGCCGTTCCTGGAGCAATTGTCGAAGGATAAGCGCATCCAGCTCGTGGGTATCAACTACAAGGATGCGCCGGACAACGCACGGCGATTCCTCAATCGTTACGGCAATCCTTTTGTGGCAACAGGCCGCGATGAAGCCGGGCGCGCCTCGATCGACTGGGGTGTCTATGGGGTACCGGAAACTTTTCTGGTCGGCCGCGACGGCAAGATCGCCTACAAGCTGGTGGGGCCGATTACCGCCGACCATCTCACTCGCACGCTCGAACCGGAAATCGAAAAGGCGGTGGCGCGCTAACGGCCGCGCGTCTGCGAAGTGAGCACTGAATAAGCAACGCCGAGCGTAACGCTATAGGTCAGCACCATCGCGAGCGTGAAAAGCGTTGGTGCGATGCCGAGCCCCGTTTGCGCCGCGAACCAGCCTTTCCCAATAGTGGGGAAGAAAATCAGGCCCATCGCGACCCGGACGGCGAAACCAAAAACCAATCCCTTCGCAACTCCGGTGCGGCCGGGCAGGCGTTGATAGGAATGACCGAATATGAATCCAAGCACCACCGAACCATTGAAATACGACAACGCCCACGGAACCACGGGGCTTACCGAATTGCCAACCAGGCCTGTGAGCAATGCTTGTAAATCAGCGTAGGGCTGAAAGCTCGGCAATACTCCGGTCCAAGATTTCAGTGCCATGAGCACGGAATGCGCGGCGCTGCCGCAGAGACCGGCCGCAATCGATTTCCAGGTGCGGTCGAAATTCAAAGTGGCGTCAATGTTTATTGTCCACGCTGTACTTCGTCAGCAATGGAACCTGCAGCGCCGCGAACAAGAATGTCAGCGGCACCACGCCGAACAATTTAAAGCTGACCCAGAAATCCGTCGTCTGCGTGCGCCAGACAATCTCGTTCAAGATCGCAAGCGCAAAGAAAAACAAGGCCCAACGCCACGTGAGTTTGCGCCAGCCTTCCTCCCGCAAATGGAAGACCGAGTCGAAGACCATCCCGAGCAACGGCTTGCCAAATGCGAGCCCTCCGACCAACGTGCCCCCGAACAGGACATAGATGATGGTCGGTTTGAGCTTGATAAACAGCTCATCGTGCAGGACCAGCGTCAGCCCGCCGAACACGAGCACGATCACGGCGGTGACCAGCGGCATCACCGCCAGATGTCGTGTCATTGCGTAGGAAACGGCAAGTGCAATCAGGATTGCCGCCATGAATGCGCCGGTCGCGACATAGATGCCGAACTTTGCGTTGGCAACGAAAAACAGCACCAACGGCCCAATGTCGAGCGCCAGCTTGAAGACAGGATTGAGTTGCTTCTTCTTGACCATGCGGTTCCCTGACTACGATTCCAACCCGACGACCGCGCGTGCAAAATCACGTGCGGTGAATGGCGCCAAATCATCAACGCCCTCACCAACGCCGATGAAATGCACCGGCAAACCGAATTTGTCGGCGATGGCGATCAGAATGCCGCCACGCGCGGTGCCGTCGAGCTTGGTCATCACAAGACCCGTAACGCCCGCCGTCTTGCCGAAAATCTCCACCTGGCTCAGCGCGTTTTGACCGATCGTCGCATCGAGCACCAATAGTACCGCATGGGGGGCGGTTGGCTCGACCTTACGGATGACGCGTACCATCTTTTCAAGTTCGCCCATCAGCTCGGCACGATTTTGCAAACGGCCCGCAGTGTCGATGAGGACCACTTCGACACCCTGTGCCTTGGCAGCCGCAATAGCATCGAAAGCAAGACTGGCCGCGTCGGCACCTGGCTCGCTTGCCACGACGCTGGCATCGGTGCGCTCGCCCCAGATTTTCAGCTGGTCGATCGCGGCGGCCCGAAAAGTGTCACCGGCCACCAACATCACACTCTTTCCTTCCGCACGAAAGCGGGCCGCCAGCTTGCCGATAGTGGTCGTCTTGCCCGAGCCGTTGACACCTGCCACCAGGATGACAAACGGTCGCGTCGTTATCTCCAGCGGCTTGGCGACGGGCAATAGCACTTTCTCGATCTCGCCGGCGAGCACTGCCTTCACTTCGTCGGATGCGATTGTTTTCTCGAAACGCCCTTCGCCAAGCACCTCCGCAATACGCGCGGCGAAGTCCAGCCCCAGATCGGCGCGGATCAATTCGTTTTGCAATTCCTCCAGTGTCTCAGCATCGAGTTTGCGCTTCGACACCAGACCAGTGACTGCGCCGCCGAGTGATGACGACGTGCTTTTGAGCCCGCCGCTCAGGCGTTTCCACCAATTTCCGCCTTGTGTGCTGTCGTCCATGCGGCGCCCGTGATAGCCGTTTCGGCATGACATCGGAAGAGATGCTCGCCCGCCTGCTCTATCGCGACGGCCTGATGCTGGTGGTCGACAAACCGGCGGGTTTGCCGGTGCATCGGGGACCGAAAGGCGGCAATGCTCTCGAGGACTATTTCGACGCATTGCGCTTCGGATTGCCGCGTCCTCCCGCATTGGCGCACCGGCTCGACCGCGACACCACGGGCTGCTTGGTCCTTGGCCGCCATCGCAAGGCGCTGGCGCTGCTTGGCAAACTATTCAAGCAAGGCCGTGTCGGCAAAAGCTACTGGGCGGTGGTCGAAGGCGGGCCCGAATCGAACGAAGGCCGTATCGACATCCCGCTCGCCAAGCGAGACGATTCACGCGGCTGGTGGATGAAAGCGGACAGCCACGGCCTGCCTTCCGCAAGTACCTGGAAAGTGTTGGGCCGTGGGCCTGGTATCACCTGGGTGGCGCTCGAACCATTGACCGGGCGCACTCATCAGCTGCGCGTACACTGCGCCGAAATGGGATGGCCAGTCGTCGGTGACAGTATTTATGGAAACGCGGCACGCTTGGGCGGCCCAACGCTGCATCTTCATTCACGCGAAGTCACAGTGCCGATTTCCAAGAATAAGCCACCGGTCAAGGTTACCGCACCGGTGCCTGAATCCATGCGCGAGAAACTCATCGCCTGCAGCTGGACGCAAGCTGGCCAATAAATCGGCCGATGCTCGGTGGAACTTACGTCCGCGCGGCTGCGTTCAAGAAGCTAATCCCAACATCAGGCAGAACACCCGATGTTCATCGGTCATTACGGACCCAGCCTCGCATGCAAGGCGTGGAAACCGGCCATTCCTTTGTGGGTGCTGTTCGTCGCCGTCCAACTCGTCGACATAATCTGGGCGCTCCTGGTCCTGCTAGGCATCGAGAAAGTCCGGATCGTTCCGGGCATCACCGCAACAAATCCGTTCGATCTCTACTACATGCCATTCACCCACAGCTTACCGGGCGCGACATTTTGGTCGGTCGGCGCCGCCGTTGCATATCGGGCCATGGCGCCTGCACAAAAATGGACTGCCGCCGCAATTGTCGGCGGCGCCGTATTCTCGCACTGGATCCTCGACGTGATTGTGCATCGCCCCGATCTCGCGTTGTACGACGACGCTTATAAAGTCGGGTTTGGGCTATGGAATTATCCCGCGATCGCCTTCGTTCTCGAGATTGCCCTGCTGTTTGGTGGAATCGTCCTTTACATGCGGGCAACCGCGCCGGTGGATGCCATTGGTCGCTTTGGCATGGTGATTCTGGGAGGCATAGCTGTTGTCTTGCAGGCCTACGTCTTTTTCGGACCGCCGCCGGTTTCGGACACGGCCTTCGCCTTTACCGCGCTCGGGCTTTATTTCGCTTTCGCCGTGGCCGTGTATTGGTTGGAAGGAAGACGCCGCTAGATGTCCGCACAACCAGTGTCGATCGTCGCTCAGTAGAGCATCGCCTTGATCTTCTCCGGCGCTTCCCGGTCGTAGGTTTCACCGCCTAACTTGCCCTGACTCAGCTCGGCAATGATGGTGCCCGTCGACGGCAGGCTCTTGCGGTCGATCTTGGTCGTTTCATCCCACAGCTTTGAGCGCACGATCGCCTTTGAACAGTGGAAGTAGATGCTCTCGATATGCACGATCAATACGCAGCGCGGCAGCTTGCCGTTGACCGCGAAGCTTTGCATCAGTTCCGGATCAATGGAGATTGAGGCTCGACCATTGACGCGCAGGGTCTCGCCGACACCGGGAATAAGGAATAGCAGCGCGATGCGTGGATCGCGCACGATATTGCGAAAACCGTCGATGCGGTTGTTGCCAGGCCGATCAGGCAGCGCGAGCGTTTTCTCGTCGAGGATGCGCACGAAGCCAGGGGCGTCGCCCTTGGGCGAACAGTCGAGCCCTTCCGGCCCCGAGGTCGCCACCGCCACGAAGGGCGCCGCTTCGATCAGCTTGCGGTAGCCGTCATTGATGTGATCGATCTCCTTGATGATCGAGGCTCCCATCCTCTCGCCGTAGAGTGACTGGAGCTGCTCCACGGTCGTGATCAGATGATCGAGGTAAGCCATAGTCCGTCTCCCCTAAGCGGCCAATAATTGGCGGCCGTCGTGCCCGGTCATCGTAAGATCAAGAATAACGCCGGGCGCGATAGGCGCGGCGAGCCGCACTGGCGTAAATTGCTCGGTGCGCCCAAGCGCACGTGACTCGGCGAGCACAGTGCGGCGCCGTCCAATCTCCCGTTCGAGATGGGCGCGGAGGGCAATCTGCCCTTTTTCACGCAAGCGGCGCGCACGTTCCTTGACGATCGAGCGTTCGAGCGGCGGCATGCGCGCAGCGGGGGTTCCGGGCCGCGCCGAAAATGGAAAGACATGGAGCTGCGTCAATCCGCACTCGTCGATCAAATCGAGTGAGCGGGAGAACATATCTTCGCTCTCGGTTGGAAATCCGGCGATCATGTCCGCCCCGAAGGCAACATCTGGACGCAGGCGGCGCACCCGCTCACAAAAGGCAATCGCATCGCGACGCGAATGCCGCCTCTTCATCCGCTTGAGAACAAGATCGTCGCCGGCTTGCAATGACAAATGAAGATGCGGCATCAGCCGCAGCTCGTTTGCGAGCGCATCGAGCAGATCGTCATCGGCTTCCACCGAGTCGATTGATGACAACCTCAACCGCGCCAACTCGGGCACATCCTTGAGAATACGTTTGACCAGCGCACCAAGCCGAGGCGTGCCGGGTAAATTCGTTCCATAGCTGGTAATGTCAACGCCGGTGAGCACGACCTCCCGATAGCCGTTGCCGACAAGCCGCTGCGCCTGAGCCACAACATCATCAATCGGCAGCGAACGCGAATTTCCGCGGCCGTAAGGAATAATGCAGAAGGTGCAGCGGTGATCGCAGCCGTTCTGCACCTGGACGAACGCGCGCGCGCGGCCCTCGAGGCTGTCGATCGCATGCGATCGCATCGTCTTTACTGCCATGATGTCGGACACAGCGATTTTCTTGCCCGCTGCCCAGGCTTGGGCATCAAATTTTTCCTCGTTGCCGATGACGCGATCGACCTCGGGCATTGCAGCAAAAGTCGATGATTCGGTCTGCGCCGCGCAGCCTGTAACGACAATGCGCGCATCTGGCTTCTCGCGCTTCAGGCGGCGAATGGTCTGCTTTGCCTGACGCACCGCCTCCGCGGTAACGGCGCACGTGTTCACGACAACCGCATCAGCAACGCCGGCGGCGGCGGCCTCGCGTCGGATGACTTCCGACTCGTAGGCGTTCAAGCGGCAACCGAATGTGACGACGTCGATACTCATCACACGCCGGCCTTGGCGAAAAGCGCCGCATCGAAACGGCCTTTAAATTCAAATTCGACCGGGCCGGTCATCAGCACGTGATCGTCCTGTTGGCGCCATTCAATAAGGAGCTCGCCGCCCGGCAGCGTCACCTTTACCTTGCGATCGGTGCGCCTGAGCCGTGCCGCCGCAACCACGACCGCACAGGCTGCGGATCCACAGGCTTTGGTCAGGCCGGCACCGCGCTCCCACGTGCGGATGATGATGTGATCGCGCGCGACGATCTGGGCGAG
>JBGQLL010000066.1:0-13474 GCA_041500065.1 Pseudolabrys sp.
CCTTGCCCTTCTCCCAGATTTTTCTCGCAGCGTCCTTTGGAATGATCCCGAGTTCGGCCATAGCGTCGGCCGCGTGCGCCTCTATCTCGAACCAGATGCGGAATTTCGTTTCCGGAGACCAGATCGCGGTCATTTCGGGACGGGAGTAGCGCGCGATGGTCACGCTGCTTCCCCGCGCGCCATTGCCGCTGCATTGCGGATTGCGGCGATATTGCCTTTGTAGTTGCCGCCCCTGAACACGGCCGACCCGGCGACCAGTACATTGGCGCCCGCCTGCACAACGCGGGCAGTGTTTTCCGGTGTGATGCCGCCATCGACTTCGATGTCGATCGGCCGCGCACCGACCAGCGTACGCACTTCGCGCAATTTATCGAGAGCGGCCGGAATGAAAGCCTGGCCACCGAAACCAGGATTGACCGACATGACGAGAATGAGGTCGATCATGTCGATGACATGTTCGATGCTCGATACCGGTGTCGCGGGGTTCATTGTGACTCCCGCCTTCTTGCCAAGGGCGCGGATCGCCTGGAGTGAGCGATGCACATGCGGCCCCGCTTCCACGTGAACGGTGATGATGTCGGAGCCCGCCCTGGCGAAAGCCTCAAGATAAGGATCGCAGGGCGCGATCATCAAATGGACATCGAGCGTCTTTTTGGTGAGAGGGCGGAGCGCCTGCACCACCGCAGGACCGATCGAGATGTTGGGGACGAAGTGGCCATCCATCACGTCGACATGGATCCAGTCGGCACCGGCAACCTCGATCGCGCGGATTTCGTCGCCGAGTTTGGCAAAATCGGCGGACAATATCGACGGCGCGATTACGAGCGGGCGGGGCATTCATGGCCTCCAGACGCGTTCGGGTAACACGGAGCAGGCCGGGGGGCAACGCGCGCCGCGCACGGGGCGGGCCGGCAATTAACTTCGATCGTACCGGCAAAATTTGCCCTGCGCGGCGTCACGTTAACGAGATCCGAACGCGGGAAGTTGTGGACAACCGCAGGACCAGCGCGGGTTTTTCACTTTGTGAGGGCTTGGCGCAGCTCTTGCGTTCAGCCGCTCGGGTGCGACGACCCGCCGTTGTGAACGGCGTGTTGAGGAGTATCGTGTCATGTCAATGTCAGTAAGCGCATCCTCGAATGCGTTGTCCTACCTACAGCAATTATTGCAGTACGGTACCAGCGGACTGGGAGCTACAAGTAACGACCCGCTCCTGGCGCTGGATCCGACAATCACGGGATCGAAAAGTTCCAGCCAGCAGTCGAGTTCATCTCCAATCTGGTCTGGCTCTACACCATCGTTCGAACCCGGCACTTTGGCGGCCCTCATCTCGCTGCAAGGTCAAACGGCCAGTGGCGTCGTGGGGCAATCTCCCTCTGACCTGTTTTCGCAACTCGATACGGACGGCGACGGGCAGATCAGCAAGACTGAATTCGAACAGGCACTCGGCGCGGTTGGAGTCGATACCCAGAGCGCCGACGCTCTGTTCGGAAAACTCGACGCCAACAGCGACGGCAACGTAAGCGCGGGCGAGCTCAACAAGGCGCATGGCCGTGGCCATCACCACCATCACCATGCTGACATTACAGGCTCGACGCAGGGCAGCGATCCGCAACAAGGTGGCCTGTCATCGCTGCTCAGTTCGTCTGATATCACCGGTGCCACGACCCAGACCGCAACAAATCCGGATGGGTCGACCACCACCACTATTTCGTATGCCGACGGCACCTCGGTGAGCATGACCACACCGGCCGCGCCCCAGAACAATGCGTCGTCAAATAACGACCCAAACAGTGGGCCGGGCGGGTCTAGCGGTTCGAGCGGCAACAATCTGATCGAACAGTTGATCAAGCTGCAGTCGCAGCTGGTGACACAGGCAGCATCCGCTCTCTCGACAATCGCCTAAGCTTTCGCGCTTTGCTGAAGCCGCTTCGCCAGCGGCTTCAGCAGGTGCGGCAATAGATAAATGGGAAATTGCGCCACGGCAAAATAGAGCCACGCAATATCGGGCACCGCAAAGCTCGTTGCCGCCAGCATCAAGCCGATGTTGCGGTTCCCTACGATCAGGCCAACCGCGAAGGCACGAGCCCGTCCAACTCGCAGGAACACCAGGGCGGTCAGCGCGATCATACCGAGTGCGAGCGCAAAGGCGAGCGCGGTCAACTCAATCACAAGCAACGGGTTGGCACGGAAATGGTCGGCAACGCCATCCATCGCGGCCACGGCGAACATGAACATCGCAAGCACGCTTAGACCGTCGATACGCTCGCGCTGAGCCTCGATGAAGGGCCGTCCGGTCATGAACCTGATGACGGCACCGGCCCCGGCGCAACCCGCAATGATCAAAAACAGCCGGAGCCCGAAGCCGAGCGGCGAGGCAAGCGCAGTGCCGAGGAACGCGTGTGTGAATAGACTGGCGGTCAGCGGCGTGATCGCGGTCGACACAATCAGGGTCGCGAGGGTGAGCGCGACGTCAAGCCCCAACAGCGCCGCAAGCGCAGGCGAAGACATCAGGCCAGGCGCAGACATCTGCAGCACCAGCATGAAGTAAAGGCCCGGCATGCTTTGATTGACGCCGAAGGCCATGAACACAAGGCCAAGGACGACCGGCACGACCAGCATTGCCCACACGGTCGCAGCGGCAATCAGCCCTGGCCGAGTGAAATGACGGAACAGTTCGTTGGGATCGACGCGCAGAAAAGCCAGCGTGAGCATCACCACGATCGCTTCGCCGAGATAAGGCTTGCAGACAGCAGCGAGTCCGGGGACGGCTAGTCCGACAAAGATCGATGCCGCCGCCACCAAGGTACCGTGCCGGCCGACAAGAGAGAGTGCGGCCGCGAGGGCGCCAGCCAGCTTCATTGGGGGAAACTCCGGCCGCGGGTGGGTGCCGAGGCTTGATAGCGCCATTGGCTGGCGCAATCCATATATAAAGGCTGATGCGGGTAGGAGATCGGTCGTGGCACGCACCGATGCAATGGTTCTCGGCGCCGGCATTGTTGGCACATCGGTAGCGCTGCATCTCGCCAGACGCGGGCTGAGCATTGCATTGGTCGATCGCGCCGGCGTAGGCGAACAGACCTCTTATGGGAATGCCGGTGTCATTGAGGGCAACACGATATTTCCGCCGGCGTTTCCGTCCGATGCTGGCAGGCTTTTGCGTATCGCGCTCAAGCGCGCGACGGAGGCGAATTACCACCTGACGTTTTTGCCTCGCATAATGCCGTGGCTGATGGCATTCCGCGCCGCGTCACAGCCGGATCGCCTGGTCGAAACGGCACATTTGATCCGTCCGCTATTTTCCCGCGCGGTTGCCGAGCATGAGGTGTTGATGGCGGAAGCGGGTGCGACGCAGTACCTGCGCAAGACCGGCTGGCTCAAGGTTTATCGCGAAAAAAAGAGTTTCAGCGCGCTGTCGCCCGAATTCGATCTCGCGGCGAAATTTGGTTTGCCACTCCAGGCGCTCGACTTGGCCGGCGCGCAGGCATTGGAGCCGTCACTCCATCGGGTGTTCGCCCACGCAGTGTTCTGGCCGCAAGCAGCGAGCGTGAGCAATCCGCTTGGCGTGACCCGTGCCTACGCTGCGCGTTTCACTGCGCTGGGCGGTATCATTCTCTCCGGCGATGCGCGTTCGCTACACCGGAATGGCAGTCGCTGGCGAGTAGAGACCAACGAAGGCGCGCTCGATGCGACGCAATGCGTGATTGCGCTCGGGCCATGGACGCCGGATCTGCTCAAAATTCTCGGCCTGACGTTGCCGCTCGCGGTCAAGCGCGGCTACCACCGTCATTTTCTTGCGCAAGGGAATGCCGGACTGTCACGACCAGTGCTGGATGCTGACGTTGGTTATCTGGTCACGTCGATGGAACAAGGGATTCGTATAACCACAGGCGTCGAATTCGCCGCGCGCGATGCGGCACCGTCTCCGGAACAATTCGACCGTATAATGCCAAGGGCGCGTGAGCTTTTTCCGCTCGGCGAGCCTGTCGACGGAAAGACTTGGCTCGGCAGCCGTCCTTGCTTTGCGGATTCGCGCCCTGTGATTGGACCGGCCCCTGGACGCCCCGGATTGTGGCTGGCGATCGGCCACGCGCACTGGGGCCTTACGCTCGGCCCCGTCACGGGGCGTATGATTGCGGAGATGATGGCGGGCCAGCCGCCATTTTGCGATCCGGCGCCCTATCGAGCTGAACGATTTAGTTAAGACACGGGCGCAAGTTCGCGGAAATCATAACGATCGCGAATGTAGCCGTTGAAAAAGGTGCTTTTTGAAAAGGCCGACTGAAACGAGGCGGCCACCTCGACGGGAACATCGACGTATTGATAGACACGGCCGGTTGCGAACGTGACGGTCAGCCGTTCAGCCTCTTTGTCATATTCAACGCCTGCGATGGCAGTCGATGGCATGACATGACAACGCGCAAACCCGTGGAATGGTTCGCGGGGTTCAGCCGAAGCGATCGCGCCAGCTGGGCAGGGCGCCGGGGAACGGCAAAGCGGTTGCCTCATACACACCCCGCGCGATCGCGCGCGCCATCACGTTGGCAGCTAGCATGCCAAGTTCGGCCAGGCCGTAATGCGGTTCGTCAAGCGGTTTGGTTCCGGTTGCCGCAGCGAAGATGACATCGCCGTCAAGCGGGGTGTGCACTGGATAAATTGCTCGTGCGAAGCCGTCCTGCGCCATGACCGCGAGGCGGTTGCATTGCGACTTATTCAGTCTTGCATCCGTTGCGATGACGGCAATCGTAGTGTTTTCGGCCGGGCCGCCTTTGGCTCGTAGCGCGAGATCGGCCGACGAAATTTGAGCGGGCCATTTGCGTCCGCCGAATTCGTTGTTCTGCTCGAATGGCGCAGCCCAGAAATGCGGCCCGTCGCCGATCACTGTCGTGCCAACAGCATTGACGACCACCAACGCGCCGATGGTGATGCCGTCGGCTGTCAGTGCAGACGCAGAGCCAACGCCGCCCTTTAGAGCGGCGGTGGTGGCGCCGAGGCCGGCACCGAAGCTGCCGAGCCTGAAATCAATGGAGGCAGTTTTTGTTGCCTCGTAGCCAAGCTCGCGATAGGGCGGATAGCGGCCCCAGCTCTTGTCGCCGCCGTTGAGCAGATCGAACATGATTGCCGCGGGAATGATTGGCACGACCGCATCGCGAACACGGAAGCCGCGGCCTTGCTCGCGCATATAAGCCTGCGCGCCCGATGCCGCATCGAGGCCGAAGGCCGAGCCACCGGACAAAATAAATGCGTCGATACCTTCCACGGTCTGAGCCGGATCCAGCAGGGCTGTCTCGCGTGTGCCGGGCCCACCGCCGCGCACGTCCACACTGGCGGTCACGGCCGAGTCGAATACGACCGCGGTGACGCCGGAACCAAGCTTCGCGTCTCCGGCGTGTCCCACGCGGATGCCCGCAATATCAGTGATCAGATTGCGCGCCATATTGCCTCCCAACTGACCCTATCACGTCCGTTCACGTTCCGGCGAAAGCAGGCGCTTGCCGCTTGCAAGTGCGCACGTTGCGTCGCATCTAGAGACCCCATGAATGGCGAAGTAACGTTCCTGGCCGCCTTGATCGCCGGTCTTGTCAGCTTCCTGTCTCCCTGCGTGCTGCCGCTGGTGCCGCCGTATCTCATATTTATGGCGGGCACGTCGCTCGAGCGCCTTGCAGACAAGGAGTCCGAGCCGCGGGTCAGGCGTGAAACCGTGGCCGCAGCAGTCCTGTTCGTGCTCGGGTTTTCAACGGTATTCGTGGCGCTTGGTGCAAGCGCCAGCGTTGTCGGCTCCCTCATTCGCGCCTATTCGGGGCCGCTTGCGACCATCGCCGGCATTGTCATCATCATCATGGGCCTGCACTTTCTTGGTGTAACCCCAATTGCGTTTCTGCATCGGCAAAAACGGCTCGATGTCGCCAAGCCAGTCGGCCTTTGGGGCGCCTATGTGATCGGCCTTGCCTTTGCCTTCGGATGGACGCCATGCATCGGGCCAATCCTCGCCGCCATTCTCGCGGTGGCTGCGTCCGAGCAGACTGTCACCAAAGGGGCGAGCCTGCTTGCGGTCTATTCGCTCGGCCTCGGAATTCCATTCATTGTGGCAGCCTTCGCGATCGAACCCTTTGCAGCATTCCTGACGCGCTTCCGCAATCATCTCCACCGCGTCGAGCAGGCCATGGGCGCGTTGCTGGTGCTGACCGGGATCGCGTTTCTGACAGGCAGCGTCAATCAGATGAGCGTATGGCTGCTCGAAACATTTCCGGCCCTTGGTAAAATCGGCTGAAAAAGAAAGCCCGCCATGAGGCGGGCTTTCGCAAATACAGGTGTGATTGCTTATTTCACCTTGCTGCAATCAGAACCCGGGCATTCGACGTAAGTGATCTTTCCGCTGGGATCTTTCTTCCAGATGTACATCACATAGTCGAGCTTCGTGATATCGCCCTTCTTGTCGTAAGAGATATCGCCGAGCACGGTCTTGAACTGCATGCCGGAATGCATCTTCTCCGCGACCTTCTTGGGGTCGAGAGATTTTGCAGCTTCCGCGGCCTGTTTGATGATCTGCACGCCGGCATAGCTGTACAGCGTGTAGGCTTCCGGTTCGAATTTCTTGGCGCGGAATTCCTCCACGACCTTTTTGGCATTCGGCTTGTTGCGGGGATCCGGGCCATAAGTCATCAGCGTGCCTTCAACACCCGGCCCGCCAATCGAGGCGAATTCGTCTGAGGTGATACCGTCCCCGCCCATCAGTGGCGCTTTCACGCCCTGGTCGCGCATCTGCCGTACGATCAGCCCACCTTCAGTATAGAGGCCGCCCCAATAAATGAGGTCGGCACCGGACTGCTTTATCTTCGACACCAGCGCCGAATAATCCTTCTCGCCGGTGTTCACGCCCTCATAGAGAACTTCCTTCATACCGGCTTTGGTCATCGTCTTCTTGGTTTCGTCGGCCAGACCTTTTCCATAAGTCGTCTTGTCGTGAACGATGGCGATTTTCTTGCCCTTGAAATGTTTCACGATGTATTCGCCGGCGACTTGCCCTTGCTGATCGTCGCGGCCGCAGACGCGGAAGATGTTCCACATCTTGCGCTCAGTGACGGTCGGACTGGTCGATGCCGGCGTGATCTGAAGAATGCCGTTTTCCTGATAGACCTCGGACGACGGGATCGTGACGCCCGAATTGTAGTGACCAATGACGAATTTGATGCCGTCGGCGGAAAATTTGTTGGCAACCGAAACACCCTGTTTCGGATCGGACACGTCGTCGCCGTAGGACACGCTGATTTTCTGGCCGAGGATACCCCCAGCGGCGTTAATGTCGGTTGCGGCCTGGTCGACACCGTTCTTCATCTGAGCGCCGGTGGCCGCACTCGGCCCGGTAATCGGCCCGCCCACGCCGAATTTCACCTGGGCCGTTGCAGTGCCCGCCGTAGCTATCGCAATGCTCAAGGCGACGCTGAGCGTAGTGATCTTGTTCATCTGTAGTTCCCCCTTCAACTGGAGCCGGCATTTTTTGTCTGCGGGGATACTACGTCAGGGCATTTTGCGACGCCAGCGCATCGGGCCGTCGCGCTCGTTGAGCCAGCGATACTGGGTGATCATTTGCGACGCACGCGCCGCCCGAAAGCCCAGGAAGCCGAAGGCTATGCAGAATGCGCTGTCGACAAGATAGTAGTGGAGCGACAAAAAGGTGCCGCCGTAAAGGCTGAAATGAATAAAACGAACCGCACTGCCTAGGATGAAGCCATATGCGACAACCTGCCACCATGGTCGCCAGGTCGCGGCTATGGCGCGGCCTGCCAGTGCCGCCGCTCCGCCGCCCAGAATAATGGTGACCAGCAGGAATACGCCGAAGGAACCTTCTTCGTAGATCAGCGCAGGAATGGAGAAGGCTGTCGAAATTTCGTTCAATGCCTGCCTCCCTCGAGGTAGGCCGACTTGATCTCTGAATGCTCGAGCAGTTCACGCCCTGTCCCTGAAAGCGTAATCCGGCCATTGACCATCACGTAGCCGCGGTGGGCGAGCTTGAGCGCGTGATAGGCATTTTGCTCGACGAGGAAAACCGTAAGACCGCTCTCGGCATTAAGTGTTTTGATGGCGTCGAAGATCTGCCGTACCACCAGCGGCGCAAGGCCCAGCGACGGTTCATCGAGTAGCAGCAGGCGCGGCTGTGCCATCAGGGCGCGGGCGATCGCCAGCATTTGCTGTTCGCCGCCCGACAAGGTCCCGCCGCGTTGGCCAATGCGCTGGCTCAATCGCGGGAACAGCGCGAGCACACGGTCGAGGTCGCGGGCGAATTCAGAAGGTTCTGCTGTGATCGACCCCATCTGCAGGTTTTCGATCACGGTCATCCGCGAGAAGATGCGGCGGCCTTCTGGCGCTTGTGCAAGCTTGAGCCGCGCGATTTCATGCGTTGGCAGCCGGGTGATATCGTGACCGGCGAATTCAATCGTACCCTCGCGCGCGCGCGGGTTGCCGCAGACAGTCATCATCAGCGTGGATTTGCCGGCGCCGTTGGCGCCGATCAAGGTGACGATTTCTCCTTCGTTGACCTCAAGGTCCACGCCCTTGAGCGCCATCACCCGGCCGTAGAAAGTCTTGACACCGCGCACGGTGAGCAGCCGGGTGGTCACAGCCCGACCTCCGCTTCGACGTTGGCGACGTCCTTGTCGGGAACTCCGAGATAGGCCGCGATGACTTTCGGATTGTCGCGTATCTCCGCCGGCGCTCCGTCAGCGATTTTGACACCATAGTCCAGCACGACCACGTGATCGGAAATTTCCATCACCACGGACATGTCGTGCTCGATCAACAGGATCGATATGCCTTGTTGGTCGCGGATGGCGAGCAGTAGCTCGTTGAGCTCGGCGCTTTCGCGCGGATTGAGACCAGCGGCGGGTTCGTCGAGGCAGAGCAGCACCGGGTCGGTGCACATGGCGCGCGCGATCTCCAGGCGACGTTGCGCGCCATAAGGTAGGTCGCCGGCGGCGTCGTCGGCGCGTGCCGTCAAGTCGACACGATCGAGCCACGCTTTCGCTCGCTCGATCGCCGCACGTTCGGCCGCCGCATAAGAGGGGAATCCGAGGATGCCGAAAAGAGTGTAGCCGGAGGCGAGCATGAGCCGGTTGTGCTGCGCGACCAGCAGGTTTTCCAGAACTGTCATGCCCGGAAACAGGCGGATGTTCTGGAACGTGCGCGCAACGCGCGCCTGCTGGGTGACGAGATATTCCGGCATGCGTTCGAGCAGGTAGAGCGCGCCGGCCGGCCGCGAGAAGCTGCGCTCACCGCCGTTTGTGAGGGGTTCGAGCCATTCCCACGCTGTCGCATCGCCGTGACGAAGCGCGATCCGGCCTTCGCTCGGCCTGTAAAAGCCGGTGATGCAGTTGAAGACGGTGGTCTTACCGGCACCGTTCGGCCCGATCAGCGCGGTGATGTCTCCCTGTCGGGCGGTGAACGACAGATCGTCTACGGCGACGAGCCCGCCGAAGCGCATCGTCAGATGCTCGACCCGCAGCATGATGTCATCTGCGGTCGCCATTCAGCCGTGACCTTCCTTGACGAGGTCGGCGCCGATAATCTTGCGTTCTTTCAGGACGACCGAGGGTTCGCGCGTTGAAATCAGCCCGCGCGGCCGCCAGAGCATGATCAGCACCATCGCAAATCCGAACAGAAGCATTCGATACTGAGTCGGATCGAAAGTAGATCCGAAGATCAATTTGAGGAAATCGAGCTCGCGCATAATTTCCGTGCCGCCGATCATTGCAATAGCGGCGATCGCGACACCGATCTGACTGCCCATGCCGCCAAGTACAACGATGGAAAGGATTGTGGCGGACTCCAAAAACGTAAACGAGTCCGGAGAGATGAAACCTTGTCTTGCTGCGAAAAACGAGCCCGCAAAGCCTGCAAACATCGCCCCCATGGCGAAGGCGGTCAGCTTGGTGTTGGTGGTATTGATGCCGAGCGAGCGGCAGGCGATCTCGTCCTCACGCAGGGCTTCCCAGGCGCGGCCCACCGGCAAGCGCCGCAGGCGCACTGTCACGAATGCCGTGAGCAAGGCCAGAGCGAGAACGAGGTAGTACAGGAAGATGGTCCGGTAGATCGGCGAAAATTCCAACCCGAACACAGCAGCGAAACCATTGTCCTCGGCATTGAAGGGGATGCCAAAAAAGGTTGGGCGCGGAATCCCCGTAATGCCGGCGTAGCCGTTGGTCAGATCCACCCAATTTATGAGCACGATGCGGATTATTTCGCCGAAGGCGAGTGTCACTATAGCAAGATAGTCGCCGCGCAGACGCAGTACGGGGAAGCCAAGCAGAATTCCCCAGAATGAAGCGAGGACCCCGGCGAGCGGGAGCAGTATCCAAAAAGAAAACCCGAACGTCTTGGCAAGGAGAGCGTAGGAGTAGGCACCCACCGCGTAAAAGGCGACATAGCCCAGGTCGAGCAATCCCGCGAGGCCGACAACGATATTCAGGCCCCATCCAAGCATGACGTAGATCAGGACCTGGATCCCGAAATTGTCGATCCACTTCACGGCGCGGCCAAAGCCCGCGGTCGCGAGGATGATCGCCGGATAGGCAACAACAAATCCGATTGCAAAGGGGAGGAACCATTTGCCGGCTTGAACACGCCAAGCCGGAGCCGGAGTTGCGGGCCGAAGCGCTCGCTGTCTGAGCCAGGGTTCGACAGCGAGCGAGTAGGCGAGGCGGCCGATGCCGACAACAGCGACCACGGCCAACAAGAGGGGCCAGCGCGTAACCAGGATCAGATCGTTGCGGACGTCGGTAACGGTCTGGAAGCCGATCAGAGGCAGGAACAGACCGAACGCAAGCAGTGCAGTAATGCCCGCGTCCCTTAATGCGCGGACCGTGTCGACGCGCAGGCCCGGGGCATCACCCCCCATATCAGACCTTTTCGACATCCGGGCGACCAAACAGACCTTGCGGCAAGAAGATCAAAGTGATTGCCAGAACGGAAAAAGCCGCAACGTCTTTGTAGTCGATCGAGAAATACGCTGACCACATGGTCTCGATGAGTCCGATCAGTATGCCTCCAACAACCGCGCCAGGCAGCGACCCAATGCCGCCCAGCACGGCGGCAGTGAATGCCTTTACGCCCGGAACGAAACCGTCGGCAAAACTCACGACCCCGTAGTACATCAGGTACATCGTACCAGCGACAGCAGCTAGAGCAGCCGCGATGACAAAAGTCATCGAGATGGTGCGATCGACGTCGACGCCGACCAGCGCCGCCATCTTTTGATCTTGCTCGCACGCGCGTTGGGCGCGGCCGAGCTTGGTCTTGCTGACCAAATACCAGAAACAGGCAAGCAGCACGGCGGTGACGAACCAGATGATGAGTTGTTTAAACGACAGTGTCACCGGGTAGTCGTTCTTCGTGAATAGTATGAACTCGCCTTGCACCATCGGCGGAATTGATTTGTTGCGCGGGCCTTGCGTCACCTGCACGAAGTTCGACAGGAAGATTGACATGCCAATTGCGGAAATCAGCGGCGCCAACCGGAATGAGCCGCGCAGTGGTCGATAGGCGAGCCGCTCGATCGTCCAGTTGACCAGTGAGGTAAACAGCATTGCCACGATCAGCACGAGGAAAAGCGCAAGTGCGATCGAGGATATTCCAAGAAAACTTGTGAGCAGGAGGAAGGCGACCAAGGCAATGAATGCCGACACCATGAACACATCGCCGTGGGCGAAGTTCACCATGCCGATAATGCCGAACACCATCGTGTAGCCGATAGCGATCAGACCATAGATTGAGCCGAGCGTGATGCCGTTTATGAGTTGCTGGAGGAAGACTTCCATCCCGTCCCCTGCGCCTTCCCAAAGTCGTCCAGCCGACGACCAATCCCCTCGATGCTAAAGGCTTAACAGGGCATAGAGGGAGCGGCAACGCCACGCCAACCGAGTGTTATTAAGTGCATTGAGACGGGGGACGTGCCGGCCGGCCATAAGGCTTAGGCCCGCGCGGGGCGCGGGCCTAAGCTATGCCGAATTCGCCGGGTCGCTCGGACCCATCTCTGCGCGCGCTAGTGCAGGCCGCCGAATATCCAGATCAGCAGCAATATCGGAATCGGGATCCCGAGCAGCCACAGTAACAAATAGCGTCCCATCGTCGGTTCCTCCTGTTGAAAAAGGGAACACGGCGAGGCGGTACAGAGTTCCAGATACGATTTGCCTCAAAAGTTGAACGCCAGGAACCGATACGGCGCTCATGCATTGTTGTTCGGGGCGCAAGTGCGCTTCAAACCACGGCAAGTGCGCTTCAAACCACGTTGGAGAGGAAAGTAAAATGAATCAAAATCCAAACCAGAAGCCCGGCCAGCAGCAGCAAGGTGGCCAACAGCAAGGTGGCCAGCAGGGCGGCGGGCAGCAGAAGCCCGGTCAGCAACAGCAGGGCGGCCTCCAAGGTGGTCAACAGAACCAGCAGAACCGCTGACGTTCTATAGGCGATCTGAAAAGCCCCGCCTGCTGGCGGGGCTTTTTCATTTTCCACAGCACGATGGAGGTTGGCCTTCGTGGACTAGCTCGAATATGCTCGAGGCATGGGCACCGTGCCAGCGCTGCCGCTATTTCATCTCTACGGCGATCCGCCGGACGATTCCGCGTTTGATTTCATCCACATTGAAACTATCTCTTCGCGCTCTTCGGTCCACGATTGGACAATTCGTGCGCATCGTCACCGCAATCTTTTTCAGATGCTGCTCATCGAGAAGGGCGGTGGCGAGCTAAGCTTCGAGACTGCAACGGCACGCTTTGCCGCGCCGACGGTGATCCTTGTGCCCGCGACCACCGCGCACGGCTTTCGCTTTACCCCCAAGATCACTGATGGCTGGGTCGTGAGTTTCACAGAAGATGTTGCCGACGCGCTAGGCGATCAGTCTGGCGAGGCTTTGGCGCGGTTGAAAGCGGTGGCGACCGAGCCGCTGCTTCCACTCGACAACGCGGGTGAGGCCAGGCGTCTGTCGGGTCTATGCACCGATTTGTACGAGGAGAGTTCGCTCGCGCGGGAAGGTTATCGCTTGGCGATGCGTGGCTTGCTCGCCTTGATCGCGATTGAAGTGGTGCGGCTCGGAGTAAGTCGGGCGCGCAGCGGCTCAGTAACGCTATCGCGCGCCGATGCGCGCGTGGACGAACTGCGGCGACTCGTTGATGAACACTTCCGCAAGGAACGTGTGATCAGTTTCTATGCCGGCAAGCTGGCGATGACGCCGGACCGGCTCAACGATCATGTCAAACGGGCAACCGGCGTAACGGCGGGGCACCTGATCCGTCAGCGCGTCCTGACTGAAGCCAAGCGCCAGCTCGTGTTCACGAACCAGGCGATCCACGAGATCGCCTACGACCTCGCCTTTTCGGACCCATCGCACTTCACCCGGTTTTTCCGCAAGCAGACGGGAATGACACCGCAGGCGTTTCGCGAGGGGCGCGGGGGCTGATTTTTGCATATCGCATCAAAGCGACATGCGTTC
>JBGQLL010000067.1:0-13415 GCA_041500065.1 Pseudolabrys sp.
CGAGGCCGGCGGGCTCGACAGTCTGTTCATCGAAAACACCGACAAATCCTCCGCAAAGGACACAAGAAACGGAAAATTACTCAGGATCGCCACAATCAACGGCACGCAAAGGCCGGTCGAAGGCCGCTTGTTCAGCACGATTTGGAATAGCGAGAACGCGCTGGTGCTGATGATCGATACGCGGCCTGTAAGCGAAGGAAAATCCGAAGAAACCACGCTGAATCCAGCCGAGAAGGAGAACCGGGAACTCAAGTCGATTTTGGATACCGCTACTGACGGGGTCCTTGTGCTTGATCGCACTGGTCGGATTCTTTCCGCCAATCGCAGCGCCGAAGCGCTTTTCGGCTACGAACCTGCTGACTTCGCCAAGCATTCGTTTGGCGATCTCTTGGCGCCGGAAAGTCGACGCTCCGCACTCGACCATCTCGAACGTTTCGCCAACGGCACTGGCGCGAGCATGCTCGATGCCGGCTACGAGGCGATTGGCTGCGTGCGTAAGGGTGGACTCGTTCCACTCTACATCACGATGGGCCGCATCGAGGACGGCGAGAAGCTGTGCGCGGTGTTGCGCGACATCACCGTCTGGAAACGCGCGGCGGAAGAACTAACCAACGCCAAGCAGGCGGCCGAAAAGGCCTCCATCGCGAAATCCGAATTCATTGCCAAAATCAGCCATGAAATTCGTACACCGCTCAACGCTATCATCGGTTTTTCCGAAGTGATGATGGACGAACGCTTCGGTCCTGTCGGCAATGAACGCTACCGGCAATATCTGAAGGACATCCACGCATCTGGCGGGCACCTGATCTCGCTTCTCAACGATCTGGTCGACCTTTCGAAAATCGAAGCGGGAAAACTTGAGCTCACCTTCGTAAACGTCAACCTCAACGATCTAGTCCAGCAATGCGTCGCAATCATGCAGCAGCAAGCCAATCGCGAGCGCGTCATTATTCGTACAGCGCTGTCCGCTAACTTGCCGCAGATTGTCGCTGATGCGCGCTCAATGCGTCAGATAGCGCTAAACTTACTGTCGAACTCCATCAAGTTCACCGGTGCCGGCGGTCAGGTCATCGTCTCGACTGCCTTGACCGACGACCAAGAGGTTGTGCTGCGCGTGCGTGATACCGGCCCTGGCATGAGCGAGAAGGATTTAGAAACCGCGCTTGAGCCGTTCCGTCAGGCCGCAAATGCTTTGCACTGGGGTGGAACCGGCCTTGGCCTTCCGATAACCAAAGCTCTGGTTGAAGCCAATCACGCCCGTTTCGGCATAGCCAGCGAAGTCGGCGACGGGACGCTGGTCGAAGTGGCTTTCCCAACCACACGCGTGCTGGCGCAGTAATTCCAAAATCGTTAGGCTCTTTGCATGGGCCTATTGTTCCGCCGTACGTCCATTGTTTTGGCGATTGTGATCGCTACGTTCGGCATCTCATTTTCGCGGGCAGCCGAGCCGGTTGACCTTCTTCTGGTGCTGGCGGCGGACGTCTCCCGCAGTATCGACAGCCAGAAGTTTCAGCTTCAGCGGGAAGGCTATGCTGCAGCGCTTGCCAATCCCCGCGTGCTTGAAGCGATTCAGTCCGGGCGCCGTGGGCGCATCGGTGTGCTGTTTTTGGAGTGGTCGGGGCTGGGCAACCAGAAGGTCGTGATCGATTGGACGCTGATTGACGGACCAAATGCGGCCCAAACGTTCGGGGACCGCCTGCTCGAATCGCCGCGCTCTTTCGCCGATCGGACCTCAATCAGCGGTGGCATCGATGCCGCGGTGGCGCAGCTTGCTCGCACCCCATTTAGCGCCGAGCGGCGCACGATAGATGTCTCCGGTGACGGCACCAACAACGCCGGGCGGGACGTGGGACAAGCGCGCGACGAGGCGCTGACCCTGGGCATTAGCATCAACGGGTTGGTGATTCTGAGTGAGACCCCCCTGCCCTGGAATCCGGAGCACACAAACCCGCCCGGCGGGCTGGCGAAATATTATCGGGACAATGTGATCGGCGGCCCCGGCAGCTTTGTGCTCGAAGCTAAGGATTTCAGTTCCTTTGGCGAGGCGATTGTCAAAAAGATGATCGCGGAAATCGCCGATGCCAGCGGCCGATCTCGTATGCACAGCAGCTTTAATGGTGCGCTGGCCCAGCCTTGAAAGGGTCACATACCCCGTCCAAGGTTGGCGCTAGCAGGACCGATGATATAGTCCGCCGGCCTTGATGCCGAAACAACCGGAACCCTCCCTTTGACAGCGGCCACCGGCTTGAAACGCCTGGGATTTATGCTGCTCGCCGTAATTGCGGGCGCGTTGGTCGTTCTCACGACGGCAGGGTACCTGATTTCGGCCGATGCCGTCCGCCAACAGGTCATGAGCGAAATACGCGCGGTCACCGGTCTCGACCCGGTTTTGCGCGGCAAGGCCAGCGTCTCGCTCTTTCCGACCGGCAGTGTCAGCTTCGCAGACGTAGTCCTCGGTGATGGCAAGCAGCCGGCGCTTACGGCCGAGCGTTTGACTGCACGATTGCGGTTTTTCCCGCTGCTCATTGGCCGCGTCGAGATCGCAGACGTCTCTCTCGATCATCCCAGCATCGCGATCGAATTGCAGCCGAACGGACAGTCGAATTGGTCTGGCCTCATTGACGCGTTGCTTCGCAGCCAGACGGACCCGCATCGCCTCACGGCATTCTCCGAGATGCGGATCGATGGCGGCACCATCGTAATACGCGACGAAACACGGAAATTCACCGAGACGTTGTATGGCGTAGAGTTCTCGCTGGCTTGGCCATCAATTTCAAAAAGTTTTGGCGCAACCGGACATTTCATCTGGCATGATGCGCCGATGGATGCGAGCATGACGCTCGCCGATTTTCCTGCTGCACTTGCCGGCAACCGGAGCGGGGTAAAGCTGCGCATCTCGGGCGCGCCGATGAAAGCGGCCTTCGAAGGTGCCGTCAGTTTCAGGCCTACTGTGAAAGTCGAAGGCACGCTAGCCGCGGATGCCGCTTCACTGCGCAATGCGTTGGTCTGGGCCGGACAGAAGCCCTTGCCCGGGGGCGGCTTCGGCCGGTTCGCGATCAAGGCGCGAACCAACGTGGTCGGCGGCACCATCAGTCTGTCCAGTGTCAATGTTGAGCTCGACGGCAATAGCGCCGAGGGCGTACTCACCTTCGCGGCAGATGGGCGGCAGACACTGCAAGGCACGCTTGCCGCCGACACGCTTGACTTAACACCCTATGTTTCGACGATCCGTCTCCTCGCCTCCAACGAACGCGCGTGGAACAATGGGATCATCACGCTTGATGGCCTCGCCGGGCTCGACCTCGACCTGCGCCTTTCGGCAGGGAATGTCGTCGTATCCAATGCCAAAGTCGGACGCACGGCCATTGCCGCGAACTTGCGTGGCGGCCACCTCGTGGTAACGATCGGCGAGGCGCAAGCGTACGGCGGGGTGGTCAAGGGATCACTGGCGCTTGCCAGCTTCGACCGCGGTGTCGACGTCAAATCACAGCTTCAGTTTACCGACATCGATTTGGAAAGCTGCCTCGGCCAGTTGTTCGGCCTCCGCCGGCTCGAGGGCAAAGGCAGTATTGCACTTGCGGTCGAAGGTACCGGAGATAGCGTCCTTGCGCTGACGCACACGTTAAACGGAACGGCCACCTTGACCGGATCAAATGGCGCACTCGCCGGCCTAAATGTCGAACAATTGCTGCGTCGATTGGAACGGCGGCCTTTATCAGGCGGCGGTGAGTTCCGGAGCGGGCGCACGCCTTACGACAAGATTACGGTGGCGCTAAAGGTCAACCAAGGGACGGTCACAGTTGAAGATGTGAAGATCGAGGGCGCTGCCGTCGTTCTGGCGCTCGCGGGTTCTGCGTCGATCCCTGCGCGCGAACTCGACTTGAAGGGTACCGCCGCTCTCGTTGCGCCGCCCAAACCAGGTGCTGCGCCTTTCGAGCTGCCATTCATCGTGCAGGGTTCTTGGGACGACCCGATCATGCTGCCCGATCCCGAAGCACTGATCCGGCGCTCCGGCGCCGCCGCCCCGCTTCTCAATGCGGTGCGCGACCGCCGGGACCGTGATTCGGTGCGTTCGGCAATTGATCGGCTGACCGGCAGGGCGCAAGGGACAGGCACTGTTCCGGCGGCCGACCAGTCGAACGCGCAGCCGGCGACGGGAAAGCCCGAATAACTGCAAGTTCATGCCGTGCCGCCGTACGGCTCCTTCGACTATTATTCATCGGAGACGAATCACTCGCCGGCGAGCCGGCGCGATGGGCTGCGAATGCTGAATCCTCTCTTTCGCACTCTGGTTAAAGTCGCCGTCGCCTCACTGGTGGTGGGAACTATCATGGCCCACTTTGGCATGGTTTTTTTGTTTCGCCCGCCGGGCAAGAGCAGTAGCGACTAGTCAGACTTGAGCGCCCAAGGCCGCTCGATCGCGCCGTGCCGTGCCGCTTTTGGCTATCAATGATGCCGCTATCGTTCCGGCCGCAACGATCGCAATCATGATCGTGCACACCGCATTGATCTCCGGCTTCACGCCCAGGCGCACCTCGGAATAGATGCGGATCGGCAGGGTGGTGGCGCCTGGTCCGGTGGTGAAGCTCGCAATCACCAGGTCGTCAAGTGATAGCGAGAAGGCCAGCATCCATCCTGCTGCAATCGCCGGCGCAATTAGCCTCAGGGTAACCGTCAGGAAGGTTTTGACCGGCGGACATCCGAGGTCCATCGCGGCTTCCTCCAGACTGCGGTCAAAACTGATAAGCCGCGACTGCACAATCACGGCGACGAAACACATCGTCAGTGTGGTGTGGGCGATGACGATGGTCCAAAAGCCGCGATCTGCGTTCAGGGCAACGAACAGCAATAGCAGCGAAAGCCCGGTGATGACTTCTGGAATAACCAGCGGCGCGTACACCATTCCGGAAAACAGCAAGCGGCCGCGGAAGCGCCCCATCCTGGTGAGGGCCACGGCAGCAAGCGTTCCGAGCACAGTGGCGAAGCTGGCCGACAGGACGGCAACGCGCAGACTGATCCAGGCCGCCTGCAAAACCGCATCATCGTGCAGCAGCTCGCGATACCACTCGAGTGACCAGCCACCCCAGATCGTCACAAGCCGCGAGGCATTAAACGAATAGATGACCAGAATGGTGATCGGCAAATAGAGGAACGCCAAGCCGAGCACGACCGAAATGATATTGAAAGACGAAGCGCCGCGCCTCATCACCGGCCTCCTTCCAGTGACCGCTGTTGAAGGCGCTCGTAGAAAAGGATCGGCACCAGCAGCAGGCCGAGCAACGAGACCGCAATGGCCGAAGCAACCGGCCAATCGCGGTTGGAAAAGAATTCAGTCCACAGCGCCTGACCAATCATCATGGTCTCAGAGCCGCCGAGCAGATCAGGGATGACGAATTCGCCGACAATTGGGATAAAACAAAGCAGCGCGCCGGCGGCGACACCCGGAAGCGACAACGGCAGCGTCACCAGCCAAAACGTTTTCCAGCGGGGACATCCGAGGTCGGCAGCCGCCTCCAGCAAGGTTTCGTCCATTTTTTCCAGCGCCGCGTAGAGCGGCAGAACCATAAATGGCAAGTAGGAATAGACGATGCCGATATAGATCGCGGTATCAGAAGATAGCCACATAGCTGGCGCGTCGATCACGTGCAGCCGCGTCAATACGTCATTCAACAGGCCGTCGCGCTGTAGAATATTGATCCAGGCGTAAATGCGGATGAGAAACGAAGTCCAGAACGGAAGCACCACGGCCATCACCAGCGGCGGTTGCCATGATCGCGGGGCGCGCGCCATCCCATAAGCGATGGGGTAGCCGATTGCGAGGAGGAGAATCGTGGATATTGCCGCGATTTGCAGACTCTTGAGGTAGGACAAGAGATAAATCGCGTCGGACGAAAGCAATCGGAAAGAATCTGCGGAGAGCTGTGCGGTAAATTCCATCAGCCCTGCCCAGCCCGCCGCAAAATCGAATACCGGCACGTAAGGTGGCAGCGCGAGTGCGGTTTGTGACAGGCTAATCTTGAGCACGATCACAAACGGCACAAGAAAGAAGACGAGCAACCACAGATAAGGCAGCAGCAGGACCAGCCGAGCGCCCCAGTTTCGTCTGTTGGCCTGTGTGCTCATCAGCTGTCCAAAACAACGCCCGCGTCCGGCGGCCACGATAGCCACACAAGATCGCCCGCTTTAAACAAAGCATTGCCGCGCACACCGACATTGGCGAGCGCAACTTTCATCAATGACCGATCGGCAAGCCGCACCTTGTAGATCGATATGTCGCCGCGATAACCAATTTCGGAAATGGTGCCGGGAACCTTATTGAGTTTCCCTGCCGGCCGTTCGCTGCTCATGCCGATTTTTTCCGGGCGCAATGCCAGCCAGACCGTATTTCCGGACTTGGCTCCGCTGGTGCCAGCAACGCTCAATTTGCCGAGCGCACTGTCCATGGTGCCACCGGCAGAAACGCGCCCTTCAACGACAGTCACTTCTCCGATGAAGTCTGCGACCCAACGCGAATTGGGCCGCTCGTAGATTTCCGACGGCGTCGCAACCTGCATCAACCGGCCATGATCCATCACAGCGATGCGATCGGCGACGATCATCGCCTCTTCCTGATCGTGCGTGACGATCACGAAGGTCGTGCCAAGCCGGCGTTGCAATTCCATGAGCTCGAACTGCGTCTCGGCGCGCAGCTTCTTGTCGAGCGCTGCCAGCGGTTCATCAAGCAATAATACGCGCGGACGCTTGATGAGCGAGCGCGCAAGTGCAACCCGCTGGCGCTGACCGCCGGAGAGCTGATCGATCCGTCGCCGACCAAAGCCTTGCAGTCGCACAAGAGCCAGCATCTCCGTAACGCGCTCAGAGATTTCAACGCGCGTCACGTTTTCCTGGCGCAGGCCAAATCCGATATTGCCCTCCACGGTCAGATGCGGGAACAACGCATAGCTTTGGAACATCATGTTCACGGGGCGCCGATGCGGCTGCACTGCGTCAATGTCTTCGCCATCGAGCAAGATGCGACCTTCAGTCGGTGTCTCAAAGCCGGCGAGCATGCGCAATAGCGTGGTTTTGCCGCATCCGGACGGGCCGAGCAGCGCGAAGAATTCGTCATGCGCTATGTCGAGTGAAAGCGCCTCGATCGCAGCGACCGAGCCGAATCGCTTGGTGACGGCCTCAAAGCGCACCAGTGGCGGTTTCTCGTTTGCTGCGTTGTTGTGCGCTGCTTCGCCGCCGTCCGCCATCACTTCCCCGTCTCGAGGCATGCAAGCTAGCGGGGCACACGAACACGCTCAACCCGGGATCGTAAGTGTGCGCTGGACGGCTTGTCGCCAGCCGGCATATTTGCGTTCCCGCACATCGGCACCCATCTGCGGTTCGAAGCGGCGGTCGAGTCGCCATTGCTTGGCGAAGCCATCGAGGTCCGGGCATACCCCGGCCGCACGTCCGGCGAGATAAGCGGCGCCCAGCGCGGTCGTTTCCATCACCACAGGGCGGTCAACGGGGCTCGCGAGAATGTCGGCGAGGAACTGCATGGTGAGATCGCTTGCAGTCATGCCGCCGTCGACGCGTAGTACCGTCGCGGAGCCTTTCGACGCCGGCCAGTCGGCGTGCATGGCTTCCAGCAGATCGCGAGTCTGGTAGGCGACCGCCTCTAACGCCGCACGGGCTAGCTCTGCCCCGCCGGAATTGCGGGTCAGGCCAAAGATCGCGCCACGTGCCCGAGCGTCCCAATAAGGCGCACCGAGGCCAACGAAAGCCGGCACGAGATAGACCTCTTCGGCCGGATCGGCACGCTGCGCCAACGACCCTACTTCCGATGACGCGGCGATGAGCTTCAATCCGTCGCGCAGCCATTGCACCGCGGCCCCGGCAACAAAGATCGCACCTTCCAGTGCATAAGTGCGCTTGCCGTCGAGCTGATAAGCAATCGTCGTGAGCAGGCGATTGCGTGAAGCAATGCGCTCAGGCCCGGTGTTGAGCAGCGCAAAGCAACCCGTTCCGTAGGTCGATTTCATCATGCCGGGCGCAAAGCAGCCCTGCCCGACCGTGGCTGCTTGCTGGTCGCCGGCGATACCCAGAACGCGGATCGGGGCACCGAACAGATCGGGGACAGTTTCGCCGAATGCGCCGGCGCAGTCGCGCACACCGGGGAAGATACGCGATGGCACACCGAACAGACGACAAAGGTCGCCGTCCCATTCGGCCTTTCCGATATCGAACAACAGCGTGCGTGCGGCATTGGTGGCGTCGGTCAGATGTTTTTTGCCCACGGTCAGACGCCAAAGCAGAAAGCAATCGATGGTACCGAAAGCGAGCTTGCCGTTCTCGGCAGCTGTGCGGGCCCCTTCGACGTGGTCCAGCAACCAGACGATCTTGCTCGCGGAAAAATATGGATCGAGCAGCAGTCCGGTCTTGCCGGCAATTTCGCTCTCATGACCGGCACGCCGCAAAGATTCGCAATATTCGGCCGTGCGCCGGTCCTGCCATACAATCGCGTTGTGGATGGGCTTGCCAGATTTGCGATCCCAAATGATCGTAGTTTCACGCTGATTGGTGATACCGATTCCGGCGACGTCATTCGCCGTGATCCGCGCTTGAGCCATTACGGCCCGCACTGTTGCGACCACGGCTGTCCATATTTCCTCCGGGTCATGCTCTACCTCGCCTGGCCCCGGATAGATCTGGCGTAATTCCTTCTGCGCGCTGGCGAGCGGCCGCAGCGCCGCATCGAACGCGATGGCACGCGTTGAGGTCGTTCCCTGGTCGATTGCGATAAGAGTGGTCGGCAACTGAAGTCCCCAGCTTCGCCAAGTGGCGAGCCCCGGGCAGCTTATTAGACCATCAAGGTCACGTCAGCCCGCGGTTCCGGCCATCTTTCCGTTCAGCGATGTCATGAAGCGGTCGAGCGCAGCGCGATCGTCAGCCGTCGCCTTAAGTCCAATCTTGCTGCGGCGCCAGAGCACATCATCGGCATTTCGCGCCCACTCGTTTTCCACCATGTAACGCACTTCCGCTGCGGTCAGATCACCGGCAAAGCTCGGCCCCAAATCATCCAGGCTTTTCGCATCTTCGAGAAACCGTTCGGCGCGACGTCCGTAGGCGCGCACCAGACGGTGCGCATGGGCTGCGGACAGAAACGGCCATCTGCCCATTGCCTCGGCGACCTGCGCGTCGAACCCGTCGGGAGGAAATTCACCGCCGGGCAGTCGCGAGCCTGCGGTCCAGGGCGGCATGGCCTCAAAGAAATGGCCAATCTGCCTTAATGCCGCCTCCGCCAGTTTGCGGTGGGTGGTGATCTTCCCGCCATAGACGGTAAGCAACGGCGCCTCGCCATCGCGCTGGTCGAGAACAAGTTCGTAGTCACGCGTGACGTCCTCGGGCCGGGCAGCACCATCGTCATACAGCGCACGCACGCCGGCAAACGACCAGATCAACTCATCAGGCGTGACCTTGTCACGGAAGTAATAATTTACAGCGTTACAAAGATAAGTGATTTCGGCGGCGGCGGGCGCCACCGAACCAAGATCGCCCACGAAATTCTCGTCGGTGGTTCCAATCAGGGTGAACTCCTGCGCAAAAGGCAAGGCGAACACGACTCGCCGATCTGGAGCTTCCAATAAATAGCCGTAGTCGTGCTCAAAGCGCCGGCGAATGACGATATGACTGCCCTTGATCAGCCGCACCGGACTCGACAACGGCTGGCGAAGCACGGTGTCCGCCACTGCGCTGATCCAGGGCCCGGCGGCGTTGACCAGCACACGCGCGGTCTTTACCTCGCGGCGCCCCCTGGCGTTGAGTACCAGCTCCCACTCGTCTCGCCTCTCCGCACGCGTACAACGGGTGCGGGTCCGAATAACTGCGCCGTGCTCGGCAGCATCGAGCGCGTTGAGAACCACCAATCGGGAATCGTCGACCCAGCAATCGGAATATTCAAAACCGTAACGGAATGTGCGATTCAGGGGGTGACCGACCACGTGGTGAGTAAGATCGACGGTGCGGGACGCCGGCAACAGTTTGCGCGCACCTAACAGGTCGTAGAGGATGAGCCCGAAACGCAACATGAGCGGCGAGCGCAGTCCGGGCAGCGGCGGCAACATGAACCGCATCGGCCGAACGACGTGCGGAGCCATACGTAACAACACTTCGCGTTCGTTCAGAGCCTCACGAACGAGACGAAAGGCGCCATGCTCGAGATAGCGCAGGCCCCCATGGATCAATTTGCTCGAGGCTGACGATGTGCCCGAACCGAGATCATTCATCTCGACGAGCAGCACGCTTATGCCGCGGCCGGCAGCATCCCGGGCAAGCCCCGTTCCATTCACGCCGCCGCCGATAATGGCAAGATCGAAGTCGGCCATTGCCTGTGATTCGCTTTGTTCCGCAGAATGAGCGGCTTGAGCGGCGCACTCAAGGATAGAGCGTGTTAACCGAGAGTTTGGGCTAGACCATCCACCGCGATTGCAAAATCGCCCCGGCGCGGCCATATCGAGCTGATTAGTGCCCGATTTTCAGACCCCGAAACGCCCGCCCAGGGAACCCGAATTAGCCGATGCCCTCGCCCCGCCTGCTCGTGATCGAAGGCAATTCACCGCAAACTATGGCCGACCACGTAGCGGTTGGCGGCACCGCTGCGAGCAAAGGTTATTCTGACCTTTTGCGCGAACTTTTGCCGGGAGCAGTCGTAGACATCTGCTATCCGGGCGACCCCGTGGCGCTGCTACCGGATGGTTCCTCGCTCGAAGGTTACGATGGTATCGCCATCACCGGCTCGAGTTTGCATGTTTACAACGGTGGCCCGGAGGTGATGCGCCAGATCGAGCTCGTGCGCGCTGCGCTCAACACCGGAACGCCGATATTCGGCTCCTGTTGGGGTCTTCAGCTCATCACTGCTGCGGCCGGCGGCAGCGTTCGCAAAAATCCGAAGGGCCGCGAACTGGGCTTCGGGCGCGGCATCCGTCTCACCGAGGCCGGACGCAAACATCCCATGTATGCGGGCAAGCTTGACGTGTTCAACGCGCCGACGGTGCACCTCGACGAGGTGGAGGCGCTCGCGCCAGGAACCACGGTGCTTGCCACCAATGCAGTTTCCGATGTGCAAAGCGCCGAAATCCGCACCAACGGCTCGGTGGCCTGGGCCGTGCAATATCACCCGGAATATCCGCTGCGCGAGGTCGCGGCAATCGTGCGACGTATCGGCACGCGGCTGATCGAGGAAGGCTTCTTTGCCGACACCGCTGACATCAAGACTTTCGCGCAAGACCTCGACACGCTCGATCGCGATCCTGGCTGCAAGCGATTGGCTTGGCGGCATGGCATCAGCAAAAACGTGCTCGACAAGAAGCTTCGCGTCAGTGAGGTCGCCAATTGGATCGAGTTTCAGGTGCTGCCAATACGCGTGAAACGCGGGCGGGGATAACCATGGATTTTTCGGGGAAGCATGTTGTTGTTACCGGAGGAACGGGCGCGCTCGGCATCGCAGTTGTAAGCGCACTCATGAGTGCCGGCGCTACGTGCACAGTGCCATTCGTGCATGAAGCTGAAGCGCAGCGATTTCCCCATCGCGGCAATCCGAACGTGACCCTGATTGCCGTCTCCGACCTCGCTGATGAGGTGCAGGTCGCCAAGCTTTATGCGAGTGCAAAACCTTGGGCTTCCGTCCACCTCGCCGGCGGTTTTGCAGCGGGCAAAGTCGCAGAAACCGACAAAAGTTTGCTGATGACGCAGATCGACAACAATCTCACGTCCTGCTTTCTGTGCTGCCGCGCGGCTGTCAATGCCATGCTCGCGGGTGGCCAGGGCGGCCGCATCGTCAACGTTGCGGCGCGGCCGGCATTGGAGTGGCGCACCGGCGCCGGCATGACCGCCTACGCTGTCGCGAAGGCCGGCGTGGCCGCGCTTACCGCAGCGCTCGCCGAAGAGGTCGCCAAGGACGGTATTCTGGTCAACGCGGTCGCGCCGTCGATCATGGACACGCCGGCCAATCGCAAAGCGATGCCGAAAGCCGATTATTCTGCTTGGCCGAAGGTCGAAGAGGTGGCGGCGACGATCGCTTTCCTCGCCTCACCCGATAATCGCGTCACTCGCGGCGCTATTGTTCCGGTCTACGGAAAATCCTAACCCGCGATCGGCACCAGCTCGAGCGGTGGACGCAACAGGCGCTGCACGGCGCCGGAAGCGACGACAGTGGGACCCTCTGCATAGGCCTCGTGATTCTTTTCGATCTCGTCGAGATCGTAGAGATAGTTCACCATCAGCCCATGCGCTTGCGTCATCGCCCGCTCGGACATGTCGGCAAGCCAGTTGATACGCTCGAGCCGCGCGCCGTTGCCCAGATGGAAACGGGCCACCGCATCAATCATTGTACCGCGTTGATTGCGTGCACGCAGGAAATACCAGGCGGCCGCGCGCATGACTGAATCTTGAATTTCGGCGGCCGTATTCTCGTCACGCCACCAGCCAGGTTGGTCGAGCACGGCAAGCGCGGCCTTATCTGCCTCTGTGAGAGCCGCGGAGTTTTCCTCGGCACGCTCCCGCTTCAGCCAACTGGCGAAATTGGTCACGGGCGACAGGGTCACGAAAGTCGAGAGCTTGGGCATCTCTCGGCTGACCTCCTCGACCACCTGCTTGATCAGGAAGTTGCCGAACGAGACGCCAGCCAGACCGCGCTGGCAGTTGGAAATTGAATAGAACGTCGCGGTGCGGGCCTTGTCGGTCTCGACGATTTCGCGCTCTTTGCCGAGAATGGGCGCGATCGCGGCCGGGATGTCGCGGGTCAGCGCCATTTCGACGAAGATGAGCGGTTCGTCGACCAGAGCCGGATGAAAGAATGCGTAGCAGCGCCGGTCGGGCGGATCGATGCGGCGCCGCAGATCTTCCCAATCGCGGATTTCATGCACTGCCTCGTAGCGAATGATCTTCTCAAGCACGATTGCCGGCGACGACCAGTCGATCCGCTGCAATACCAGGAAGCCTCGATTGAACCAGGAAGAAAACAAATGGATGAAGTCGTCATCGACCGCGCGCAGGTCGTCACGATGATCAAGTGAATCCATCAATTGTTCGCGCATGCGCACCAGCGCAGCGGTACCACCTGGGGCGAGATTCAGCCTGCGGAACAATTCCTGCCGGCGCGGTTCGGAGGCGGAATGAACTTCAGCTGCTGTTGCATCCGAAGGCGCAGCACGCCAGGCAGCGATCGCCTTTTCCATGCGCGCAGCGTCGGTGCTGAAACGCTGCGCCAGCGCTTCAAAGAAGGCGATGCGAGGCCCAATAGTGAGGTCGGCGTAACGGCCAAGAATCTCACGTGCGAGCGCGACGCCGGAAGCCTCGCCACGGCCGGATAAAAGATCTTCGCACAGTTCGACCAGACTCTCGGAACGAGCGGAAGCATCACCGCGCCGATCGCCCGCAAGCAGCGC
>JBGQLL010000068.1:0-13415 GCA_041500065.1 Pseudolabrys sp.
CTCAAGGAATGCGGCGAGGCGCCGTTCTATACGCTGGGGCCGCTCACCACCGACATCGCGCCCGGCTACGACCACATCACCAGCGGCATCGGCGCCGCCATGATCGGCTGGTTCGGCTGCGCCATGCTCTGCTACGTGACTCCGAAATAGCATTTGGGCTTACCGAACCGCGATGACGTGAAAGATGGCGTCGTCACCTACTAGATCGCCGCGCACGCGGCCGACCTCGCCAAGGGCCACCCGGCGGCGCAACTGCGCGACGACGCGCTGTCACGCGCGCGCTTCGACTTCCGCTGGCAGGACCAGTTCAACCTCGGTCTCGATCCCGACACGGCGCGCGAATACCACGACGAGACGCTGCCGAAAGAGGCGCACAAGGTGGCGCACTTCTGCTCCATGTGCGGGCCGAAATTCTGCTCGATGAAGATCACGCAGGATGTGCGCGACTACGCCGCGACGCTCAATGATAAAGAGCAAGGCATGGCGCAGATGAGCGAGAAATTCAAAGCGCTCGGCGAGCAGGTGTATGTCGATGCGGAGAAGGTGAAGGAGAGCAATAAGGTGCTGTAGGGATTGCGCACGTATCTCCATTGTCATGATCGGGCTTGACCCGAGCATCTATCTCAATATCGAATGGCCGCGCCAGCGCTCGGCCATTTCGTTTTAGGTCTACCTGCGGAGATGATGAGATGCCGATAACGGAACGTGATTTGTTAGACGAGATCGGCAATATCATCCACCACAACAACGTTCATGGTAGCGCAAAATTTAGTGGCGATAGCGCTCGAGTATTCTTCGATCCATTAGAGTTACCCGAAAAGCTCAAGTCCTACATCAAAGATTCGAGACACGAATCATTCACAAGTGTTGCAACAATGTTTGGGATGAGCGCAAAAACTCTGGCAAGCATTGTGAATGGAGGCCCACTCTCTGAAAACATGCTTTTTCGAATTAGAAATTCTTTGGACTACGCAAGAGGACATCCAGGAATTTCGGTCGAACGAGACGAAGGGGACACTTACTTCGGTGATTGGCGCAATACAAATACTGTTGAAATTCAAGCTGCAATTTCAGATTTAGCGCTAAAACTAGTTTTTCTTAAGAAAGTTATTGAATCGAATAACATTTTAAACTCGAGCGAATCGCCAATCGACAAAATCCAAATTGCTCAAGTTATCGCACTACTCGAATCGACGCTGGTGGCAATCACAGCTCCATTGGTGGAAACGGGTCAAACATCGGGGTTCGTTAACTTTCTAAAAAAGCTAGGAAAAAAGGGAGTCGAAAAAGGGGTCGAAGTAGCGATTACTCATGCAATTGATGGTGCGGTAAATTCAGGTTCGAAATTGCTGCACAAACTTGCTGATGCTTCTGGAACAGCTGATGTTGGCACAATAATAAAATAACAGCCCGTAGGTCGCATCAACGAAGCGTTTCTGTCAGCGCTACCAGGTCGCCAAATTCTCCGCTCGAGCACGTAAAGGTGAAATAACGAGTGTGGACCGATTTTCGATTGTATCTCTGCGTGCACGAAAGTAGCTGAACCATTCGCTATTTCATCTTTACAATGAGCTCTTGTGTTCGCCGAAGCACTTCTTCCTCTGGAATACCGTCCGCAATCCATCCTTTAATTGTGCGATGGTATTCCTCGACGTTTTCATGTCGAATTCCGATATTGAATGCGATGAATTCGCCGCAGGCTTTATGGCAATCCAAAATTATCCGCTTTTGTAGTCGCGCGTCCACATAACCACCTATTTTAAAGGCTACATTTTCCGCGATTGTCTCCAATGTAAGTGTTTCACCTGTGCCTCCTACATGAGAAAACGTACTGAGCATTGAATAGCGCTTCCGAGCCAATTCAACATCGTGGCCAATCAATTCCAGCTGCTTACGAACTTCAACTGGTCGGAGGGACTTTTCTGAATCCATAAATGTTGATGCAAAGTGAGGCCGCAATGAAATAAGTCTAACGTATTGAAGAGCTTCGAATGCAGTTTTCAAACACGCGACGCCGTCTAATATCAATCCCATGCAAGCCAAGCGCATCGCGGCATAAACGGAATTCGCGAAGCGGCATGCAATAAAGAGTTTGGCAATTGAAACTGCGTCATCTTCGCCATTCTTATTTACGTCCAGTTGATAGATGTTGCGATACATTACGACTGAAGCCAATGCGTGAGAGGCTTCTTCCAAGTGCTCCCCAAAATTTCTTGAAGACGCATACTCCGCAAGACCGGAATAGTCTTTCAGTTCAAAATATATTTTTGAATGCAAATATTCCACATCAGGGGTTCTGACCTTTATGCACCCCTCGCTATCGCGATATGTCTTTAGCCAGCGTCTAATGAATTCCATTTATAATCGGAGTAGCTCTCTCCTATTTCAGCACAACGCGAGCGACTACTTCTTCTCCCTTCTTGCGAAAAGCTCTAACATTCCGACGCTGAGCATCCGCATTTTCTTCAAAACCGCAAGGCTTTCTCGATGAGAAAACGGTGTGATCGCAATCGGCGCCGGGGCCATCGGTGGAAGCTGGGGCGCTTATTTCCTTTCGCGCGGAATTCGAGGTCGACACCTTACGATTCGTCGCGTTGACGGCTACGACCTTCGATCCATAGCCGCACGCACCGCCATTTCCTCTGCTCAAAGACATCGGAATAGCGCCACGCCCGATATTCCTCGGCGAATGCGATTTCCTCGGCGCGGTCGCCGTAGCGTGCGACGAGATCGGCCGCGAGCCGCGCCCGGAACGGTTCGCAATTTCGCTCTGATATGAAGGCGCGCAGCAGGGCTTCGGCCCCGGCCCCTCGTCGTAGCATTGAATCAGCACATCGCAGGCCGTTTGTAGATCGGCAGGCATATCCATTGCGCTTGCATCCATTTCCGCCTCCCGTTGGCCCAAGTTGTGGACTCTCTTTCTGCAATTCTTTTGTTCAATAGACTCACAATATGGTTTTTTACCATATGTGAAAAGTCCATTTATTGAAGTCGCCTCCTCTTTCGGAGGCGAAAATGGCCCGTACCTTTGCTTCACCGCGGCACAACGCCTTAGGGGCGCTCTTGGCCGAAAAGCGCAGAGCGGCCGGGTTGCGGCAGGTCGACCTCGCCAAACGGCTCAAACGTGGTCAGGACTACGTCAGCGACGTGGAAACCGGGCAAAAAATCTTAGGCGCTGTCGAGCTAATGGAATGGGCCGACGCGATCGGCTTTGACGCGCGCGAGGCAATCAAGCAGCTTAATAAATTGCCGAAAAAATAAAGCCGAGTTCGACGAATGGTATGTCGAACGAAACAACAGAACAGAACGATTGGAAAAGAGCGCCTCAATCGGAGAAAAGAAAACAGCTGCTATTCCGCTCTGCCGGTCGAGTAGCGAGAAGAATAAAGGATTCATTGAGGCCGACACGATTCGACATATGTCATCGTGGTTATTATGTATGGACTAAGCGCTAGCGCGCTTTTTGTAGCTTCGGCACGTCGCTCGTTTTAATTAGGACAATCTCGGGTTCTTCAATCGGCCAATTCAGATATTTTTCACGTGCCATGCTTTCAATTGAGGAGCGATTGTCTCGAAATTTCTGCAACCGTTCCTCCTTGGTAGTGGTACCGAAGTGGTCGTCGAGCGCCTCACGAGATATTGCACAAGTCACAGGTGCGCCCGACGCCTCTCCAGCAAATGTGACGATGTCCCGGCTAAAATCGTGGTGCGGAGCAGGATTAGCAAACGTCAAATCGCTTCCTGGTAACAAACGACGTGTCTCTCCTACAGCTTTTAACGTAAGGTCGCGTGTTTTTGCTGATAATTGTACCAACCCCTCACCGATTAATTTTTGCCAAGTTTTGCCACGTCCATAGGCTTCACCCCACACTGCTTTCAGTTCGTGAGGTCTTTTGTCAGCCAGGATATAAAGCAGCGCCTGAGCTTGCTGACTATCTTTGTCTCGTTTTGCCACCCCTTCTTTTCTGCGACGCGAGACGATCAGTTTGTGTACGGCATAACGTTCGGGCGCCGGTACAAGCACATAGACGCCAGCGCTGTGTAAGATTGCGGCTGGTTCTGGATCATGAATAAGGAACTCTAGAAATCTGAGTGGTTCTGCATCTGTATGAAATGCCGAAAGCCGTTGAGGCTCATCAGTGTCTGGTCCCTCATTAGGAGTGAGGAAGTCGACACGAAGTCCGCCCTTCGCAAGGTAGCTTGTGACATGCTCTTCACCTTTGACGTGGGGAACCGGTCGGAATGTTTTATCGACATTTTTTAAAACATCGAGCACCGGCGGTGTTCGGTCAGCGACTGCTACCGAGGCATTTGCGAACTGAGCTATGTCCACATCGCCCGTTTGAAGAGCCGCTGTTGGAAGCCTGACACCAAGCGTGGCCGGATAAGTTTGATAGGCGACGGTGCCAACCAGAACTCCGCGCAGACGAAAAACTCCTGCTTTCGCCAAAGCGGCTACAATATTTCCAATTTCTGGAATGGGGCGCGGCAACGCGAACGAGCGTACGAGTGTAGATACCAGAGCGCGGCGTTCTCGCTCGTCGTCACGTACCTGCTTATGTTGTGCAATTCGCTCGAGCAATTCTGGCGTTTCGAGGCCGACGTATTTCTGGCCTCGGCCAGCTTCCGAGGATTGTTGGAAATACCAATATCGGCGTCCCTTCACGGTTTTCGAAATAAACGTTCCATCTTCTGGGAATGCGTCGTGAAAGGCGGTCGCGGCGCAGCGGTCCACCAATTCTGCGTATGTAGTCTGTAAAACGAGCGACGGTGGTGGCATTTGCCCTCGAGAGTTATACGCAATTTGCAGAATGCGTATAACATAAGGGGCTTTGAATTTCAACACAATTATACGCATATCGCGGTTTGCGTATAATTCGTAACATATTGATTTCAAACATAAAAATCATACAACGCCTGCAAGCCTCTTAGGGGCAGCGACCAGGACAAGCCCCGTCATGACGATGTAGTCTTCGCGGCAAAATCAAACGGGAGGCAACGATGGACAAGCATTTGATGACGGCCACCTTGCTCGGCCTGGCGATGGCCGTGTCGCCGATCGCCGACGCAAGGGCCGCCGAACTCAAGGTCATCGCCGGCGGGGGCATGACCGTCCCCCTCAAGGAACTCGGCCCGCAATTCGAGCGCGCCACCGGGCATAAGGTCGACATCCAGTTCGCCGCCACGCCCGAGCTGATCAAGATGGCGACATCCGGCAATCCGCTCGATCTCGCGGTGGTCCCGGTTGACGTGATGAAAGATGCCGGGGCCCGCGCCAAGTTCGCGCCCGAGCCAACCACCGACATCGCGCGTGTCGGGTTCGGTGTCGTCGTCAAGGCGGGCGCGCCCAAGCCCGATGTCAGCACGCCGGACGCCCTGAAACAGACGCTGCTCAACGCCCAATCCATCACCTTCCTGCCGGCAAGCGCGGCCGGCGCCTACGTGATGAAGGTTTTCGACCGCCTCGGCATCGGCGATGCCATGAAAGCAAAGACCAAGGCGCAGAAAATTCCCGGCGACATCCCCAAGGCCGTGGCCAATGGCGATGCCGAGCTCGGCATATTTCTCACCAATGTGCTGATCGCACCCGGCGTGGACTTTGCCGGCCCGTTCCCCGGCGACCTGCAACAGGACCTCGTTTTCACCGGCGCGGTGGCCGCCGGCAGCAAGGACGCCGCGGCGGCCAAAGCCTTTCTCGATTATCTCAGAACGCCCGAGGCGGTCGCGGTGATCAAGGCCAAAGGCATGCAGCCAGGCTGAGAGACTGGCTCCCGGCGCCAATCTGGTAAGCTCGGCTGCACTTCAAAGCAGCGGAGATACCATGCCAAAACGTGTGAGCGTCATCGGCGCCGGGACCATCGGCGCAAGCTGGGCGGCTTATTTCCTTGCGCGCGGGTTCGAGGTCGGCGCCTACGATCCGTCGCCGAACGGCGAGACCTTCGCGCGCCGCTTCATCGACAATGCCTGGCCGACGCTGGAGAAACTCAACGCGGTGCTGCCGAATGCCGACCGCACGCGCTTTGAATTCTTCAAGGATCCGGCAGCCGCCGCCAAGGACGCCGAGTTCGTGCAGGAGAGCGGGCCGGAGCGCGAAGATCTCAAGATCGACCTGTTCGCTACGCTCGACGCGGCGCTGCCGCCGGAAACGGTGATCGCGACAAGCTCCTCGGGCCTGCTCATCAGCCGCGTCAGCGCCAAGTGCAAGCACCCGGAGCGCTGCGTGATCGGCCATCCGTTCAACCCGCCGCATCTCATCCCGCTGGTCGAGGTGGTCGGCGGCGCCAAGACCTTGCCGGAAGTCATCTACAAGGCGATGCGATTCTATCGCGACATCGGCAAGCACCCGATCCACATCAAGAAAGAAGTGAAGGGCCACGTTGCCAATCGCCTGCAGGCGGCGCTCTGGCGCGAGGCCATTCACCTCGTCAATGAAGGCGTCGTCTCGGTCGCGGATGCCGACGCAGCGATCGCCTACGGCCCGGGCTTGCGCTGGGCATTCATGGGGCCGTCGCTGACATTTCATCTGGCCGGCGGCGAAGGCGGCATGACACATTTCATGGCGCATATTGTTGCCGGCCCGATGCAGAGCTGGATGGACGATCTCGGCACGCCCAAGCTGACGTCGAAAACGAAGCAGACAATCATCGACGGCGTTGCCGAGGAAGCGGCCGGCCGCAGCATCGCCGACCTGCAGCGCTGGCGCGACCGCAAGCTGATCGAGATCCTCAAGGTGGCCGGAGAGCCGTGATGTCTCGCGGAGATGACAGGTTGCACAACGCAGGGTGGGTAAGGCGCAGACGCGGCGAGCTCGCAGCACTTTCCGCTCATTCCCGCGCAAGCGGGAATCCAGCGCTGGGTCCCCGCTTTCGCGGGGACGAGCGGAAGAAATTACAGAAAATGGCGTTCACCATTCTGCGCAAGCAACCGGACGGAAAATGGGTGCTGTCGCGCGATGCGAATTTGGTCAGTTGACGTGCGCTCTTATCTCACCCTCGCCCTCTTCATCCTTGTGGTGCTCGGCGGCGGGACGCTGATCGGCCTGATGACGCTGCCGGGCGAATGGTATGCCGGGCTCGCCAAGCCGCCGTTCAACCCGCCGAACTGGATCTTCGCGCCGGTCTGGACGCTGCTCTACATCATGGTCGCGGTCGCCGGCTGGCACACGTGGCAACGCGGCCCGCGCAGCGCCGCCATGGTGGTGTGGTTCGTCCAGCTCGCGCTCAATTTCATCTGGTCGCCCGTATTTTTCGGCGCGCATCGCATCGGCACCGCGCTGGCCGTCATCGTCGCGCTGCTGGCGACGATCATCGCCTTCATCGTGATGGCCTGGCCGCGCGACCGTATCGCCGCGCTGCTGTTTACGCCTTATGCGGCCTGGGTTGCCTTCGCCACGCTGCTCAATGGCGCGCTCTGGTATCTCAACTGAGCCGACGCCTAATCGACCCGGCACCCGTCATAGTATTTCACCACCGTGCCGTGGCTCTTGTGAGTCAGCGTGATGAAAGTTTTCAGCGCGTAGAACTCGAAGTCCTTGTTCTTGTAGCTGTCCGCCTCGGGTGCATCGCGATCGGCGATGAGTGTCTGCGCCGGTTCGCCGGCGATATGCAGGATGACCGGCTCACTCTTGCTCCATTGGTCGGAGCCTTTCGACGTGTCGACAATCGCGGCGATGGTGAAACCGCCGCCCCTGCAGGTGTAGCTGTAGGTCTTCTTTTCGGAAGCGATGGCGGCGGTCGCCAGCATCGCCAGCGATAAGGCGATAACCAGCCTATTCGCAGCACTTTCGTGCGGTTTCGCTGCAGGCCACAGCTTCATTCAGGTTCCTGTCCTCACCGCTCATGGAGGCTGTCCTTCTCTATATTATGAAACAAGCCGGCACGCGCCATAGAATCTCAATCAGTCCAAATTGAAGTCGTCGAGTTGCTCTGGCAGTTGAATGTCGTTTCCCTTGCTATTCCCGCCGGCGTTGATCGCAAGGCCTCCATACGAGTCGAGCTGGACCGTGTAACCGCCCTGCGTGTTGCGCGTCACGGTCACCCCTGGGGTGGCGAATGGTGCCAGCACCACGTCGCCGGACAAAGTCACGCGGGCGCCTCGCAGCGTCACGGAATTCGACCCGCTGATAATTGTGATCATGCCCGGAGCGTTAGACGATGCTTCCAGCCCGCCCGGTCCGCTGGATATGTCGGAGGTGGTTATGCCGTTGGAGACCGTGACAATGGAGCGCCCACCAGATGCGGGTTTTGTTTGAGGGAGAGACCTGTTGTCAGGGACGCTAGCGTGGGCTTTGGTCGCGCCACCTTTGTCCTGTAAATCTGTGGCGACGACGTCCGTGGTCGCAATTAAAATGAGTCCCACAGCAAGTATAACGGCAACGCCAGTCGGCCTCGACGCGCTTTCAACATCGATCATCTTGCAGTGGTCCCCCACGGACGCATAGCCGCAGTCGGGATCACAGGCTTGTAGCCAACCTCCAGATTGTATTGATTTTGTCTTGAGATGTTTTGAAAAGCGTCCTGAGCGGGTATTTTGTCACCGCCGCGGCTGCCCCACGCGTGGGTTACGCGAATGCCGCCGGGTGTTCTTTACTCCTTATTACTTCCCCGCCGCCTTGCGCAGCGCCGCGTTGATACGGTCCTGCCAGCCGGGGCCGGCTTCCTGAAAGAAGTCGAGCACGTCGCGATCAATGCGCAGCGACACCGTTTCCTTGGCACCCGGTATCGAGGGCGCCTTCGCGGGCAAATCCGCCGGCTTGGTGGTCGCCGCCTTGAAGGCCTTCTCGGCCATGGAGCGGGAATCGGGAGGTTGGTTGCGGGCCATCAGGCAAACCGTTCCCGCGCCCGCGCGCGCGCCTTCTCGGCCTCCTCGATGCGGTCGCGCGCCGGCGCGCCCGTCTGCAGCGACGCCAGCAGCTTGCGCGCGGCCTGCGACACCTCGTCGACGGCGCGCTCGAACGCCGCGGCGTTCACCTGCGACGGCTTGTTGAAGCCGGAGAGCTTGCGCACAAATTGCAGCGCGGAGGCCTGGATCTCGTCCTCGGTCGCCGGGGGCTCGAAATTGAACAACGTCTTGATGTTACGACACATCGGATTGGCTCCTTCCCGGCCAATGTTAGCCGAGGCACATATTTGAGCAACCGTAAGATGCGCTAAGTCGCGATAGGCCGAGCCACCCCATCGATGCAAGCTTCGGCTTTCAGTTGGCTGGTTTCGCTCATCGCATCCTGCGTTTAGAGGTATCGTCCAAATTTCGTAATGCTTGCCTCAATCTCCGCTTCAAGCCCGGGATGATCCGCGATGAGTTTGTTCATCAAATCGAGCTGAATCGCTGCAACCGCCGATCCAATCGCTTTTGCGTACACTTTATATTCTTCTGCGCCCAACCGGTCTTTCAAAAACGGCACAAGTTCGCCGAGTTCGCGCGAGCTACGAAATGCAGCCCGGGCAACATGACGTGCAAGATCAATATTCACTGTGAAATCTCCTTACCGATTTAGGCCGAGGCATGCATTTAAGCATACTAGCCGGCCAAGTGCCCTTTCGTGTGAAGGCGAGAGGTTTCGCCTCGGCAGAGATGATCGCTATGTTTGCTCCAGAGAACGAGAGGAAAACGCACATGCCCGGACTTCTGCAAAACCACATCGCGGTCGTGACCGGCGCAGGTTCCGGGATCGGCCGCGGCATCGCGCTGGGCTATGCCAGGGAAGGCGCACAGGTCGTCGCACTCGACATCAATGGCGAGTCGGCTGCCGCAACGGCCGCCAACATCGGCAAGGCCGGCGGCAAGGCGCACCACTTCACGCTCGACGTCACCGATCGCGCCGCCTGCCGCGCCATCGCCGCGGAGATCGCCGCAAAAGTCGGCAAGGTCTCGATCCTCGTCAACAATGCCGGCATCAACCGGCGTAACGCCTTTACCTCAGATCCGGACGTCTTCATCAAGGATTGGCAGGACATCATGGCAATCAATCTCAACGGCATGTTCAACGTGACGCATGCGTTCCTTGACGTCCTGCGCGCGACCAAGGGGCGCATCGTCAACATCGCCTCGATCCAGTCGTTCTCGCATGTGCGCACGCCGAATTCGGTTGCCTACACCACGTCGAAGCACGGCGTGCTCGGTTTCACCCGCGCACTCGCCGCCGAGCTCGGCAAGGAGGGCGTGCGCGTCAACGCCATCGGCCCGGGCTTCATCGAGACCCCGCTCAACGAGAAAGTGCGGGCGACCAATCCCGGGCTGGTGCAGATCTTTCTCGACCATACCCCGCTCGGCCGCGCTGGCACGCCTGAGGACATTGCGGGCCCCGCCATTTTCCTCGCCTCCGAACTTGCGGCCTATGTCACAGGGGCGATTGTCATGGCAGACGGCGGCTACCGCACGCTTTAGACGGAACGCCTGAGAGGCCAACGGGCTTGTGTCCCGGACGCGGTGCAGCGCCATAGCGCGTCGAAGCCACGCGCAAACGCGCTTGTGGCGGTGCACCGCAGATCCGGGACCGTCGCGCATTCGGAGTTTGTCGCGGTCCCGGGTCTGCGGCGCACCATTTCATGGCGCGCCGCGCCCGGGACACGGATCATTTCTGGTCAGCTGCTTGAGAGGTTGTCCCGATCTTTCCAGAAATCGGGTGGGGAAATCGGGTGTCGGTGCACGCCCCTGCGTCGCAAATTGTCCTTCACAAGCGACGGAGGACAGCATGACGTTCCGCATTCGAGGCCTCGAGGCCGAACAATTCTCGCATCTTTTCGTGCTTTCGGATGCAGAACTCGCAGAACAGGGCGCTGTGCGGAAGATCGCGGATGGGCCCTCCCCTTGCCGCATCAGCCTGACCGATGCGACGCCGGGCGACGAAGTCATCCTCGTCAACTATGAGCACCATGCCGTCGAATCGCCATATCGCATGCGCTTTGCGATCTATGTGCGTGAAGGCGAGCAAACCTTCGATGCCGTCGATCGCGTGCCCGATCAATTGCGCCGGCGCACACTCGCGGTGCGCGGGTTCGACGACAAGGCGATGATGACCGGCTGGGAGCTGATCGAAGGCATCTGGCTGGAGGAAGCAATTGAACGGCAGTTCGCTGAACTTCGCACAAAATATCTTCACATCCATTTCGCCGCGCCCGGCTGCTACGCGGCCAGGGTCGAGCGGGCGTAAGCACACTTAGAGCCACAACTCGGCGTCATGCGCGGGCTTGACCCTGCAAGTCGGGCTTACCCGACTTGCAGCGATCAGTACTGCCGAACTCGGGCAAGCCCGAGTTCGGTGGCATCCATGATGAGGTGCCCCGAGCGAGTGCCTTACGTAAGTCTGAAATCGTTGCACGGCCTCATGGATTGCCGGGTCAAGCCCGGCAATGACAGCGGAGAGGTTGCTGCATTGATTCACGGACGTTTCTGGTTTGCACGTCCCGCTTAATCAAATCGCAAGCCTGGCACGCTAGTCTCTCGCTCGAACGCGAGGCCGCGCCATGGCTGAGCCAACAGATGCCATGCCCAAAAGCAATTACTTCTATGCCGCGCTGGCCGCGGTGATGGGGCTATTTTTCATCGTCACCGGCCTGCGCCCGCTGCCCATTCCGGGCGGGCCTTCCAATTTGAACGGGCCGCATTGGCTGGTGCTGTGCGTCGGCCTGGCATTTTTCCTCGCCGGCATTGCTATCGCCGTGCAGACGGCCGGGCACGCCAACACCAGGACGGGCGACCTGCCCGCCGAGGCGCCGCATTGGATGGCCGTCGTGCAATATATGATCGGCTTCACGATCTTCTGCTGCCTCGGCGCGATCGCGAGCTGGGTCGCATTCGGTCCCGGCGAGCGGCATTTTTCCGGCACGTTCGTGTTCGCCAGTCCGGCGGTCAACGCCATTATAGGGCGGACAGTGTTCGGCATCGGTGCGGTCATCATCTGGCTCTGTACCGCTGCTGTCGTGGCGGCCGGCATCCGCAAATTTTTCGACGGTCACGGCAGGCCGACAGCGGGCTAAAAGCCCGCCGGCGCAACACACCAATATTTTACTCACTGATCATCCGTTTGGACGACGCAGAGTATGCATCGCCCGACTATAGACATGGCTTCAACCGACACGTTCCTCCTGCCACAGGTCAATCGAATGACGATTTCCGGCATCATTGCTTATCTCATGGCATCGTCCACCATCGCCGGCACAACGGCGGCGAAAGCCGCACTCTGCCGCATCGTCTTTGGCACTGGCGTCGTCGCGGCCATGGTGTCCATGTCTGCGGTGGCGTCCAACTTTCAGAAATTTTTCGGCGATCGAAACAGGCCGCACACGGGCTGAGACACTATCCTTCACCAGGCTTGATCCTTCGTTCGGGGGATTTTTTGCCCTGCACCGCTAAACTATAAGGCGGCTGCGGCTGCATCGGCCGCGCTGGCAGGGATCCCGGACAACATGAAGCATTTTATCGCGGCTATTTTGGTGCTGGCATCGTCTTCCGCGATGGCAGCCGGCTCGTCAGCCGGTTACGGCATGGGCGGCCAGTTCGTGCGTTTTGATCCGGTCGTTGCCCAATTCAACCGGAGCGGCGAGCTGTTCCGGATCGAAGGCCACTGCCAATCCGCCTGCACGTTGTTTCTCGCGATCAAGAACGCGTGCGTCGACCCAAACGCACAGCTTCTGTTTCATGCCGGTCACGACCGCGAACGCAACGTCACCGCAAAGTCGACCAACCACATGCTGGCCGCCTACAAGCCGGCCTTGCGCCAGTATCTCGTGACCAATCATTACGTGGACACGCTGGCGTTCCACACGATCTCGGGCCGCGAACTGATCGACAAGTTCGGTTATCGGGCTTGTCCGAAGTGATACGTGTCCCGGGCGCGGCGCGCCATGAAATGGTGCGCCGCAGACCCGGGACCGTAACGGAGCTTGAATGTGAAACGGTCCCGGATCTGCGGTGCAGCGCCATAAGCGCGTTTACGCGCGTCTTCGACGCGCTATGGCGCCGCACCGCGTCCGGGACACGCACCAAACGTACCCCTCACCGCTTGAACAATCCCATGATCTCCGCCTTCGCCAGCGTGTTGAAATGCAAATTGAAGCCGACGACGGCGGCCGACGTGTCAGCCTTCACGTCGAGTTTGTCGGCTTTCACCGCAAACACCGTGAACAGGTAGCGATGCGGGTGATCGCCCTCGGGCGGACAAGGGCCGCCGTAGCCGGGCGCGCCGAAATCCGTACGCGTCTGCAGCGCGCCGGCCGGCAACTTGCCGCCTGCGCTGCCTGCGCCCGGCGCAAGCTCGGTGACATCCGCCGGAATGTTGACGACCAGCCAATGCCAGAAACCCGAGCCGGTCGGCGCATCCGGGTCGTAGCAGGTGACGGCAAAGCTCTTTGTGCCCGCAGGCACCCCTGACCATTTCAGGTGCGGCGACGTGTTGCCGCCGGCACAGCCAAATC
>JBGQLL010000069.1:0-13306 GCA_041500065.1 Pseudolabrys sp.
ACGCTGGCACCGGAGGCCTGAAATTCCTGCTCGTGGTGACGCAGTCCGCCCCATAGGATGCACAAGCCCACCAGGCCGTTGCAGACGATCATAATGACGGCAAACACGGTGTCTCGGGCCAGCGCGGGCGAGCTGCCTGGCGTCAACACGATCGACTCAATGAGCGCGACCTCGATGACGGTGACCGCTAATGTCAGAACAAGCGTTCCGTAAGGCTCCCCCACACGATGTGCAATTACGTCAGCGTGGTGGACAGCGGCAAAAACGGCACCGAGCATGATGACAATCATTGCTGCCGACAGCATGAGCGACGAGAGCGATGGTGGCTGCACACCGGCATCGAAGCCGATGAATGGTGCTAAAATGACAAAAGCGATCGCTAATATGGGGAAAGCGATCGTTGTTGATGGTGGTTTTGTATTTGCATCCATCGTCGTGCGGTATTCTGTATTGAATTGACAGAGTTCGCGGTTGGTTATGGTTTTATCGCGCGACGACTGGCTTCTCAAAAGGATTCTGACGCTGCTTGGCGCGACGCTGGATCAATGAGGCAGTGTGTTTTTGTAGATCGTGCCATCCTTCATGATGACGAGGAAGTTTTTGTCAGGGTCTGCGACGAGTTGAATGTTCTCCAATGGATTGCCATCGACCAGCAACAGATCTGCAAGCGCGCCAACTTCGACGACACCAAGCTTGCCGGGATATGGATTGATAAACCCGGATAGTGCCATCAACTCGCCATTGTCTGCGGTCGCCATCTTGAGTGTCTCGGCCGCCGTATACCAGCGCACTAACTTGGCGAGATATGCTCCCTGTCGGCTTGCAGCCCCCGCATCAAACAGAATATCGGCACCAAAGGCCGTCTTGATGTTGTACTTCTTCGCCAGCTTGTAGGCGTTCTCCGTTCCGGCGAACACTTCCAGTGCCTTTCTTTGCGACACAGGGCTCATGCGCGCAAATACATCTGCGTCGTACGTCAAAGGCTGCAAGCTCCACCAGATGCCCTTGTCCGCCAGCAACTTCGCGGTGGGCTCGTCGATAAGTTGACCATGTTCGATGCACTTGACGCCGGCGGCGACCGCTTGCCGGATCGCACGCGGCGTATAGGCGTGCACGGCTACGTAGGTGCCCCAATTTTCGGCAGCCTCAACTGCGGCATGAATCTCCGCTTCGGTAAACTGGGTCGATTCAATCGGATTGTATTGTGAGCTGACACCGCCACCCGCCATAAGCTTGATCTGGCTTGCTCCTTGTCTCAATTGCTCTCTCGCTCGCAGGCGGACCTCATCCGGACTATCAGCAATGGCTGCGGCGCCCTGAGCCTCAGACTGGCTCAACGGCCCGCCCGGCGTGCGCGGAAGCTCGAACGGAAAGCGGAAGTCTCCGTGGCCGGACGTTTGCGAGATCATCGCACCCGAAGGATAGATGCGCGGACCCTTTATGACACCCTCGTCGATAGCGCGCTTGAGTCCGAATACAGGGCCGCCCATGTCGCGCACTGTTGTGAAGCCTCGCATCAGCGTTGCGTCAGCCTGCCGCGCCGCCAATATATGGAGGTACGAGGGATTGGCAGTCGTGAGTAGTGGCATGGCTGTTGCTGCCATGAACGAATGCCAGTGCGCATCAATAAGGCCCGGCATCAACACCCGACCGCCCGCCGCAATGACGCGGACGTTGGCATTCGCCTCGACGGTGATCGGGCTCACCGAAATGCGTTCGATGGTGTTGCCTCTGACCAGAACATTGGAGGGCGCCGACAGCGCGGCACTCTTGCCATCGAAGATGCGGACGTTTTGAAAAAGCGTTGCATCGCTGCTAGCCAAGGTGGCGGGAGATGCTGGACCCGGCGCCGCCAGGATATAGTCTTGCCCTAGACTCGCCTGGCAAAGCCCCGCTGAGAGCGCTGCGGACAGCAGAAGCGGACGTCGAAGACGTCTCAAGGCGCGCAGAAGCATTTTATTCACGATTATCTCCTCGTAGCTTGCATCTAGGTGGCGATTTTGGGGAACTGCGGGCAGCCACGATCGATCGATGCGTCAAAGTGTGGCAACGGAGCTACAAAACCTAGTTGGCCCTAGGTCCAACTCTCTGAAAAATCACCCATAACCGCAAGCATGCTGATAGGCACGCTGCTACAATTGCGTTACCGAGAATCGTTTTGCTTGCCGCTATCGGTCGAACGCCAATGCACTAGGCCTTGGGTCCAATAGACGGAAAGAATTCCCCACGACTAGATTTTGGTTGACCGGCGCGACGGAAAGTTTGGGTGGCAGCATGCTACGCGTTGTACTTGCGCGGGTGGTGGGCTTCCTTGCGTTTTGGATTATCGTTGCAGGCATCGACCCAGTCGATCTTATCGTTGGGGTGCTCGCTGCGATAATTGCGGCTTGGGTTAGCCTGCGTTTGCTGCCTCCAGGAACGATACGCTTACGCCCCATTGCACTTGCCAAACTTTTGCTGCGCTTTTTGTATCAGTCTATTGGCGCCGGGGTAGATGTCGCATGGCGTGCGCTCGACCCTCGATTGCCGTTGCAACCAGGTTACGTGATCTATCGGTCGCGCCTTCCGCCGGGCACGATGCGGAATGCATTTTGCACAATGACGAGTCTTCTCCCGGGAACGCTGCCATCCGGGTCGGATGAAAGCGGCGGTCTGATTGTCCATTGCCTCGATAAAACTCAGCCTGTGATTGAGCAATTGGAGGTCGAGGAAGCCCTGTTGATCAAGGCACTGGGGGGCGCAAATGGCGATGGCTAATTTCCTGTTTGGCGCAGCTGCTTTTGTGTTGGTTATGCTGGCACTTGGTCTGCTTTCCATTCTTCGCGGTCCGAGTGATGTCGACCGCATGTTATCGGCCCAATTGATTGGCACTGGCGGGGTAGCCGTGCTGCTCCTGTTGGCTGTTGTGACTGACATGCCGTCCATTACTGACGTCGCCTTGATGCTTGCGTTGCTCGCCCCATTCGCGGCGGTTGCATTTCTCCGAGACGCGTCGAGCTCGCAGATCAAATCTCCAACCGCAAGGGACCGCGCATGACACTCGCCCTCGATATTTTTACCGTTGTTGCAGTGGCCGCGGGCTCATTCTTTTTCATGGCCGGCACCGTCGGATTGTTGCGCTTCCCGGACACAATGACGCGCCTTCACGCCCTGACCAAAGTAGACAATCTCGGTCTTGGTTTGATCGTTGTCGGACTCTTGCCGCGAGCTGAAGGACTTCTTGGAGCGCTGAAGCTGCTCAGTGTTTGGATATTTGTCCAGTTGTCCGGCGCGATCGTATCGCAGCTTATCGCACATGTGGCGCGCCGAGAGGGACGCCACACATGACGTATGCGTTCGTTTTTGAAGTCGGCCTAGCGGCGCTGCTCCTCACAATTGGCACTTGGGCGATTGTCGCGCGCGCTGCCTTCGCCGCCGTCGTCGTTTTTATGATTTACGGATTGCTGGTCGGGATTGTCTGGGTGAGGCTTTTCGCGGTGGACGTGGCGCTGACTGAGGCTGCGATTGGCGGCGGGTTGACCGGTATGTTGCTGCTGGGTGCCGCCGCCCGCTTGCGGGAAGCCGAAGGCTCGGGGGAGAGGCCCGGGCTGGCGGTACGGCTTGTAGCGGGAGCCCTTTGCGCCTTGGTATCGGCCGCGCTGGGAATTGTTGTTTTTTCTCTTCCGGACGTCGCCCCCACGCTCGCCCCGATGGCAAAGGCCAATTTGCCGCAAAGCGGCCTTGGCAATCCGGTGGCGGCTGTTCTCTTTGTCTTCCGTGCATTCGACACGCTGCTTGAGAAAGTCGTTCTGCTGCTTGCATTGGTCGGTGTCTGGTCTCTGGCGCCAGATCGGGTGTGGGGCGGAGTGCCTGGTTTCCGCGTCTACTCGGAACCGAGCAGCCTACTCGTGTATCTGGCGCAGCTCCTGCCGCCGATCGGGATCATGATTGGCATCTACATGTTCTGGACTGGCGCTAGCCATCCGGGTGGCGCTTTCCAGGGCGGCACTGTTTTGGCCGCCATGTGGCTCTTCGTGATGATCGCACGTCTGCAAACCGTGCCAGCGATCAGTCAGCTCCGCATACGGTTGTTGTTGGTGGTGGGGCCGGTCACCTTCATTGTGATAGGCCTTTTAGGTTTCGTATTTGCGGATGCCTTTCTTGCGTATCCTGAAGGCTACGCGAAGCCATTGATAGTTATTGCCGAGGCCACATTGACGCTGTCCATCGGTGTGACGCTTGGCCTGCTGGTTGCAGGACCGCCGGAACGGATGACGCAGCAATGAATTCCGCCTCGCTGTTTGGGTTTTGCGGCGCGATCCTGGTGGGCCTCGGATTGTTTGGCCTCATCACGAATCCTCAACTGCTCCGAAAAATTCTCGCGTTCAACGTTCTCGGAACCGGTGTCTTTCTCCTCTTTGGTGTCATTGCGCGAAGAGGCGCGGCAGCCGGGCTCGAAGGCGATCCTGTCCCTCAGGCACTTGTGATCACCGGCATCGTTGTTGCTTTCTCGGCCACGACGATGGCTGTTGTTTTGCTGCTGCGCCTCTATCAGGAGACAGGCCAGGCCACCCTCGTCTCAGACGATCCGCCGAGTGCCGGCACGGATGGGGGCCGTTAGTGATAGCGACTGTAGTAACTCTATCCGACAAGACGACAGCAAACGGATATCTGCTTGTTCTGGCCATCATGTTGCCGGTGATCGGCATTCTCCTGTCGTTGGCGGTTGGTGGGCGTTATGTAGAACGCATTGCGATGGTTCTTCTGCTTGCGGGTTTAGCTGTCGCAGCTGCGGTCTTCGGCTTGATCTGGCAAGGCCAACAACCACTGACTTACATCGTTGGCGAATGGCATCCGCCCCTCGGCATTGCCCTGCGCGCTGACGGCATTTCAGCGGCGATGATGCTCACAACCGCAGTCGTTATGTGCGCGACCGGAATTTATGCCCGCGGAGAGTTTGGACAGCTGCGCGGATCCCCTGAAACCCGTGGCTCTCAGGTATTCTGGATCCTGTTGCTGGCCATCTGGAGCGGGCTGAATGCCGTCGTGCTTAGCGCCGATCTCTTCAATCTCTACGTCGCGCTGGAGCTGCTGACTTTTGCGGCAGTGCCGCTCGTATCCCTTAAGGGCTACCAAGAAACCATCAAGGCAGCGCTGCGCTATATGCTTTTCGCGCTGCTAGGCTCGGTGCTCTATTTGCTCGGAACAGTGCTGATCTACGGCGCCTACGGCACGCTCGACATCCCACTTCTGTCCAGCCGGGTGCAGCCCGAGCCGGTTGCCTGGATCGCGGCCTCGCTGATGACAATAGGGCTGCTCGCGAAGACCGCGCTGTTCCCACTGCATCTTTGGTTGCCGCCAGCCCACGCCGGGGCCCCAGCACCCGGGAGTGCGGTACTTTCGGCGCTTGTCGTCAAAGGCTCTTTCTTTTTGATCGTGCGGCTTTGGTTCGACGCGATGCCCGGTCTCATGGGTTTTGCTTCCAGCCAAATGCTTGGAACGCTTGGCGCCGGCGCAGTTCTCTTCGGAAGCGTCCTTGCGCTGCGCCAACAACGCTTAAAACTATTGATTGCCTATTCGACCATCGCGCAGATCGGCTACCTGTTCTTCATTTTTCCGCTCGTCGCAGGAAACGAACCGTGGGGAAGCGTCGCCTGGACTGGCGGTTGGCTGCAACTTTTCTCTCATGCCTTTGCAAAAGCATCGATGTTTATGGCGGCAGGGCTAATCGCGGAGGCGCTCGGCCACGACAGGATTGCAGAGCTCGGCGGCATCGGCCGCATGATTCCGGTCACTGTCTTTGCCTTCGGGCTCGCTGGCCTCTCGCTGATGGGTGTGCCACCGAGTGGTGGCTTCGTAGCAAAATGGCTGCTGCTTTTGGCGACAGTTATGGAAGGTCAATGGTGGTGGGCCGCCGTAATGCTCGCAGGTGGGTTGCTCGCCGGTGGCTACATTTTCATGGTGCTTGGAAAAGCACTCGGGAGCGCGACTGTGCCATTGAAGATTGTGACACCAGTGTCTCGAAGCCGTGAGATCGTGGCGCTCACGCTCGCACTTTTTGCAATCCTGCTCGGGTTGGTGCCGTTGCAACCATCCGAATTTCTTCAAATTGGCCGGCCTGAGGTTCTCGGAGTCACTACGCGATGAGAGACTTCCAGGCAATGTGCTTTAAGCGATTCCTATTCTTGCGGAGACTTGGTTTGTGAGAAACGCAGAGCTGCTCCTTGTCGCAGTTGCGGTACCGCTGGCGATGCTTGCGGCGTGCGTGTCTGCTCGTGTGCGGGATCGAATGCCAACACTTCTGCCGCTTGCACCATTGCCTGCGCTTGTGGCGGCGATTGTCGCGGCCGATGGTTCGACCCTGGTGCTGCCACAAGCACTGCTCGGCCTGACTCTTGTGATCGACAAGCCTGGAGCAATGCTGCTTGGAACTGCTGCGCTGCTCTGGATCGTGGCGGGCGTTTACGCAGGCGGGTGGCTACGCTCGCAGCCAACCCGCGGACATTTTGCGGCGTGGTGGCTGATGACTTTGACGGGCAGCCTCGGTGTCTTCATTGCTGCGGACATGGTCAGCTTCTATTTGTTTTTCACGCTGGTCAGCCTTGCAGCCTACGGGCTTGTTGTGTTCGAAAATACTTCCACGGCCAAGCGTGCTGGCGCCGTCTATGTCTCTTTAGCTCTCCTCGGCGAGGCTTTCTTACTGATGGGTTTTGTGTTTCTCGCTGCGGCGAGCCCGGATGGCAGCCTTCTCATCCGGGACGCGGTGGCCGCGCTGCCAGTATCGCCTTGGCGCGATCCGGCCCTGGTTTTTCTCATCTTGGGCTTTGGTGTGAAGATCGGGCTGGTGCCTTTGCATGTCTGGATGCCTTTGACATATGCGGCAGCGCCGATTCCTGCTGCAGCTGTTCTGAGCGGGGCAGCTGTGAAGGCTGGCGTGATCGGCTTGATCCGCTTCCTGCCGTTTGACACGGCGCTACCGGGTTGGGGCGAGACGCTTGCGGCCGCCGGTTTGTTCTCTGCGTTCTACGGCGTCGTGATCGGAATAACCCAGCCCAATCCTAAGACAGTGCTGGCTTATTCGAGCGTGAGCCAGATGGGGCTGCTCGCTACGGTGCTCGGCATGGGCCTTGCCGCGGGCGATCCGAGCGTGCCTATCGCAGCCACCTTCTATGCAACCAATCACATATTGGTCAAAGGCGGGCTATTCCTTGCCCTTGGCGTCGGCGTGTCGACGAGAGCGCGCGACTTCTGGTTCGTATTGCTGCCTGCCGCTGTGCTGGCGCTCGGGCTCGGTGGTCTTCCTTTGACCGGAGGCGCATTGGCAAAGTTGGCTGTAAAGGCTCCGCTGGGTGACGGCATCGTTGGTTCGCTCGCCATCCTGTCGGCGATTGGAAGCACACTCCTGATGCTTCATTTCCTGCGCTGCCTCGTTAACGTCTCGCGTGCCGCGCAAACCGCAACTCCTGCATGGGTCGCGTTGCCTTGGCTTGCGATTGCAACCAGCGCCATTGTGTTGCCTTGGGCGCTGTTTGCGTATGCGGGGGAGGGCTCCGTACTCAAAGCACTCACTGCTAAAGAACTTTGGGCGGCACTTTGGCCGGTCCTCATTGGCGGGATCCTCGCGATTGGGCTTTGGCGATGGGGATACTTGCTGCCACGCGTACCAGAAGGGGATTTGCTAGTTGCGGAAAAGAGTGCAACGCGTGCCGTCCGTACTTTGGCTACGTTCGCTGAGCGAACAGATTGGCACCTTCGCCAATGGCAGATGGCAGGCGTGCTGCTTCTCGCGTTGACCGTGATCCTCGTTGGGTCAATGCTCAGTCGCTACTAACTCACAGCGGCAGCTCAACGCGAGCGGTCTCAGAATACCGTGCGCGGACTTTCGTAACGAAAAATATGCGTGGAGATAAAGACGATGCCGTCAAAGAGTCATCGCGACCCACTTCCGATCGATCTTGCCCTGCAAGGCGGCGGGTCTCACGGAGCGTTCACTTGGGGTGTTCTGGACCGTCTTCTTGAGGAGCCCTGGCTCCAAATCGTTGCAATCTCGGGCACCTCGGCCGGTGCGATGAACGCGGCCGTTTTGGCCGACGGCTGGACCGAAGGTGGATCGGCGGGCGCACGCGCGGCACTCGACGCATATTGGAAGCGCGTCTCGCGTGCCGCAGCGTTTAGTCCGTTACAGCGGACTCCCTTTGACCGGTTGACAGGGCGCTGGACGCTCGATTCGTCTCCCGTCTTTATTGCCATGGATCTGATGTCGCGGATATTTTCTCCCTACGATCTCAATCCACGCGGCCTTAATCCGTTACGAGACATTCTCGCCGAAAGCATTGACTTCACTCGGCTCGCTCGCTCGCCGATCAAGGTGTTCATAACTGCGACAAATGTACGAACCGGCCGCGGGCATATCTTTCGCAATCCAGAGATCACCGCCGACGTGCTGCTGGCTTCCGCATGTCTACCGACGATGTTTCAGGCGATTGAGATCGGTGGCGAACCGTATTGGGACGGAGGTTTTGCGGGCAACCCGACCATCACGCCTCTTGTCCGCGAAAGCGAGGCTCACGATTCGATCCTGGTGCAGATCAATCCGCGAGAAAGGCCGAGCACACCCCGCTCGGCAGCCGAAATTCTCAATCGACTGAATGAAATATCCTTCAATTCAGCGCTGATGAAGGAGTTGCGGATGATTGCGCTCCTGCGCGAAGTGGCCGATCCAGGCAAGGGCGAGGGCGCTCGTTGGGCCGGCATGCGAACGCACAGAATTATGACGGAAATGATGAGTGACCTCGGCTACTCCTCGAAGCTCAATGCCGAATGGGAGTTCCTGACCATGCTGCGAACGGAAGGCCGCCGCGCAACGAGCGAATTTATCGATGCGCACGCCGATGATCTGGGTCATCGTTCCACAGCCGACATCGATGTGTTGTTGTCGGAGTGCTGAGCCATGAGTCTGTTGGGCATCCTGGTCGGACTCGGCCTTTTGGTCACACTCGCCTTCCGTGGATGGTCCGTGCTGCTTCTCGCGCCGATAGCGGCGCTTATCGCTGCTCTCTTCTCGGGCGAGCCACTTCTTGCCCACTGGACGCAAACGTTTATGAGCAGCGCGTCGCACTTCCTCGCGCAGTTCTTTCCGTTGTTCCTGCTTGGCGCGCTCTTCGGCAAGCTCATGGAAGACAGCGGATCGGTAACGGCAATCGCGGATCTCATCATCCGCAAGCTTGGGCATGGACGCGCCGTTCTGGCGGTCGTGCTTGCCAGCGCGCTCGTTACCTATGGCGGCGTCAGTCTCTTCGTTGCGTTCTTTGTCATCGGTCCTATGGCGCAGGAGCTCTTTAGAGGGGCCGGAGTGCCGCGCCATCTGATGCCCGCCGCTATTGCCCTTGGGACCTCCACGTTCACGATGTCGGCGTTACCCGGGACGCCGTCGATCCAGAACGCAATTCCAATGCCGTTCTTCGGAACAACGCCATTCGCGGCCCCGGGGCTCGGCATTGTGGCGTCGGTCATCATGTTCGGATTCGGTATGTGGTGGCTCAATCGCGCTGAGGCTAAAGCGCGTCATTTGGGCCAGGGCTTCGGCGACAGCAATGCCCCGACTCAGCCTGAGCAGGCCGAGAGGGTCAAAATGGCGCGCGAGCGTGCCACGACCGCGCATGAGTTCGATCCGGCCGAACTGGACCACGGACGAACCGCTGATGTTGCGCCATCGCCGATAGCCGCCGCGCTTCCGCTCGTCGTCGTGATCGTCGTTAACATGCTGATGTCGCTCGTTATTCTACCAAGGCTCGACGTCTCTTATCTCGCGGAGCCGCGCTGGGGGGAAACGTCGCTGGCTGCGGTCGGTGGTGTTTGGGCGGTCGTCACAGCATTGGCCTGCGCCATTGTCGCGGTACTAGCGGTCAATTTTGGACGACTGCCGACTTTGCGTGAAACAGTTGATGCTGGCGCCAATGCCTCTGTGCTTCCTGCACTCAGCGTGGCGAGCCTCGTCGGCTTCGGCGCAGTCGTGGCGGAGATGCCCGCGTTCGCGCTGGTTCGCGATTGGGTGCTCGGCATCGCGGGAGGCCCGCTTGTCTCCCTTGCGACCGCAACCAATGTTCTCGCCGCGCTAACGGGGTCGGCGTCGGGGGGTCTGACAATTGCACTCGATGCTCTGGGAAGCACTTACATGGCCCGCGCAGCGGAAATCGGCATGGATCCGGCCTTGCTTCACCGGGTCGCTGTTATCGCGTCGGGGACCCTGGATAGCCTTCCCCACAATGGAGCCGTCGTCACGCTTCTCGCGGTTTGTGGGTCGACACACCGCGAGAGCTACTTCGATATCGTGATGGTTGGAATTGTCAGCGCCATACTCGCGCTAGCGGCGGTTATTATGCTTGGTTCGGTCTTTGGATCCTTCTAGGCGGTTTATGTTGATATTTCCCTGATACCAGCGAGGGCAGGCCGGGCACCCCGGGGGCTATTGGACCGTGGTCCAATTGGCGCAGCCATCCAGCGCGCGCAAGATCAAACAGCGGCAATCCACCCAGCTCGGTTGGGGAGGAGACGTTTAAGGGCAACGCCACGAGCATGATGAGCGCGACGGCGTCCAGGCGAGGCTTGTTGATCGCGAACATGACAATCGCGGCAACAAGGAGCACGAGGACGATTGCGAGGTCAGACATCGTTAGCTCGCTTGTGGCCTCATGCGCGCGCTGGCAGGCTGACTATCAGGTGAATTTTCTTTCCCCCCGAACCAAGTCACGTACAAAGTTGGCAGGAAGACCAACGTGAGAATTGTCCCAACCAGCAATCCTCCCATGATTGCGAAAGCCATCGGCCCCCAAAACACCGTGGGAGCGATCGGAATCATGCCGAGCACAGTGGAAATCGCCGTGAGCATGATGGGGCGGAAGCGAGTGCTGCTTGCGTCGACGGTTGCCTGCCAAACGCTTTTGCCCTGACTCTGTTCGGCTTCAATTTGCCCGATCAGTATCACGGCGTTTTTGGTGATCATGCCGAGCAGCGCCAAAATGCCGAGGATGGCGACGAAGCCGAGCGGCTTTCCGGACAGCAGCAGCGCCCCGACTACACCGATCAGTCCGAGCGGCCCCACGCTGAGGACGATGAAAAGGCGCGAGAAACTCCGCAGCTGCACCATCAGTACGGTGAACATGATCATCAGCATCGCCGGCACGACGGCGATCACCGAGGCCTGCGCTTTCGCGCTGTCCTCAACCACCCCGCCGACCACGATCTGATAGGGCCGCGGCAGGGTCTTGGACAGTTCCACAATGGACGGCGCCAGTGCGCTTATCACTGTTTCCGGGAGAATGCCCGTTCTGACGTCGGCCTGAACCGTTAAGGTCGGAATCCGGTCGCGGCGCCAGACCAGGGGTTGCTCCTGATCATATTGGAATGTCGCAAATTGGCTGAGTGGCACAGTCCGTCCGTTCGGTAGCGGGACCTGGATGCTCCGTAATGTATCGAGCGACACGCGCTGCTCGTCGGTCGCGCGCATGACGACGTCGACAAGATAAATGTCGTCGCGCACTTGCGTGATCGAGCTACCCGATATGACAGTATTGAGCACGCCCGCGAGCGCCTGCGAGCTCAGCCCCAGGAGGCGCGCTTCGTTCTGGTCGATCTGGATGCGCACCTGCCGGGCCGGCTCGAACCAGTCGAAGTTGACGTGGACGACCTGCGGGTTTTTCGCGACGACCTGGGCCAGCTTCAGGGCGATGTCTCGCACCTGCGCGATCTCCGGGCCGCTGACGCGATACTGCACCGGCCATCCGACCGGCGGGCCGAGCTCGAGCGTAGAGACACGACTGACGAGGCTGGGGAACTCCTCGGCGAGAACCTTCTCGAGCTTCGCCCGCAGACGCTCACGCGCGGGGACGTCCTTGGCGACGACCACGGCTTGGCTGAAGAAATTGTTCGGAAGCTGGACGTTCAGCGGCAGGTAGAACCGGATTGCGCCGCGGCCGACGTTGGTGCTCCAGCGTGCGACGTCCGGATCCCCTTTGAGGATGCCGTCCAAGCGACGCGCGACGGTTTCGCTGGCAAAGATCGACGCATTTTGCGGCAGCGTCATGTCGACGAGTAGTTCAGGCCGGTCCGACGACGGGAAGAATTGATTGGGAATGAGCCGTATCGCGAATAGGGACGCGATAAACATGGCGATCGTGATGGCGAGCGTCAGCCATTTTACCCGCAGAGCCCCGGTGAGGAACGTCCGATAAGTTCGAAATACCCAGCCGGGCTCCGATGAGGTTGCCGCCTTGGGCGGGGTCAAAATGGCGACCCCCAGCAGCGGCGTGAATAGAACGGCGACGAACCACGACGCGATCAGCGCAATGGTGACGACCGCAAAGAGCGTGAAAGTATATTCGCCCGCGCCGCTGGCCGCAAAACCGACGGGGACGAAGCCTGCGATCGTCACCAAGGTACCGGCGAGCATGGCGAACGCATAAGTGCGAAAAGCGAAGGTTGCGGCTTGCACTTTGTCGTCGCCCTGCGCCAGCCGGGTAAGCATGGCATCGGTGGTCGTCATGGCATCGTCAACCATCAGCGCGAGCGCGATGATAAGGGCGCCCAGCGAGATGCGTTGCATATCGATGCTGGATATCTGCATCACAGAAAAAACCACGACGAGCGTCAGAGGAATCGCGAGGGCAATGACCAGACCGGGACGGAGGCCGAGACTCACAAAGCTTGCCACGAGGATGATCCCGACCGCTTGCCAGAGCGACGTCATGAACTCGGAAATAGCGCTCTCGACCGTCGCAGCCTGATCGGCTACGAGTTTCGGTTCTATGCCGAGCGGCAATTGCGCGGTGGCCTCGGCCATTGCCTGCTGGATATTTTTGCCAAGGGCCAGGATGTCGCCGCCTTCACGCATGGCAATGGCAAGGCCGATGGCTGGCTGTCCGTTGACGCGAAACAGCGGCTGCGGAGGATCGGCAAAGCCGCGACGGACCTGCGCAATGTCGCTCAGGCGCAGCATGCGCCCCCCGACTGCGAAGTTGACGTTTGCAACATCTTGTTCGGATCGGAAAGCCCCCGACACACGAAGCGATAATGTTTCGTTGCCAGTCTGTATCGAACCGGCCGGTTGCACGACGTTCTGTGCCTGGAGCGCTGCGATCAGGGCGGAGCGGTCAATGCCAAGGCTGGCGAGCTCTTCCATCGAGAATTCGACAAAGATCCTCTCGTCCTGCGCGCCCAGAATTTCGATTTTCGAGACATCGGAGACGTGCAGCAGCTTCGAGCGCACGTCCTCGACATAGTCTCGAAGTTCCCGGTGAGTGAAGCCGTCAGCAGTGAAGCCGTAGATGAT
>JBGQLL010000070.1:0-13221 GCA_041500065.1 Pseudolabrys sp.
TCGCATTTCAGACGATGGGCTGACCTATCGCTTTACGTTGCGTGCGCAAGCAAAATTCCACGACGGCACAACGCTGACGGCGCATGATGTAGCCTGGTCGCTCGCGACGCTGAAAGAGAAGGGTCATCCGATCATAACGCAACAGCTGCGCGACTTCACAGGCGCGGAAGCGGCAGACGATCGCACCGTTGTCGTGCGCTTTGCTGAAAAACGCGGCCGCGACGTACCCTTGTTCGTCGCCGCATTGCCGATCTTTTCGCACGCCTATTATTCAAAAAAACCATTCGATGAATCGACGCTGGACGTCCCGCTCGGCAGCGGCGCCTACAAAGTCGGCCGCTTTCAGGTTGGGCATTTCATCGAGTACGAGCGCGTAAAGGGTTGGTGGGGCGCCGATCTTCCTGTTTCACGCGGACAGGGTAATTTTGACGCAGTCCGCTTCGAATATTACCGCGATCGCGAGGTCGGATTCGAAGGTTTCACGGCAAAGAATTATCTGTTTCGCGAGGAGTTCACGTCACGCACCTGGGCGACACGCTACGACTTTCCGGCATTCAAGGATGGGCGCGTCAAGCGGGATGTGCTCCCCGATGATACGCCTTCGGGAGCACAGGGCTGGTTCATCAATACGCGGCGAGACAAATTCAAGGACCGGCGCGTGCGCGAAGCCCTGATCGATGCGTTCGATTTTGAGTGGACCAACAAGAACATCATGTACGGTTCCTACGAACGCACCCATTCGGTGTTCCAGAATTCACCGATGATGGCGAAAGGCAAACCGGATGTCGCCGAGCTCGCGTTGCTCGAACCGTTTCGAGGCAAAGTCCCGGACGAAGTGTTCGGTGAACCATATGTGCCGCCGGTCACGGACGCGTCGGGACAGGACCGCCAGTGGTTAAGGCGCGGCGCACAACTGCTCAATGACGCCGGCTGTGGGCTAAAGAACGGCAAGCGAGTGTTGCCGAATGGAAAGGCGATCACGATCGAGTTCCTGATCGATGAGCCGACGTTCCAACCGCATCACCTGCCTTACATCAAGAATCTTGGCGTGCTCGGCATCGACGCGACCTTGCGAGTCGTCGATCCGGTACAGTATCGCGCGCGCGTGGACGGCTTCGATTTCGATATCACCGTTGAGCGCTTCAGCTTTTCGGCAACTCCTGGCGATTCGCTGCGAACGTTTTTTTCATCGCAAGCTGCCGCAACAAAGGGGTCGCAGAATCTTGCCGGCATTGCCGATCCGGCCGTGGATGCGCTTGTCGATATCATCATAGCCGCCAAAACGCGGGATGAGTTGACGGCCGCCTGTAAAGCGCTTGACCGCGTTATCCGTGCCGGGCGCTACTGGATCCCGCATTGGTACAAAGGGTCGCACTGGATCGCCTATTGGGACGTCTTTGGCCACCCGGCCGGCAAACCTCGCTATTTCCGCGGTATTCCTGAGACCTGGTGGTACGATTACGACAAGGCGGCAAAACTACAACAAAGAGGATAACGGCAACGCTGCAACGCGGAAAAATCGGAACAAGGGATAAGAACGACGCTGCAGCTTTCCGTCGGCTAGGGAATGACATACTGAGGGACGCATGACCGCCTATATCATCCGTCGCATTCTTTTCATCGTGCCGACCATGTTCGGCATCATGCTGGTGGCGTTCGTCGTCGTGCAGTTTGCTCCCGGCGGCCCGGTCGAGCAGGTGATCGCCAAGCTCACTGGTTCGGACACGGGCGCAACTTCGCGCATTTCCGGTTCCGCCGGAGGAGATTTTGGCAGCCGTGGCATGGCGCAAGGCGCATCGCAAGTCGACGCGACGAACTCCAAGTATCGCGGCGCTCAGGGACTCGATCCAGAGTTCATCAAGAAACTCGAAAAGCAGTTCGGCTTCGACAAGCCCGCGCCTGAGCGTTTCGCGCTGATGCTGTGGAACTACATACGATTTGACTTCGGCAAAAGTTATTTTCGCGATGTCAGCGTGTTGCAATTGATCAAAGAAAAGCTGCCGGTGTCGATGTCGCTGGGCATTTGGATGACATTGCTGACCTATCTGATTTCAATCCCTCTCGGCATCCGCAAGGCGATGGATGATGGTTCGCGTTTCGATATGTGGACCTCCACTGTAATCGTGATTGGCTACGCTATTCCTGGCTTTCTGTTTGCAATCCTGCTGATCATCCTGTTTGCAGGCGGGTCGTTCTTTGATTGGTTTCCCTTGCGCGGGCTGGTGTCTGAAAACTGGTGGCAATTGCCGTGGTGGCAGAAAATCCTCGACTATTTCTGGCATCTGACGTTGCCGATTATTTCAATGGCACTCTCGGCCTTCGCCACGATGACGCTGTTGACCAAGAACTCGTTCCTTGAAGAAATCCGCAAGCAATACGTGCTCACCGCACGTGCCAAAGGCTGTACGAGAAATCAGGTGCTCTACGGACACGTATTCCGTAACGCGATGCTGATAGTCATCGCGGGATTTCCTTCCGCCTTCGTGCACGCTTTCTTCACCGGGTCGCTGCTGATCGAGACGATTTTTTCGCTTGATGGCCTCGGCTTGCTTGGGTTCGAAAGCGTTCTCAACCGTGACTATCCGGTGGTGTTCGCCACGCTCTACATTTTCTCGCTCATCGGCGTGGTTGTGAACTTGATCTCCGATCTGACGTACACGTGGATCGATCCGCGTATCGACTTTGAGACGCGGGAGGTCTGAAGTGGACGTTCGCGCCGGGATCAAGCCACCAGATACCGCAGCCGTTTCGCCGATGGGGTTGGCGGCGCCGCCAACAATGAAGGCAATCGGGCTTTCACCACTCAACAAACGTCGGTGGGAGAATTTCAAGGCCAACCGGCGCGGCTATTGGGCGTTGTGGATTTTTCTGACGATGTTTGTCGTCTCGTTATTTGCCGAGTTTATCTGCAACGACAAGCCGATTTTCATATTTGTAAACGGGCGACCCTTTTTCCCGGCGATCATCACTTATCCCGACACCGCCTTCGCCAAAGAACAGGATCCGAACCTGTTCGGCACTGCCGCCGACTATCGCGACGACTACCTGATGGACCTGATCCACAAGGAGGGAGGCATCATCATCTGGCCTCCGGTGCGTTTCTCTTACAACACACAGGTTAGCAAGCCGCCATCACCGTTCCCGTCCAAACCCACATGGCTCCTGACGAAAAAAGATTGCGAGTTCGCTGCCACCCATGGCTTTGCCAAATGTGATGAAGTTGAGACCAACTGGCTGGGCACCGACGACGGCGGTCGCGACGTCGTGGCTCGACTGATCTATGGATTCCGCATATCGGTATTGTTCGGTCTGACGCTTACTATCATTTCTTCGATCATCGGTATCGCTGCGGGCGCCTTGCAAGGTTATTTCGGCGGCTGGACGGATCTACTCTTCCAGCGGTTCATCGAGATCTGGACCTCGATCCCATCGCTCTATCTGCTGTTGATCATATCTTCCGTACTGGTGCCAGGCTTCTTTGTATTGTTGGGCATACTGCTCTTGTTCTCCTGGGTCTCACTCGTCGGCCTCGTGCGTGCGGAATTTCTGCGCGGCCGCAATTTCGAATACATTCAGGCGGCGCGCGCTCTCGGCGTGTCCAATATGGTCATCATCTTCCGCCATCTTTTGCCGAACGCGATGGTGGCGACCATGACCTTCCTGCCGTTCATACTATCGTCGTCGGTGATGACGCTGACCGCACTCGACTTCCTGGGTTTTGGACTCCCACCTGGCTCACCCTCGCTCGGTGAACTGCTGTCGCAAGGCAAAGCAAACGTGCAGGCACCGTGGCTCGGCTTCACCGGCTTTTTCAGCATCGCATTCATGCTGTCGCTTTTGATCTTCATCGGCGAGGCAGTGCGCGACGCTTTCGATCCAAGGAAGACGTTCCGATGAATACGCCCGAACCGATTCTTTCCATTCGCGATCTGTCAATTGCCTTCGGAAACGGAAGCCGGGAGGTGCTGGCGGTCAATCGCGTGTCGTTCGATATCCGCAAGGGTGAGACGATGGCACTGGTCGGCGAGTCTGGCTCCGGGAAGTCGATCACCGCATTGTCTGTGATGAAGTTGTTGCCATATCCGGCTGCGCATCATCCATCGGGCAGCATCAAGTTTCAGGGTCGCGAATTGCTGACCATGCGCGAGCAGGAAATTCGGGAAGTGCGGGGAAATGACATCGCGATCATCTTCCAGGAGCCGATGACCTCGCTCAATCCGCTGCACACGATTGAAAAGCAGATCAGAGAAATTTTATCATTACATCAAGGACTTAATGGCGAGGCCGCGCGCAGCCGAATTGTCGAGTTACTGGGGCAGGTGGGCATCCCTGATCCGGCCGGTCGGCTCGGAAGCTATCCGCATCAGCTCTCGGGTGGCCAGCGCCAGCGTGTGATGATCGCTATGGCGCTCGCCAATGAGCCGGAACTGTTGATCGCGGATGAGCCCACGACGGCTCTTGACGTGACAGTCCAGGCCCAAATTCTGAAGCTGCTTAAAGACACTCAAACACAGCTCGGGATGTCGATGCTGTTCATCACCCATGACCTCGGCATCGTGCGCAAGCTTGCAGACAGGGTTTGCGTGATGCAGCGCGGGGAGATCGTCGAGCAGGGCGAGGTCGAACGTGTATTTACGGCGCCTGAACACCCCTACACCCGTGCGTTGTTGGCCGCTGAGCCGAAGCCTGACCCGGCGCCGCCCCGGCCGGGTGCGCCGATAGTTATCGAGACGAAAGACCTGAAAGTGTGGTTTCCGGTCAAGCGCGGTGTGTTGCGCAAGGTGGTCGGACACATCAAGGCAGTCGATGGTGTCAGCATTGAATTGCGAAAAGGTGAGACTCTCGGTGTTGTTGGGGAATCGGGCTCCGGCAAGACTACTCTTGGTCTCGCTATCTTGCGGCTCATTTCCTCCGCGGGTCCAATCGTGTTCATGGGGCACGCCATCGAAGGCCTCAAGTTCAAGCAAATGCGCCCCTTCCGTCACGCCATGCAGATCGTGTTCCAGGACCCGTACGGCTCGTTATCTCCACGCATGTCGATATCGGACATCATTGAAGAGGGCTTGTGGGTCCATCATCCGGGGCTCTCGCGCGCGGAACGAGAGCAACGCGTTGTCGCTGCGCTGAATGATGTTGGGCTAGACCCGCAAACCCGTTACCGCTATCCGCATGAGTTCTCAGGCGGCCAACGCCAACGCGTTGCACTCGCTCGCGCGCTGGTCCTGGAGCCGACGTTCATCGTGCTCGACGAGCCCACCAGCGCGCTGGATATGCTCATTCAGTCGCAGATGGTTGACCTGTTGCGAGATCTGCAGAAGCGCCACGATTTAACATTCATGTTTATTTCGCATGACTTGCGTGTCGTGGCGGCACTCGCAAGTCGCCTCCTCGTGATGCGCAACGGCAAGGCGGTTGAAGAAGGTGCAGCCGCGGAATTGTTCAAGGCACCAAAGACTGACTACACGCGCGCACTATTCGCGGCTGCCTTCAAGTTGGAAACCGCCCCCGAGGGCATTGTGTCGCAGTAACAACTGATGTCCAAACGGCGAGAGCTTGCAGATTTGCCTGCGGACGTTTTTCTGTCTCGCCCGCAAATGCTTGCCAAAGCCTACCGCGATTATCATCGCTATAACGTCACCTTGCAGGATAAGGACGGTCCGGTCGTGCAGGAACGCGACGTTCTGATCGCGGGCAAGGTCATCGTGGTGATACCGATCGATGTCGCGCGTCAGGAAATTGTATTGATCCGCCAATTCCGCCTACCTGCGCATCTCGCCAATGGTCGTGGCGATCTCGTCGAGTTCGTGGCGGGGCGGGTCGAGGTGGGCGAATCGCTGATGGAAGCGGCACGGCGTGAGTGTAAGGAGGAGATCGGCGTTGAACCGGGGAAGGTAGTCGAGCTGTTTACTTTTCTGAGTACGCCGGGGGTGACGGATGAGGAGATCACGATCTTTCTCGCCGCCGTCGACGCCGTGACAGTGCATGAGGGCCCCCTGACAACACCTGACGGTGAGCGGCTTTTTGTCCACCGTGTTTCGATCGATGCCGCAATCAGTGCGCTCGACCGCCACACGATGCGCGGCAGCCCGATGATCATCGGATTGCAATGGCTGGCGCTCAATCGGGCGAGCATCGCCGGACTGCTGCGTTAGGCCACCCGTTTTACCGCGGTGATTTCACTTCCTGCTGCCTTAATGCGCGCAATCGCCTCCGTGGGCGATTCGAACGCAACCATCATATGATGTGCATTTGCGTGGATCAGGGTCTCCGGATCACGAGCAACGGCAACATGATCCTTCCAGAACAGCAGATCGCCGCGGCGTAGGGTCGCGAGTGATGATAATTTTCCGACCCCCAGCTCCTGCATGTCGCTGTCGCGGGGGCACGCAATACCGGCGGCCAGAAGGGAGACCTGGACAAGACCCGAGCAGTCCAACCCGAGCGAGGTCTTGCCACCCCACAGATAAGGTGTGCCCAGAAACTGTTCAGCCACGGCAACGAAATCCCGCTGCCGCGTCTTTATCGGTGCGAGATAGGCTTCCGGCACATGCCACCCGGACGCAGTGACGGCGAAGCGTTCGTCCAGCCGAGCGATGGTCAGCCGCGCGCCCATTGGCAGCGCTGCGATCGGAGGAAGTTTAATGTCCGGTCCCGGGAATGCCAATGCACGCAGAGCCGCGACCTTGTGGGTCGGTGCCGGGCCACTTGCTGCGAGCGAATTGGCGGAAAGCCAGCCGACATAGCCGTCGGTTTCCAGCTGACCCCAGGCCCAGCCCTCCTCGGTCGTTTCGTAAACCATCACGCGCTCGCCGAGTAACGCTTCAGTATCGAGCCGTGCGTCGTGCGACGGCGCGCGGCGCAACGATGTGACCGGCTCGACCACTTGGCGATGGGTACCTTCGACAAATCGTTTGGCCTCGACCTGGCCCTGCAAATGTTTCGCCGCGATTTCGGGGCGAAACGGATTTATGCGGGGATCGAGTGCGACCATTAGGAATAGCGGCCACAGAGGAGGGCGTAGAGCGCGCGCGCAACCTGGCACTCGGCGCCTTCCGGGCGTCCCGGCTTTGCTGTCGGTGTCCAGGCGAAGATATCGAAGTGAAGCCAGGATTTTGTCGCGACGAAGCGACGCAAGAACAGCGCGGCTGTAATTGCTCCACCATGGCCACCTGTCGCGACGTTGTTGAGATCGGCGACCTTTGAATCCAGCATCGCTTCGTACGGCCGCCATAATGGCATTCGCCAAAGTGGATCGTTCTCTGCGGCGCCGGCGCGCGCGAGTTCGTCAGCGAGTGTGTCGTCATCAGTGAAGAACGGTGCTACCTCGGGCCCAAGCGCGACGCGCGCGGCACCCGTGAGGGTGGCAAAGTCGATCATCAGCGCAGGCTTGTCCTCGTCGGCAAGCGCGAGGGCGTCAGCCAGAACCAGACGGCCCTCCGCATCGGTATTGCCGATTTCCACCGAAATGCCCTTACGCGATACGAAGACGTCGCGCGGACGGAAGCTGGTACCGGAGATCGAATTCTCTACCGCTGGAATGATGACGCGCAGTCTGACCTTCAAATCGCGAGCCATGATCATGTGAGCGAGCGCCAGTGCAGTGGCGGCTCCGCCCATATCCTTCTTCATATTGAGCATGCCGGTATCGGGTTTGATGTCGAGCCCACCGGTATCGAAGCAGACCCCCTTGCCGACAAGCGTGATTTTTGGGTCGCCGGCCTTGCCCCAGGTCATATCGATCAATCGTGATGCTCGCGCTGAGCCGGCGCCGACCGCATGCACTAGCGGAAAATTTTTTGCGAGCGCTTCGCCGCTCGTGACTTGCAGTTTGCCGCCGTGCTGCTTTGCAAGGGCGCGGCTGGCCGCTTCCAACTCCGATGGCCCCATATCGTTGGACGGCGTGTTGGTGAGATCCCGACAAAGTGTTACCCCCTCGACGATACGAGTTAGATCGTCGCCGTCGACGCCGTCCGGGACCTCAAGGCGTACATTGCGTGTTTCTTTTTTACGGTAGCGGGCAAACTGATAAGCGCCGATTGCAAAGGCGAGCGCGGCCAACCGCGCGTCGTGCGGTGCATTGGCGAAACGATAGTTACCCGCCGGCAACAGGCCGGACAGCTGTCCGGGCCGGAAGCGGTCAATCTCAGTTTCGCCTGGGGCTTCGATCCCAAACAATATTCCCGCGAGTGCCCCGTTCGCGGCGGGGAGGAGCATCAGCCGGCCGGCCTTGGCCTCAAAGCCCGAAGCAGCAACAAACATACGTCCTTGTTCGTCGATGTCCTTGCATATCGAATCGAAGTTTCCAGCATGGACAAACCAGATCGGTATCGCCTGCGCTTTGCCGGCGCTCGCAAAGACTGGATGCATGATTACTCCGCGGCGTCGCGCATCGAAGGCTTTGGCATGTAGCCATCGCGTGTTTGCGGCAATTTCCATCCGAGCATCTTGGAAGCGACCAGCGTTCGCAGCACTTGTGCCGTTCCTCCGCCGATCGTGAACATGCGCACGTCGCGAGTCATCCGCTCCAATGGCAATTCACGCGAATAGCCGCGCGCGCCAAGGATCTGCAACGCATCACTGACGACCTTGATGGAGGTTTCAGACGCGAAAAGTTTTGCTTGCGCCGCGAGCATTGGATCGGGAAAAGCGCTGTTGTCGGGGCCACGTGATCGGGCAGCCTGATAAAGCATCAGACGTGCGGCGTTAAGCTGAACCTCCATATCGGCGAGCATCCATTGAAGGCCTTGGAATTCACCGATCGGCCGCCCGAACTGTTCGCGTGTTTTCGCCCAACCGAGCGCATGATCGAGTGCCCCCGCGGCAATGCCCATGGCAACCGTGCCGGCGCCAACGCGTTGGCTATTGTAAGCATTCATCAAATCGGCAAAGCCACGACGAAAACCGGAGGGCGGCAACACCGCCATCGTCGTGGGGACCTGAAGATCTTCGAAGATAATCTCACCTTCCGGCATGCCGCGCAGGCCCATGGTTTGCTCGCGCCTTCCGACGCGCAGACCTTTGGATTCATCACGCACGGCAAGGAAGCCACCAATTCCAAGTTCCTCGCCGCGTTCATCGAAGACACGTGCAAAGATCAAATGCAGGCGTGAAACGCCGGCGCCGGTGATCCAATGCTTGCGGCCATTGATGACATAAACGTCGCCGCGCCTGTCGGCGCGGGTGGTCATCGCTGTAGTGTCGGAGCCCGCCTCCGGCTCCGTGATGCAGATCGCGGGCTTGTCACCCTCGAGAACTAGCCGGGCTGCCAGCTTTTTCTGCGGCTCGCTGCCATAGGCCATCACGGTCGATATAGCCCCCATATTGGTTTCGACCACGATACGTGCCGTCACGGTGCAGCATTTGGCCATTTCCTCAATCACCAGCACGGCGTCAAGGAAAGAACAGTCTTGCCCACCCAGTGCCTTCGGCATTGTCATGCCAAGAAAGCCGTTCTCTTGCAGCGCTTTGATAATGTCCCACGGGTACTGCTCGTCCCGGTCGACCGCCGCAGCGCGTGGACGTGCGACTTGCAGCGCGAATGTGCGCGCTTTCTCCCGCAGCGCGGTCTCTTTTTTGGAAAGGCCTAGGTCCATGCGACAATCATAAACCCGTTGGACAAAGCAGTTTACAAGTTAACCAGTCGTTAGGGTTAACGTTTTATTGCTCGGGTTATGCTGCTGAGAACCCGCGCCACTTATCTGCTTGCCTCGGCTGCCGTGGTGGCGGCCTTGGCCTTATCGGCGGGCGGCTGCTCCAATATTGGCTCCCGCGAGACCACCGGCTCGATAGCGGACGCGAATCTTGCTCCAGCCAGCCAGGACGAATGGCGGCGTTCCCTGGACACCTTGGGAGCGCGCTATCGCGAAAATCCGAACGACGCTGATGCGGCTATCGCCTACGCGCGCGCATTGCGCGCAACTGATCAGCGCGCACAAGCGGTGGCCGTGCTCGAGCAAGCCTCAATCCGTAACCCGCATAGCATGCCACTGCTGGGTGCCTATGGGCGTGCGCTGACCGAAGTCGGCAAGTATCAGCAGGCGCTCGAGACGCTCGAGCGGGCACACACGCCTGATAATCCGGATTGGCGCATCCTCAATGTACAAGGTGCGGTGCTCGATCAGTTAGGTCGCCATGCCGAGGCTCAGCGGCACTATGCATCTGCGCTCAAAATCGTGCCCGACGAGCCGACCGTGCTCTCCAACCTCGGATTGTCCTATCTTCTGACGAAGGATCTGAAAAACGCTGAAGTCACACTGCGGCGCGCGGTGGCACAGCCGAATGCCAGCCCCAAAGCGCGCCAGAATCTCGCATTGGTGGTCGGCCTGCGCGGTCGTTTTGAGGAAGCAGAAAAAATCGCCCGCGCTGACCTGCCTGAGAAAGAAGCCGCCGCCAATGTAGAATACCTGCGGGAGATGCTCGCGCAGCAGCGCGACCAGAAGAAAATGGGCCGCGCCCATGTGCCCACGCCTGATGTGGGCTCCTGACTACTGTTGAAGTCGTTCGGCCGAACGGCACCGCGGACCGCTACTGTAATGCCATCACCTTGATCGCGGCCGGTCCAAGAATGACTATGAACAGCACCGGCAGGAAAAACAGGATCATCGGCACTGTAAGTTTCGGCGGCAACCCGGCCGCTTTTTTCTCCGCTTCCGACATACGCATGTCGCGATTTTCCTGCGCCATCACCCGCAGCATGGTCGCGAGCGGTGTTCCATAGCGCTCGGCTTGCTGCAGGGCCATGCAGACCGATTTCACGCCATCGAGATCCGTCCGCTTGGCAAGGTTTTCATAGGCCTGGCGCCGATCCGGCAAATAGGACAATTCGGCCGTCGTCAGAGTCAGTTCTTCCGCCAGTGCGACCGATTGGGTGCCCACTTCGTCACTGACTTTTCTGAAGGCGGCCTCAATCGACATGCCCGATTCCACGCAAATCAGCAGCAGGTCGAGCGTGTCGGGGAAAGCACGCTTAATGGATAACTGCCGGCGATTGATCTTGTTCTTGAGCAAGAGGAGCGGCAGTTGCATGCCGACGTAAGCGGCGGCAATACAGATACCAATTTTGATCGTAGCCGGCTGATCAAAATTGAGCACAACGAATAGATAGACTAGGGCGAACAAAAAGCACACTACGGGAGCCACCATGCGAACGAATAGGTAGGTCACATAGGGCGCCTGACCGCGATAGCCAGCTTGTATGAGTTTGAGTCGCGCCTCTTCCTGTCCGACCCACTTGCTGAGGTTGAATTGATCGACAATGGTCTGGACATACTGCTTTGGCGTTTGCCGTAATTTGACCTTCTGATTTTCCTGCGCCATGCGCTCGCGTTCACGCTGACGAATTTTCTCACGTTCGAGCGCTACTGCTCGCATGCGCTTGTCGAGCGGGTTCACAAAAACGAGAGGCATTGCGAGCGTCAGCACTGTGGCGGTCGCTGCGACCGCTGCAAGTAGCATCGTTAGCGTCTTGACGTTGAGTGCGCTAATCAGAAACTCGATCATCGGAGGGCTGCCTAAAAATCGAAATTGATCATTTTTTTCATCACCAGTACGCCCATTGTCATCCAGACCGCAGATCCGGCCAGCATGATGTGGCCCATCGGGTTGGTGAACAGCAACGAGATGTACTGAGGACTGGTAATGTAGACCAATATCATCACGGCGATCGGCAGTGCACCAATGATGGCTGCGGAGGCTTTGGCCTCTTGCGACATCGCTTGAATCTTGGCCCGCATTTTTTTGCGATCGCGCAGCACCTTCGAAAGGTTGCCGAGCGCTTCTGAAAGATTTCCGCCCGCTTTCTGTTGGATCGCCACGACGATCCCGAAGAAATTTGCCTCCGGTAGCGGCGTTCGCTCATAGAGTTTGCTGCAAGCCTCGCCAAGCGGCATGCCAATGGCTTGCGTTTCCATGATCATGCGGAATTCCGTCTTCAGAGGGTCGGGCGCCTCCATGGTGATCATTTTTATACAATCAAGCAGCGGTAGTCCGGCCTTGACGCCGCGCACGATGATGTCGACCGCGTCCGGAAGTGCGTCAATAAATCGGGCCTCGCGGCGCTTTTTTAAGAAGGACAGAAGCCAGCGTGGAACGCCAAAAGCTCCGGCAAAGCCGAGCCCTGCCGCACCCAGCAGACCGGTGCCCGACAGGTAGCCGAAGGCGAACATGCCTAATCCAATGATGGCTGAAATTATTGCAAATTGTCGTTTCGACCAGGACAGCCCGGCACGTGCGATTCGAACCGAGAGAGGCACCCTTTTGCTTTTCTTGTGGCGTTCTTCGAAGTCCTTGAGAGAGGACTCGACGACATCGCGGCGGGATTTCTGAGGTCCGCGGGCAACGCGCGTAAGCGGTTCCGTCCTGGCGACGCTCTGCATCCGCTGCTCAACTTTGCGCTCGCCGGACAAGGACGGATAGAGAAATACGTAGACCACTCCGCCGATGGCGACTGCGACAAGGAAGAAGACAGCGATAATCTGCACCACGCGCTCCGCTTAGGCCCGGATGGCTTCGTTGGAGGCTTCCGCGGCGTCGAGCGCGGCGGCCAGTCGCTTTTCCTCACCATAGTAGCGAGCACGGTCCCAGAAACGTGGATGACCAATGCCGGTTGACCGATGGCGACCGACGATATTGCCTTTGGCGTCCTCCCCTTCCATGTCGTAAAGGAAAATGTCCTGGGTAACGATCACGTCGCCTTCCATCCCCATCACTTCGGTGACGTGAGTGATTTTGCGCGAGCCGTCGCGCAACCGCGCGGCCTGAATTACGACGTCGACTGAGGCGCAGATCATTTCGCGGATGGTCCGGGACGGCAGTGAAAAGCCGCCCATCGTGATCATGGACTCCAATCGGGAAAGCGCTTCGCGTGGATTGTTGGCGTGCAGGGTGCCCATCGAGCCGTCGTGACCGGTATTCATGGCCTGCAGCAGGTCGAATGCTTCCGGTCCGCGCACTTCGCCGACGATGATGCGTTCCGGCCGCATACGCAGGCAGTTTCGCACGAGGTCGCGCATGGTGACCTGCCCTTCGCCCTCGAGGTTGGGCGGTCGCGTTTCCAACCGTACGACGTGAGGCTGTTGGAGCTGCAATTCCGCAGCGTCTTCACAAGTGATGATGCGCTCGTCGTCGTCGATGAATTGTGTGAGGCAGTTAAGGAGCGTGGTTTTTCCCGAGCCGGTGCCTCCGGATACAAGGGTATTAACGCGACTGCGGCCGATGATACGA